>JAYTVL010000486.1:0-13960 GCA_043744075.1 Pirellula sp. | reverse complement strand
AAGCATGCTGGCGCTAGATTTGTTGTTGTTTCCGATGTAAACCCATTTCGCCTTGACCTTGCCAAGCGAATGGGCGCGACCTTGGCTGTCGATGCACGGCATCGAACGATGGCCGACGCCCAATCAGAACTTGGAATGCGCGAGGGGTTTGATGTCGGATTGGAAATGTCAGGCGCTCCCGCTGCTTTGCGAACGATGCTTTCAAACATGTGCCATGGCGGCAAGATCGCGATGCTAGGAATCCCATCGGAGCCAATCGCTATCGATTGGAATTTGGTCGTTTTTAACATGTTGACCATTCGAGGAATCTATGGCCGCGAAATGTACGAGACGTGGTACAAGATGTCGGTCTTATTGGAAAGTGGTTTGGATATTTCCCGAGTGATTACTCACAGGTTTCATTTTACCGAATTCGAAAAAGGTTTTGAGGCGATGCAGAAAGGGCAATCCGGAAAAGTCATTTTGGATTGGTCAAAACACGTTTGAGCATCAAGCACATACACGTCATTCAATATTGGGAGGAAGGGGTAGTACAAATGTACAATTGAGGCCAATCGTTCTACCTCGGTTCTGGACACGCCTCACTATGGACTGTTGCGTTTGTCGGCTTAGCAATCGGTTTGGCTTTGGCAATGGACAATCCAAGCTTCCTCAGTTGGGAAACCTCATTTATCCGAGCCTCGATCGCTTTGCTTGACATATCCACTTCAATTTTCCGCCGCTCCACACTTGTCCCTTTGCTGTTAAGGCTCGAAACCTAACATTTTGATGTCTAGCAAATCTTGATCCCGGCCAGCTCGTCGCTTCATGCTGACAAGCCCCTCAGCTGAGACTACGCAGATCGGGAGCCCTTCCCAGTCAAACCAAGTCCTCTCATTCCAAGCTTTGTCATCAATGCCGGAAATTACCATCAAGTCAAGAATGAGATATTCAGTACCTTCGGTTTTTAAGACGCGGTGTAGCTCGATGTTTGGAAACGCGATTCTTCCCGAAGAATCTAGGAAACCGATCCCTGCCGCTATCTCAAGTGCTTTTGCCAATGAGTCGTGTTCGATAAGAATGTCGATGTCTTTCGTGAAACGGGAGTAACCATGAAAGGCAACCGCCATGCCGCCGCAAAGCACGTACTCGATCGACGCTTTATTGAAGGCGATAATAATCTCTCGGAGCTCCTCCTTAATATCCATAACAGTATTGTATCAATGGCAGTCCAATTGGCGACTCGTTTCTTTAGAAACGTCTGCACCCAAACGCATCGACAGCCTTTTCCGACTAAAGACCGTCATATTCCGTAGCATCCCTACAATCTTCCCAAAGCTCCCAAGCGGCGTTCGACCGATTCCACCTTAGTTCGATCAAGCCGAATGGTGCTTGCCTGTTCCCAGGCGTGACCTACATTTGTGTTGGTTTCCCGTCAATTCTATCGCTTGCAGCCAACCGCCAGGGACAATACAGAATGAATTCGGCTTCTCCAGCAACACCATATCAACCCGCCCAGGAAGCTCCCTTCGTTGATCGCCGTCAACTGCCCGGGACTGGGGAACGCGGCGAGCGAAGGCAGTTCGGCAATTCCTACAACAACCTTTCGCCTGCGGGTCGGCAACTGGCTGAAGCCATTGACGCATACAAAGTCGACCATCATCGCAGGTACATTACGACCGATGAATTGTTGGGCGTATTAGGGAAATTGGGATACAAACAGTCGGTTTAGTTCACAAGATTCCCCTCCCAAAAGCGAACCGGATTCACTATAATCCGGTCTCACTTGAACTGAATTCTGCGAATGTCAGGTTTTCACTGTTCTAGCCCCCAAATACGATCCATGAAAACAAACACGATCCACTTTACGCGAGTGATTATTATTCCCCACTGCGATTAGGCCTCGGGGATCCAAAGCACGTGCAAATCAGCCGTGTGGATTACAAATCAAAACCCCTGGGGCCTAAGCGGTGGCTTCAGGGGTTTTTTCGTTAATAAGACGCTTCACTTAACCAAAACAAATCATCATGTCGGTTCGATGCATTCATACTTACGACACAACTCTGCGAGACGGAACCCAGGGAGAAGGCGTAAGCCTTTCGCTCCAAGACAAGCTGAACATTGCAGTTCGGCTTGCAGAGATGGGCATCGACATGATTGAGGGCGGTTATCCGCTTTCCAACGAAAAGGATACGCTGTTCTTTCAAAGGGTGCGATCTCTGCCATTAGGCCAGAGTCAGATTTGCGCCTTTGGTATGACCCGCCGACGAGGCGTCGCAGTCCAAGATGATCCAGGCATGAAAGCGTTGGTCGCGGCTCAGACGCCTGCAATAACGGTCGTCGGCAAGTCTTGGGACTTCCATGCCATTAATGTCCTAGGTGTCTCGCTCCAAGAAAACCTCGACATGATCGGCGAAAGCATCGCATACTTGGCCAAGCATGCGGAAATGGTTTACGATGCTGAGCACTTTTTCGATGGGTACAAAGCCAATCCAGAATATGCATTAAAAACAATCCTCGCCGCAGCGACTGCGGGCGCAAAGTGGATCGTCTTTTGTGATACCAATGGCGGTACATTGCCAGAGGAAGTAGCCTCGATCGTGACCGTCGCTCGCAATGCATTAGCTCAAGTTCCGGTACGCTTGGGCATCCATTGCCACAATGACGGTGACTTGGCGACGGCCAATTCTTTGTCTGCAATCGACGCCGGTTGCGAGCAAGTCCAAGGGACGATCAATGGCATCGGTGAACGCTGTGGTAACGCCGACCTTGTCACTATCCTCGCCAATCTGCAGTTTAAGAAAAAGGGATACTCGGTTCTAGGGGGACGCTCGCTGGAGCACCTCACTGAACTCTCTCGATACGTTTACGAGACAGCTAATCTCCAACTTCGGAGCGGACAGCCTTTCGTTGGACGAAGTGCGTTTGCGCATAAGGGTGGCATGCACGTTCATGCTGTCAACAAATTTGCACACACTTACGAACATATGGACCCTGCCTTGGTTGGCAACGAGCGACGTATCTTGGTCAGCGAACTTTCAGGTCGATCCAACATCGCTGCGCTTACCGCGGATCATAAACTACCCGACGATCGTGCAATTCTAGACAAGATACTTGCAGATGTTGTTGCCAAGGAAAATCAAGGCTATCAATTCGAAGCTGCCGAAGGCTCGTTCGACCTACTTGTGAAACGCTGCCTCGGTTCCTACGTCGAGCATTTCAAGCCGATCAAATATCAAATTCTATCTGGTGATGTGGATATTGATCGCGGTCAGACCTACGCAGAAGCAATCCTCAAAGTACAGGTCCAAGGCGAGGTAAGGGTCGAGGCTGCCGAAGGCCACGGGCCGGTGAACGCCATGGACGCAGCCCTTCGTAAAGTGCTATTGCCGTTCTTTCCAAGCCTTGACACGATGCGGTTGGTAGACTTTAAGGTCCGAGTTGTCAACGGCGAGGCGGGTACCGCAGCTCGTATCCGGGTAAACATCGAAAGCGCAGACGACCAGGATACTTGGCGAACGATCGGCGTGAGTGAAAACATCATCGAAGCCAGTTGGCACGCTCTTGTCGATGCGGTCGAATACAAATTGAACAAGTGAGCACTCATGCATAAGGTTGCGCACACAACTTGTTTAACCGCGTGCCCATCGGGCCGCGTTTTCATAGCGAAAGCTCGGGGCGATGCCCACGCGGTTAAACGAAGAATCTTTTCTTATCCAAACTCAGTCGAATCAACTTCAAAACAATCATGAACTCAGAAATCAACGAGATACCAAACCGCTTCGATTTTGCCACTAGCGCAACAGAAATCTACGACAAGTGGCTTGAAAACGGTTGTTTCAACGCCGACGTCGACAAGAACAAAAAACCCTTCACGATCGTGATCCCGCCACCGAACGTGACAGGTGCGTTGCACTTGGGTCATGCCCTGAACAACACCTTGCAAGACATTCAAATTCGGCTGCATCGAATGCAAGGCTACGTCGCACTCTGGATGCCTGGGACTGACCACGCTGGGATTGCAACACAAGCCGTGGTTGAACGTCGCTTGAAAGATCTCGAGAATAAATCGCGACACGATCTTGGTCGAGAAAAACTTGTTGAGCGTATTTGGGAGTGGAAGGAACAATATGAAAAGAGAATTCTAGGGCAGTTGCAACGGATGGGATGTTCCTGCGATTGGCGTCGAACCCGTTTTACTTTGGATGAGATGTGCGCTCGAGCAGTCCGTACAACGTTTTTCGATTTGTTTTCAAAAGGGCTAATCTATCGAGGCAAGCGGCTAGTCAATTGGGATGCGTATTTGCAAACTGCGGTCAGCGATGACGAAGTATTTACGGAAACAGTCAAAGGAAGCTTTTGGCATCTGCGCTACCCCTTTATTGCCCCAAAGGCTGGAGAGCCAAAATACGTCACTATCGCAACAACTCGGCCAGAAACGATGCTTGGCGATACGGCCGTAGCTGTCCATCCAGAGCCAGCCGCTGCTCTCGATAAGTACGAGCGACAACTACTGGAAAAGTTGCAGGCAGCCAGCACAAAAGACCAACCCGCCGTTCAATCCCAACTGGATGAACTTGCTGTGCAACGGACGGAAGTGCTTCCGCATTTAGTCCTGCTTGCCGAGATGGCTAGCGACGGGCGAAAAATCCGATTGCCGTTCGTCGACCGTGAAATACCGTTGGTTTTAGACACTTGGGCGAAGCCTGAATTGGGGAGCGGTGCAGTCAAGATTACGCCGGCACATGATCCGAATGACTACGAAGTCGCACTTCGTTGTTCTTTGCCGATGATCAACATTATGAACGCCGACGGAACAATCAATGAGCAAGGTGGTTCCTACGCGGGATTATCCATGTCTAAAGCACGTCAAAAAATTGTTGACGCTCTCGATGAACTGGGGCTCCTTGAAAAGACTGAGGATCGAGAGATTGATCTAAAGCATAGCGATCGAAGCAAGACACCCATTGAGCCCTATCTTGCAGATCAGTGGTTTGTTCGCATGGAACAACTTGCTCAGTCTGCCATGGACGCGGTTAGTAACGGCGACGTCAAGATTTTCCCGCCACGCTATGCGAGTGGCTACTTGGATTGGCTCGGTGAAAAACGTGACTGGCCAGTTGGGCGGCAGTTGTGGTGGGGACATCAGATTCCGATTTGGAGCAGAAGTTTTGAAGAGCCGTCTCAAGCTCAGTCGCTCAAGTTCAAGATCGAAGCGATGCCTGAGCGAGCAGCTGGCCTAATCAATGTGTCGATTGAGGAGCCAGCGACACTGCATGTTTGTATTCGCAATGAGGATGCGGGGTTAGAAACGAAATTAAAGTCGATGGGACTCGTTCGCCAAGAGGATGTGCTAGACACTTGGTTCTCATCGGCGTTGTGGCCTCATTCTACTCTTGGCTGGCCTGAACAGACGCCGGAACTCGAGTATTTCTATCCCACCAGCACATTGATCACCTCCCGCGACATCATCACGCTCTGGGTTGCACGTATGGTTCTCATGGGACTCAACAACATGGGTAAAGTGCCTTTTCAAGAAGTTTTCATTCACCCGAAGATCCTTGATAGCTACGGCGAAACCATGGCCAAGAGCAAAGGGAATGGTGTAGATCCGCTCGACGTGATCAACAAATTCGGGCCAGATGCCTTGCGGTTTGGCCTGACTTGGTTGTGTACGGAAACGCAAGATGTTCGAATGCCGGTTCAGTTCGAGTGCCCGCATTGCGAAGCGTTGGTCAATCAAACTAAGGAGAATCGTTCGAAGCCGCTGGTCACATGCGATAAATGCAAAAAGCAGTTCTCAACCCAGTGGGCAGAAACGAACGCGGACAAAGCCATTCCCAAAGCGCCCGTCGTTAGCGAACGCTTTGAAATTGCTAGAAATTTTGTGAATAAACTTTGGAATGCGTCTCGATTCGTGATGATGAACCTGGAAGGCTTCAAGCCAATGAAGGTCGATTTCGACACGCTTCCATTGGAGGACCAGTGGATCTTGTCGCGTTTGGCCACTGTGACGAAGACGGTTCAGTCGGAAATTAAAATGTTTCGTTATGCAGAAGCGGCAAGAGCTGCTTACGACTTTGCATGGGACTATTTCTGTTCACTCTATGTTGAGATGGCCAAGCCACGATTACAAGATCCCTCAGCCAGACCGCTTGTTCAGCAAATTTTGGCTCATTGTTTGGATTCGATGTTACGTCTACTTCATCCATTTATGCCGTTTGTAACAGAATCCATTTGGCAGCAGCTTGCTCGGTTCGCACCGACCCGCGACTTGCACTCGGATGCCGCACCGAGCCAGTGGATTATTTCGTCCAGTTGGCCGTCCGTGCAAGAGGAGCATATTCGTCCCGAAGTGGAAAAGCAGTTTGCACATTTTGTGGATTTAGTCGGAGCGATTCGAGAAATTCGCTCACGACAAAACATTGCACCGCGAGAATCGCTTCAGTTTTGTGTCCGAAGCGAATCGGCCATGGAACAGCTTCTTGCACCGATGGCACCGTTCATTCAAAGCATGGCAGGTGCGACGGCCACGCAGTGGAGCACGTCTCCCAGCGTGCCTGCGATCAATGCCCACATTGGAATTGATCAAATGGATGTCTACGTCGATTTGACTCAGTTCATCGATGTGGCTGCCGAGATATCTCGCAACGAAAAGCTATTAAGCAATCTGGTCAAGCAGATTCAAGGCAAGGAAGGGCGGCTTTCGAACGAGTCGTTTGTGAGCCGCGCTCCCTCCGACATCATTGAAAAAGAACGACAAGCCCTGGGAGAACTCGTATTGCAACGCGAAGCTGCGGAACAAGCGATTGAGAAGTTGAAAAAGCTGTAACATCTGTTACTAGACCGCATTGTTCGTCCGATCACCAGTAACCACATTCACGGTGATGAGCCACCAGAACTGTCATTCGGATCATGCGGCGTCTGGGTTCCTATGGTCCGCCAGTCAATAAGTTCCATTGCTGTACACGTACGTGCAATCGGCGTTGCATCAACGAAGGCTTCAACCAGCACAAAGTAGATTCCAGGACTTGGCACAGAGCCTGAGTGACGCAGGGTCAATCCGAAGTCGTGCCCCTTAACATTTGGAACCATTTTATGATCGCTGGCTTCGGCAATGACCTTTCTGCTCATCGGGTCAATCAATTGAACGGTAAGCGTTGGAGTTTTCGTGAAGGTGTAATCCGTGGAGTGATATAGAGTGCCGGCCACGCCAATTGAGCCGCTATTGGCATGTCGTTCTAGACCAACGGGAGACCAAAGCAAGACATGTGGCTGTAGAAAGAGTTGTGTATACCGTTCTTGCATTCGTCTATTATCACGTTGAGATAAATAAAGCGAGATTCCTAACGCGACAATTGTCAACAATCCAAGAATATCTCGCAGACTCACTTGAGTAAAATGCCGTGTTTTGCTCATTCAGAGCACTCCTGTTCATGCGATTTATGTCGAGGGTTCTGACCACGCTTCCTAGGCAGACAGTAATGATCCCCCGAGTTAAACTCGGCGGCATTCGTTGATGCCGTCGGCTTTATGCCGAGGGTTTTGACTACCTTCCTAGGGAGACAGAAACGATCCTCCGAGTTAAACTCGGCGGCATTCGTTCATGCCGCCGGCTTTATGCTTTATGGGTGGAATGATCCGTCCCCCGAGACTTGCTCGGGGGTGCGGTGGCGTTCGGCGAGAAGTGTCTTAATTAATCGTAAAATCGCCAAGACGGCATCTGCTTTGACGACAATGGTAGATCGAGCATTTTGGCGCGAAGAAGCTCAAACGGAATATAGTTTTCTCGCAGCACCGCGTCGTGAAAAGCTCGATTGGTCATCTTGCCCGATTGAACGATTTCGCGTTGAAGCGATCGAAGTTGTAAACCGCCAAGCATATAACCAGCTTGATAAAGCGGACCATAACCGCCCATGATCGATCTTCTGACCTCCGCAGCTGCCGCACTTGGTTCGTGTCCCACCCGGTCAATCAAATACTTGACACACTCTTCAGCTGTCCACTTGCCAGTCTGGTAATTCAATGAAAAAAGGATTCGAGCGGCACGATGCTTGCGCCAAAAAAGCATTCCGACCTTATCCTCCGGTGACTGTGCAAACCCCATGTCCCACAAGGCCATCTCCCAATAAAGCGCCCAGCCCTCCATCCAAAATGGCGACGTGAAGAGTTCCCGATAAGGTCGATAACGAGCAAGTGAATAGTACTGCAAGTGATGCCCGGGGATAAGCTCGTGATGCACTGTCGCTCGACAAAAATGAATGTTATTGCTTTTTAGGCTCATCAGCTTTTCGCTGTGAGTCATGTCGCTCGTTGGAAACGAAACGATAATGTTGTCGCCACCAAGGAAATAAGGATTAACCCGCTGCGCTTCCGGGGTCATCATCTCTACACGCCATCCATGCTTTGCCATTTCGGGAATCGTAATGAGGTCGTGTCCCTCAAGAAAACGAATCGCTTCCCATGCGAGCTCGCGGATCAAACGGGGCTGTTCACCCGGTTCAGCGTGCAACAACTTGACTTGCTCAAGCGCTTTCCGCCAATCACCCTCCAGCTTCAATTCGTCTGCCGTTTCCTTGAATCGGTCTTCGCACCATTTCATTTCTCTTTCGCCAATACTGATTAGTTCTTGAGGCGAATAGGGGATCCATGCGTATCTTAGCTCCTTGAGCAATTCGTCGTTGCCTATTGGCACTCCGACAATCCTGTCCTTGTCCGAATCATCCAAACTTGCCAGCTTTTCTCGAATCATTTTTCGATGGTTTGTAATAGCCTGTTTGCACGCTTCGAAAGGTTTGGAAGCCCACCAAGTGTAAGCCGGATCGTATCCCTCGTAGTACTTGTGCGTATCCTGCAACTGGCGCGAAAATTGGTCCAGCAATACCGATGCGTCAATTGCGATTGTCGGACCAAACGCAGGCTTTGCCGGTTGAGCGGAACCTGCTTTGTCTAAATCCTTAGATGGCTTTTGAAGTGCTTTTGTCAAATCGTTCGCTTGGATCGTGATCGCATCCAACAAGCTTGCCGATTCTTGTGACGTCAATGGAGTCCCGTGCTCTTTCGAAGCACAGAATTTCATCATCTTGTCGGCATACGGAATCAATGCCCCGGCAGAAGTATTACGGTCCTCTTTACGTTCGTTCGATTCTCGATCATGTCGAATTTTGCTATCGAGCAGTAGCCAATCGATTTGGTTGTCGCGGTCCAGCTTGGCAAAATCGATTGCAGCCAGTTTTTCTTCCCAGCTCTTGAGCATGTTGCTGCGGAATTCTTGTCTGATGGGGTCAAGCGGAATGCGAAACCGCTGTCCGAGCGTCTTCTGATCCGCAGCATATTGAGAAATGAGCGACGCAATCGTGACGTCGCTTGAACTCGTCGCCAAAGAAACGACGACGCCTTCCGTGTTCTTGGCAGGTGTACTCTGTGCGACCGTATCCTGAGTAACAGGCGCAGTTGGACGTGAGGTTTGCCTCGCCCTTTCCTGAGCAAGCGAAGCTGGGAGGACTACAATTACAGCGGAAAGACTTAACAGTCCGTTTGCAAAGTAGCACGATCGAGTTGTCATGGGAATGTTAAAAACAATGAAGGTTCAAGCCGCCTGATGTACGCTTTGCAATAATGGATGAACGATCTGGCCGTCGCGAGTGACCATCGTTTCTCGCACGATTTCATCCTCCATATTAACATTCGCTTGCCCTGCCTTGACCATGTTTTGCAAAAATTTGGTTACGTTGTTTCCAAACATCAGACTTGCGTGATATGCCGCATCGGAAGCGATGTTGGTGGGGCCTAGAATCGTAACTCCGGAATCGGTAATGCGCTGGTCGGCTTGAGTCAGTGCGCAATTGCCGCCTCTTTGAGCTGCAAGATCAATTACGACCGAACCAGGTTGCATGGAACGAACCGCTTCGGCGGTAACCAACAATGGAGATTTGCGGCCAGGTATAGCTGCTGTGGTAATGACAACGTCGCACTGGGCGACCGTCTGAGCCAATTGCTCTCGCTGCTGGCGATAGAATTCTTCGTCCATTGCTTTGGCGTAGCCGCCCTTGTCTTCGGAATTCGAATTTGCAATCTGCAGCTCGACGAATTTGCCTCCTAGACTTTCGACTTGTTCGCGACATGCTGTTCGTAAGTCATAACCAAAAACGATTGCACCCATTCTCTTGGACGTGGCAATCGCTTGAAGACCAGCAACCCCTGCACCTAGAACGAAAACTTTGGCGGCGGTGAGAGTTCCTGCCGCGGTCATCATCATAGGAAACATTTTGTGCAGTTCCATTGCGGCCGTGAGAACAGCCCGGTAGCCAGCGATAGTTGCTTGTGAAGAGAGTATGTCCATACTTTGAGCCCGAGTGATTCTGGGGATCAATTCTAGAGCAAACAGAGAGGCACCTGTTTTTGCAATCGCTTCTGAAGCATCGCGATTGCTTAGAGCGTCGCAGCTGGCGACAATCCATTGCCCAGGTCGCATCCATTGCAAATCATCTGCGCCGTTCGCAAGATTCTCACCCGCTGCACGTACCTGGACGACCGCATCGGCAGCGAAAACCGCAGCACGACTAGAGGCGATCATAGCACCCTTGCTTACGTAAGCAGAATCCGGATAACCGGCTTTTTCGCCAGCCCCCGTTTCGACCAAAACTTCGATACCAGACTTTGCCAGACCTGGTAAGCTCGCGGGTGAAATTGCGACCCGTTTCTCACCAGGAAACGTCTCTCTTGGAACTCCAACCTTCATGAACCACTCCACTCAACAATAGTAAGGCATTGATGAAAAACCGCGGACATTCGAGGCGAGAACGCGAAAAGTCTGCCGATTCCTTGATCAGCGGTCGCAACGAAAGGGTCCACACTGGAGCGTTAAGTATAGCATGTCGGCTTCGCGAATGTACCGTCCTACGCCCAGGCTTCGAATCCGCGAGGACAGTCCGATTCGCCTGCAGCTTGCGCCGTCGAACTATTGGCCTGGGCCGACCCAAGGCTAGGAGGGAATGCCGAAAGGATAAGCGAATTGCCAACTGAAATTGTAGCGGTGCGGCGCGAGCCGCCCGGTGTTTTGCTGGATATCCACCTCGACACCGGACGGCTCGCGCCGTTCCGCTACCTTATCCTTGCGACATTCGGGCAAGGAGGGGGGGAATCGCAGGGGTTTTCCGCGCCGTGGCAACTGTGCTTCTGGTTCTGCGGGCGACCCCAACTATCGGGGCGAATATCCCAACTACTAGGACTTACAGCCTTAACTGTTCTAAATCGCTGACTTGATTCACTGGTACGGAATCGAAGCGATTCCGAATATTCCCTCCAAGAGAGCGGATATTTGGACGGTGCCAACCAAGCGACAGAGGTTGCAATCATGAAACTACTCCAAACCAAGAGAATTCGGAACCGAATCGGTCGATGACCACAATCGTAACCCTATGTCAAAAAACCAGAGGAAGCAAAAAGGAATTGGTTTTTTTACCGACAGATTGATTTGTTTTAGTAGTTACACCAAAGGCATTCGGTTTTTGTTTCCTTGACTTTACCGGCGGATGCTTTGTTATCGATGAGGAACTCATGGCGATTCCAGCCATGTCGCTGTTCCCACTGACGGTAGAGATCACTCGGATAGCCACTTAGCATGAACCGACCGGCAATTCCGACAAGCAAGTCCAGCAACTCACGATGCTGATCCTCCGTCATTTCAAACTCATATTCTCCCGTAGTCGAGCGTGTTTCATGTACATATGGCGGGTCGCAATAAAACAAAGTATTTTCCCCGTCCTGCTTACGGATAACGTCGCATGCATTCTGATTCAGGATCACAACATTTCGCAGTCGATGATGGATGTCCGGCAGTCCCTCAACAACATTTAGCCAGGCCGAGACCTGTTCATTGATCCGACTTCTTGTCCGGTTTCTTGAAAGCGTGGCAAAGTCTCTCATAAGTCCTTGTCGAGACTGTCGAGCGAGTATGAAAAATCGAACGGCACGTTCGACGCGGTCTTCCGGTTTTGCAGAGTCTCCCGAAGTTGAGGCCGTTAGTGCGTCGTCAAATTCCTGTTGGCTGAACGGTGTAAGTTCGATTCTTTGTCGAAAGATTTCGAAGTCATCTGCATTTTGAAGGACTCGCCAAAAATTGATCAATTCCCCATGGATATCGTTGGCAACTTCACTACTCCCCTGGAGGGCTGCCGGTAGTTTTTGATTTTCGGACGACATCCAGTTCTGATCGGGATCTCGAGCGAGCAGAATTCCTCCACCGCCAAAAAAGGGCTCAACGTAATGCAGATGTGGCGGCATTAGTCCAACAATCCACTTCCGCAGATAGTATTTGCCGCCATGCCATTTGACGGGTTGAGTCAGAACCGCCATGTATGTTTCACTTCTAGCCAATAACGAGTCATTCGGAAATCGCAAGAGAAAGATACCAAAGCGGCAGTGTTTGTAAAAGACGCAAAACTGACTGCCGCTAAGTGCATTGTGACAGCTAAGATTTAGGGTTTGATAGTAGTGGTCGAGGCTACGAGTCCCTGCGATTTGCGTCGCATACGGGACTCGTAGCCTCGTCCACTACCCTAATCTTTAGCTGTCCCAGACCTCTCCTCACCGACGAATTGTTCGTCCCATGCATTCTAGAAGAAACTCAATGACTTCAATGTGTCGAGTTGCTTCTGATAAGTCTTTACCCCAAGTGTAGAGTCCGTGGCGTCGAATGAGATAGCCCCAGCACTTTTCATCGGGATGTTCGTCCAGGTATCGCATGACTTGTGATTGCAAGGCTGGAATGTCTTGAGTATTGTCGAAAATTGGCAGCCAACACGAAGACTCGTGGGTTGTGATCCCATCGAGCCCTTTTAGCATCTCAAATCCTTCGATTCGAATTCCACCTAGCACAAAGAAATGATGCGACAGAGTGGTTGCCCAAACACTGTGCGTGTGAAGTACAGCGCCGGCGCGGCATCGGGTTGCAGCTGCGCAGTGAAGCAATGTTTCCGCGCTGCTCTTGGGCTGATCGGGAGTTGTCACTTTGCCAGCTTCATCGACTATGACAAAATCGTTTGGTCCAAGGTGCCCTTTGTCCTTGCCGCTAGCGGTAATCAGTAACCTTATCGGATCGCGACCGATTACAACACTGTAGTTGCTAGATGTGCCAAGAGACCAGCCTCGATTCCACAGCTGCTGACCAACGCGGCGAAGACCGTTGATTTGTTCTGAATAGGGTTTCAGATGGGGAGCGAATGATTCGAGTACTTCGGACACTAACTTGATGCTGATTTTTGGGAGTCTGGTTATGAAAAAACGGAATAGGACCGGCAGGATTCGAACCTGCAACCAAGGGATTATGAGTCCCCTGCTCTAACCATTGAGCTACGGTCCCAGCCAATGAAAACACTGGTTTTTCAGTGGGCTATTCTTGCGGGCGTCAATTTTTGACGCCTGATGTGACGCCGGGCGTCACAGGATGTACACTTTCAGGCGTCAAAAGTGACGCCCGTTTCCGTGGGGCAACCGGGCGTCAAGCAATTACCTAACCCGCAAAGATCGAAGTAACTACAGTGAAGGATTCTATCTGCAAGCCAGTTGCTTGCAAGCCACCAAAACCGTATCCAGACTTCCCGCTTTACGCCCATGGTTCCGGGCGATGTGCCAAGAAGATCAGGGCAAGACGGTTTATTTCGGCACATGGGGTGGGGAGCTCCCGAAGATGCACTAGCCAAATACTTGGCTTATTCATCGCCGTGCGGGAGGACTGAACCTAGACCGGCTAAGCAACCCCAAGCTAACCAAGAGCTTGGAAACGCGATTCAGGCAAACCGCAAATCCTCAATGAAAGCCTGCTTTCGCTGGCTCAAGCACCGCACAGTAACTCTTTCGCACGGTTGCGGATCTTGCGCACGGAGCCCTGGGGACACTCCACTTTGATCACTTGTGGGCGGCTGGGGCGGTCTTAACTTAGGACGCAAGGGTGCCGAATTCGGCGGTTTACCAGGCGGAA
>JAYTVL010000485.1:0-13964 GCA_043744075.1 Pirellula sp. | reverse complement strand
TCACAAGCGAGTCGCAATCAATTCTTCGAGCTACAATCTTGACCGTTCGGTTTGCCAAAAAACAGCTTCGAAGCAATTTCCGGACAGACACTAGCTAGAAGTTGGGCAACTTGACATAGCGTTTTAGTTCGACCTTAAGATTTTCGGACCGATCGTCGAACAATTCCTGCATGTATCTTGAAGGAAATCATGGAGAAGAAGCGAATGAGTAACATGCGTTGGATTACAAACGTTTCAGCCGTTCTAATGCTACTCAGCGAATTTTCAGCAATCTCGCAAGCTCAGGAATTCCCGGTTTCGACTTCGAACACGAACGTCGGATATATTGATTCTGCAACGATAGCCAATCGTTTTCGCGTTCGATTCGATGCTGGCTATAATATGTTTCCTGCCGATCGAGCGGAGTTTTTCTATGCTGGTGCTCCGCCAGGAACACGCTCAAGCGACATCGATTTCCAAGAGCTTAATGCGTATCTCGAACTGGCTCGCAATGACTGGTTTTCTGGATTCGTGGAGGCCCCGTTACGATTTGTTAATCCTGAATTGGCCGCTAATAGCTCCGGAGTGGCTGATATCAACCTTGGTTTCAAGGCTGTATTGTTGGCCGACCAGCGAAGCTGCACGACGTTTCAATTCCGCACCTATCTGCCGACTGGCGACGATAGCCGTCGATTGGGAACGGGAAATGTCAATATCGAGCCAGGAGTCTTGCAATACTTTCGTCTGTCAGACCGTTGGCTAATGGAGAACGAGTTCAAGACTTGGGTCCCGCTGACCAACAATGGTTTTGCGGGTACCGTGTTGCGCTATGGCGCTGGAATTAGCTATAACAATCCAAACGCCTGTCGATGTCGGCCTTCGGTATCACCCGTCCTAGAGATTGTTGGATGGAGCGTCTTGGATGGTTTGGCCACGGTCGATACTGGGACAGTTCGAAGCGCCGCCGGTGATACGATCGTCAACGCAAAGTTAGGCCTGCGAACAAACTACAGAGCGAATCAACTCTACGCTGGATTCGGGCAAGCTCTTACGACCCAACATTGGTACGAACAGCTATTCCGAATCGAGTATCGCGTCCAGTTTTAGGTCAGGCTCAAGTCTGACTTCAAGGCTAGGTTTGACCAACATGCTTCACCGTCCGCGTTTCAAAGCTCACTACCATGGTGAATGGATCGAGAACGAAGGATTCTTCTTGCTATCCGAACAACGGAATACGCGATTGCATGGAACGCTTTACGAACACGTAGCTCCCTTGATTGACGGCTGTCGTTCGTTGGAAGAGATTATCGAGCAAACCGCCGATAGACTCTCGGCGGCGGAAGTTTACTACGTCGTAGACCAACTCGAGAAGCAAGGCTTTCTCGTTGAAAGTCATGATTTAATGCCGGCTGCCGACGCAGCGTATTGGGAACTTCAAGGGATTGATTCGAGAGTTGCGGCTCAACGTCTGGCGAAAACTGGCGTCGCCGTCTCGGCCTTAGGCAATGTAGCGGCGGATTTGCTTGACTTGCAATCGATTGGCGTGCAGGTTTGCGATTTGGTCGAAGCGCAACTCAGAATCGTATTGACCGATGACTATCTACACACTGATTTATCCGAATATAACCGAAATGCGATTGCGAATGGCCAGCCCTGGATGTTGGTCAGACCTACCGGCAGCCAGATTTGGATCGGTCCGATTTTCCATCCTGAACGAACCGGCTGTTGGGAGTGCCTTGCCCAGCGATTGCGTAACAATCGCCGAGTAGAAGTCTACGTCAAGGAGAAAAAATCCCGAGTCGGATCGACGCCGGTATTCCGAGCCGCGACTCAGGCCACCTGGCAGATCGCCGGAAGCTTTGCCGCCAATGAGATCGCGAGTTGGATCGCGCATGGCGGTTTCTCGAAGCTGGAAGGGAAGATTCTTAGTATCGACCTTTTAACGCATGCCATGCAAACACACACACTGGTGCGTCGACCTCAATGTCACGCCTGTGGCGAGCCAATCGTTGATGCCAACTCTATGGTTCCGCCGTTGGTGTTGCGGAGTCTACGTAAGAATTTGAGGGAGGACGGTGGCTATCGAGCGGTCCTGCCGGAAGTAACGCTCAAGCGATTCGGACATCACGTCAGTCCCATCACGGGTGCCGTCGCCCTTCTCGAACGGACACATACAAACGACGATGAAAACATTGATTGCGAAGTGCGCGATGTAATCCATGTCTATCGCGCCGATGAAAATCTAGCGATTGCAAGCGGCGATCTCAATCGACTCCGTCGTGGCCTGCGGGCAAGCAGTTCCGGCAAAGGGACTAGCGACTACCAAGCGAAAGCGAGTGGGCTTTGCGAAGCGCTCGAACGCTATTCCGGAGTATTTCAAGGCTATGAGCCGCGTCGCAAGGCTCGCTTGCGGGATTTGGGTTCAACCGGAATCCACCCCAATGCGTGTATGCGATTCAGCGATAAGCAGTACGCGGATCGCGATACTTGGAATGCGAACCATTCCCATTTCAATCAGATACCGCGACCGTTCGACGAGGAGGCTGCTATCGATTGGTCGCCGGTTTGGTCCTTGACGCATCAAGATATCCGCTTCCTACCAACTGCCTACTGTTATTTTGCGTATCCGGGCATCGATCAAGAACCGGATTGCTCGAGTTGTTCGAATGGAAACGCCGCTGGAAATACTCGCGAAGAAGCCATCCTGCAAGGATTCTTGGAATTAGTCGAACGAGACAGCGTGGCCATTTGGTGGTACAACCGGCTAATAAGACCCAAAGTCGACTTGGATAGTTTTGATGACTTGTATCTCTTGCGAGTTCGAGGATATTTGGCAAATCTCGGTCGAGAGCTTTGGGTACTCGACTTGACGTCGGATTTAGGGATCCCGGTATTCGCGGCTTTGTCTCGGTGTGTCGATCAAAGAATCGAAAAGATCTTGTTCGGCTTTGGTGCACATTTCGATCCCAAGCTTGCCGTGCTTCGAGCCGTTTCCGAGTTGATGCAGATGTCGGCTTGGCTTTTTGAAATCGATCGCCCGGGGACTTCTTCAAATACCATCGACGATCCCGAGACGCTCCATTGGCTGGAGACGGCAACGCTTATCAGCCAACCTTATTTGGCTCCGGACACCGTCGCGCTGAACAAGAAAGCCTCCGATTTTTCTCGTGCTTGGACGGATGACCTGCTGGATGATGTGTTGGCCTGCCAATCGATCGTCGAGCAGCACGGAATGGAAATGCTGGTTCTGGATCAAACGCGACGCGACATCGGATTGCCGGTAGTAAAGGTCATCGTCCCAGGCCTCCGTCATTTCTGGGCACGCTTTGGCTCTGGTCGACTGTATGATGTTCCGGTTCAAATGGGTTGGCTTTCCAAGCCCTTGAAGGAAGAGCAACTCAATCCGATTCCGCTGTTTGTTTGATACTCTAGAAAAGCTCGATGTCCACCTCATTGTTTATTTCGTTCGGGCCCAATGTTTCGATGATCGCGTACGAGGCCAACTTGATTGTCGAGAATGCCAAGGCCAGACTGACCTTCACGAATCCATCTTTCGGGCTTCGGGCTGTGCTGGAGCAACTGGCTAACAGCGATGGTGAATTCGAAGACCTTCTCATAGACATCATGAAACGGACCGATGGAGACGATGCGCTCGCGAAGTTCTGGTATTACATGCCGCAGCTCTGTAGGCGCGGTTTGATCCATTGTTCGGCTCGCTTGGGCGAGACCATCCTGGCAACCCTCGAAGCATGTTCCGTTTACTTCCAGTACAAGTCGAACGAATGGATGGCGGACCAATCCTATATACTTTCCCGATTTGCGTACCTGCGGAGATGGAACAACGGAATGGTGCTGGAATCGCCATTGGCGCATGCCCGCGTCGTTTTGCATGATTGGCGATCGATAGCGATGATTCATGCGATTTCACATTCTGGTCAACTGACCGATCTGATGGCACGCCTCCCTGAATCGGCTGGCCAAGTCGTCCCCTTCATGCTCAAGCTACTGGTCCAATCGGGGATGGTTCAGGCCACGAATCAAGAAGGGATATCCGCCGAAGATGTTAAGACGACGCTGCAATCTTGGGAATTTCATGATTTGTTGTTTCATGCTCGAAGCCGAATGGGCCGGCACGACAACCCGGTAGGAGCTACTTGGCGTTTCGCAAGAAATTTCGATCAGCCATCCGCCTTGAAGCCCCCTATGTCGAATGAAACAATTGGTTTATTTCGCCCAGATATGGAACAGATTGAATTGGACGAACCTAGCTTCGTTCGAGTTCAAGAGCTCCGCCAATCCATCCGCAAATACGGCAACGTTCAGCTTGATGCGAAACAGTTGGGCGAATTTCTTTTTCGAGTCGCGAGGGTCAAGCAGCTATCAAACATCGACCATACATTGGAGTCAGGAGAAATAATTCCGATGGATTTCGCTTCTCGCCCGTACCCAAACGGCGGTGCCTTGTATGAGCTGGAACTTTACCCCGTTCTTAATGCCTGTCATGGTTTAGCTCGCGGAATGTACCACTATGACCCTTTGAATCATCGCTTGGAGCGGTTAGCGGAAATGACAACGGACGTAAATCGGTTGTTAGAAGATGCCGCCTGGGGGAGCCAAATTCAGCAAGAGAAATTGCAGGTACTGATTATCATTAGCTCACGCTTTCAGCGTATTGCCTGGAAATATGCGTCGATGGCATACTCAGCCAGTCTGAAACATGTTGGAGTTCTCTATCAGACGATGTATCTGACGGCGACTGCCATGGGGCTTGCCCCGTGCGCGCTCGGCGACGGCGACTCTGACTGCTTTGCACGGGCAGCGGGGCTGGACTATTGCGAAGAGACTTCCGTTGGGGAGTTTCTGCTGGGAAACAAACCAGAGTAAAATTTCTTTTGAGACTTTTCGGCGAAAATGCTTGACGGCCAGTCACGAGACAACGAAAATGCCGCTCCGAACGCTTTCAAGGATTAGCATACTAGTTGCAAAATACTTCGCCCACGAATGTTGGCGGACAGATTTGATTCAGCAGAATTGATTCAGCACGTTGCGGAATCGACAAGTTTTACTTCAGAATCGAAAGAGGTCAGTGATGTATACCGAGCAGATGTCGAAGCAGTGGAGTTTAATCGTTGCCAAGGCTTGGGCCGACGATCAATTTAAGAAAAAACTTCTTGCGAACCCCGCGACGGTCTTGAGGGAGAATGGCGTCAATCTGCCGGCCGGGATAACCGTGAACGTCGTCGAGAGTACTGATAAAGTTCTCAACTTGACCTTGCCGGCTAAACCTTCGGGTGAACTTGCCGAAGAAGATTTGGAACGAGTCGCAGGTGGGCGTGCCTATTGCATCACGGAGAACATTCCTAGCGGTAGGGTCTAATGTAGAAGGCCAATCGTAACATGACTTAGGGCCGATCGGAAATTAACGGTCCGATTTCATCCGTGGCGTAAGCTTTCAGCAGGCGATGTTTTCGCTCGCAAGCTGGAAGCTTACGCCACTTATTTATCGAGTAGTCTTTAGCAAACTTTGTCCCTGTGTGGGATTCGATCCGAGATCTAGTTATGCATTACGCCGAAATGTTTAATGGACTTGGCTTGTTTACGATCCGAGAATTCCTGGACGCCGACATCTGCGCCCGATTGATGACGGAGATCGCACAAGTTCCTGCGGAACGAGGGACGGTGACCGATCATGGAGTGATGAAGGTCGACGATACGTTTCGTCGCGCGAAGGTCGCTCAGGTCGATTCCGAGGATGGGCGGATGGTGGAACAACGTCTGCTTGAGCTTCGACCGCGACTGGAGAGTTTTTTCGATCTTCCGTTGCGTATGCTGCATGCACCGTCGTTTCTTCGATATGACACCGGCGATTACTGCGGATTTCATATCGACAGGAATCCCCACGAGGGGCCCGATCATAGCCACCTCAGACAGGTTTCGATCGTAGTTTTTCTAAACCGCCAAAAGGATTGCTTGCAGCCTGGCACCTACTCTGGCGGTTCATTGGCCTTCTATGGTTTGATCGATGAACCGGGCTGGAGAAATAAAGGACTGCCCTGTCCTGGTGAACCTGGGCTGCTGGTTGCGTTTCGCTCGACGGTCGCCCACGCTGTCAATCCAGTAACTTCCGGGACACGAGGTTCGGTGATCAGTTGGTTCGGCTAGCAATCCACGAAATGCAACAATCCTTCTGTAACCAACCGGCGAGCCAGCGTTAGCTTTCCTTCATCGCGCAGTCCCGGAAAGTCGCGGACCAGAAAGGTATCGTGGCTTTCGATAAAGTGGAGCGTTGGCGAGATCGAGAGTGGAGCGCGAACCGCGTTTTGCGGAAAAGAGATGCTTACATCGTTTTCGCCGTGAGAGATTTGGCAGAGGACGCCATGCGTTTTTCGGAGACGGCTGTCCAGCGTCATAGTATTCAGTTTTTGAATCTGATTTAATCGATCGTCAGGAATTGCCCGCAGTGTTCGCATGAACATCGCGTTAACCTCGTCGAGCCCTTCGTCCAAGTTCGCATCCTTTGCAAGCAGTTGAAGCATGGCCCGGAATTGGTCGCGATCGGCGTTGGAGGGCATATCGCCTCGAAGTAGCCCAACCGGTATGGCTCGTCTGAGTGCAACCTGGCGTTGCGTTACCACGGCCAAGGCTTTAAGGAGCAAGTCTGACCAGCAATAGGCACGCAACAAAACCGTCAAATGGAGCGACGGGGAATCCGTTGTTTGAGCCTCATGAACAAAGCCACGAGGAACGTAAAGCAGATCGCCTGGACCGATCTCAACGTCGTGCAGAAGAGTCGGCAGCTTGTCGGGATCGACTAAAACGGATAATTCGGGGTCAGGTAGCGGATGTGGAACCGTTTGCTCGTAAATTCGCCATTTCTTTGTCCCCTCAAGCTGTATGATGAAGGCATCGCCTTTATCGTAGTGAGGTGCGGAACTGTGAATTCCGGGTGGGCTCAGGAATGCCCCGATCGTAACCGGGCCGCGAAATAGCTGCGTCATCGATCGGCAAAGCTTGGCAATAGGTTCGCAAAAACCTTCGCACGCATAGAGAAGGACACTTGCCCCTTTTCGATAAGCGGTTTGCAGTTCGACAAAGTCAGCGAGACCGCTATCCAGCAGCGGGACGGGAACCGGGTCCGGTTGGTCTGGGAAAAGGAAGCCGACCTCACCGTGCTTGAAGCGTTTTAAGCAAAGGACCGAATCGATATCGCGAATGGAAAAAAGACCATCATAATAGTTCGGCTTGTTCCGATGTAATACCATTGGGCCTTTCTCCCAGTAGTCGTGAAAGAATGCTTCGATGTTCTCGACATCGAGCAATGCTGCCAGATCAAAATCACCCTTCGACCTCGCGTCGTTCTTTGCTCCAAACTGGTCGGACATTGAGGACATATTAGCACGCATTTTCCTGGAATATTGCTCACGAAATTATCCATGATACATAGAATTGAAAATTTGTCTCGTAGGCTGATTGACCATCGGTTGCCAGCCCTCACGGACCGAATAGCGATCGGTTCAAAACCTTTGCATGTCAGCCCTATCTGCTTGGGCAAGGTCCGCGATCCCAATACAGTGCCAGCCGCGTTCGATGCTGGGATCAACTTTTTCTTCTTTACCTCGGATATGCATTGGCCATTATATGAAGCGACACGCCAGGGGTTGCTAAAGCTACTTGCGCGAGGTTCCGGCATTCGCGATCAGATTGTAGTAGGCGTCGTCAACTATTGCACGCAGCCCGAGTTCTGCTCGATGCCGTTCCAGGAAGTAGTCGATTCGGTACCTGGCCTCGAGCGGATCGATATGCTGATCGCCGGCGGCGCGTATGCGCACGAATTCCCGCTGCGGCTGCCGGTCTATCAGCAACATTTGCGGGACAGATATTTGGGAACTAACGCAATTGGTGTGACGTGCCACGATCGTAGCCTAGCCGTGTTGGCCGCCAACCATTTGTTGGCCGACTTGGTATTTCTGCGGTACAACGCGGCTCATCATGACAGTCGCGGAGTGAGGAACTCCGTGTTACAGTCGAATAGCTTTCGTCGGGTTTACCCGGGCTTGTCCTGGCGGAAACAACGTTCGTAGGCGATTAATTTCCATATCATCGCTATTACGTATCGAGAATTTCGATTGTTTCCGACCAATTACAGCCGGATGCGAAGCCATTGAGCGACTTGAGACGTGTTATATTGTAGCCATCATGCCTTTCCATTGGGAGTTGCAAATCTTGTCTATGCAAAACATATTTGATTTTTGGAAAAAAACTAAAACCGATGCCGGGCTTCGTCAGCAGCTCAGCTTGATCAACGAAAAGGAACCGGTTGCGATCGTGGCGGCGGTTGTAAAACTAGCGACGGAGGCGGGCTTCGAGTTTACAGCAGAGCAATACAACGCCGCCGTTGAGGAAGAATTGGCTCGACAACATGCGAGCGGAGAATTGAACGACGCGCATCTGCAATGGATTGCCGGCGGTAACAACGTTAGACCGAACTCAGGCCACAAGGGATGTAATTCGTAAAACTGGCAGCAGGCTTCGATTTTACGGCACTGCAATACAACGCCACCGTTCAGGAAGGATTGGCTCGACAACATAAGAGCTGAGAAATGAACGACTCGCAAATGCATAATAAATTGCTGGAGGTGCCAGCGGTAGTGGCGGTGCCACTGTTACAATCTCTGGTCACTGCTCGTAATTGCGATTGACTAATTTCTAATAGAACGTTTTCGTTGCAAATCACATGATGAAAGTTCATCATTTAGAACCTGTCCGAATTTCCGTTTCCCGTACTCACTATTGGAGAACCAATAATGTCGATTGATATTGCTAAAGCATTTTTGCAAAAGGCACAGGGCGATAGATCCCTACAGGATAAGCTGAGCTCGATTGCGGAACGATCCCAAAGTGAGACTATCGCGGCGGTGGTCAAGCTAGCAGGCGACGCCGGATTTTTGTTCACGGCAAACGACTACGAGGCGGTTATTGGGGAGGAATTGGGACGCCAGCATGCCGCTGGAGAGCTAAGCCAGCGAGAATTGAAAAGCCTTTCCGCCGGTATTCAGAT
Source organism: Pirellula sp. (assembly GCA_043744075.1). Classification (GTDB taxonomy): domain Bacteria; phylum Planctomycetota; class Planctomycetia; order Pirellulales; family Pirellulaceae; genus JBKCUI01. The sequence continues at coordinate 4,927 of JAYTVL010000485.1, read as the reverse complement.
ACCTGGCTTAATAGGAATACAAAGACAGGGTTGCGTTTACCAGTCCCGCCTCACGTGGTGAGGCTCCGTTTTGCTCACAATATCGACAACACAACGCCAGGGTTGCGTATACTTTTCCCACACAGCGGAATTTTGTAAAAAATGATGATCCACGACGCTTAAGAATAATCGAGAAAACACACGAAGTTAACGGCTTGCACGTGCCGGAGGGGATGTTAATTCGATGTATTGCACGAGCAAGACATTGCGCACGATCGTTGCTCGTGCGACTCCGTTTCGCGAGCGCCAGCAGGATAATTTTGAGTTTCTCGCAACCGATCGAAACGTAATCAGTAAACGTCAGCATCAATGGCGCGAGGTTTTTTCTTTCGACGGGGACGAGGACTCCCTGGCGCGACGTTTAGCATTTGACGGTATGAACATCGAGTCATGTCGAACGTTGTTGAACGACGTAAAGCTGACTGATGATCGATTGATGCCTGAATGGGCGGAACGATTCGAGCGGCTAATGACGTTTTGTCATCCTTTCGAACAATGTCATCCGCTCCCTGACTTCGCGTCACCACCACCGCTCGACTCCGATAAGCCAATGCCGTGGGATTTGCCAGAGGTGACGAGGGAGGAGATGCCGTTTCCCGAATTGACGGTGCCTTTCGTTGAAGGTGCAACGATTGAACTAAGGCAACGGGCTGGCAAAACACTGGAACAATTTTCGGACGCAGCCCTGATTCGATTTCAGCACTACTTGCTTGGCCGTTTGTGCGGCCTTTCGATGATGACGTTGAGTTTGGAGTTCAAAAAATTCGTCACTCGGAATGATCCGCTCTCGATGTTCCGAGGCAAACCGCCAGACAACGAAAAGGCACCTCGCACTCTGTATCATCGCTTTATCGAAGAGATGCTGAGCGGCGGACTGCTCAACTTTTTTCAGGAGTACGCGGTGCTGGCCAGGTTGATCTCAATCGCGGTTGAGCATTGGATCGAGCAAGTCGCGGAGTTCTGCGGTCGGCTTGAACGAGACCGGGCCGATATCGCCAAGCTGATTAATCAAGAGCACGATCTGGGCGTCGTGGCGCATGTGAAGCTCGGCTTGTCCGATCCACATAATCGCGGTCGAAGCGTCGTCTCACTCACGTTTGCTTCGGGGCTTAAACTCATTTACAAGCCCAAGGATCTTGGTATCGATATCGCCTTCTTCAACATCGTGGAATGGTTTAACTCGCACGGTGGTACATTGCCATTGCGGACGCTAAGGGTACTGAACCGCACAACCCATGGTTGGGTAGAGTATGTCGAACACGAACCGCTTCAGGATGCTGAATCTACACAGCGCTTTTATCGCCGCGTCGGTATGATTCTGTGCCTGGTGTATGCACTGCAAGGGACCGATTTTCATTTGGAGAACATCGTCGCGGCGGGCGAGCAGCCGATCTTGATCGACCTTGAGACGATGTTACAGGCGGTCATGCGTCCTTGGGATACGAGCCTCGACGATTCGGCGGATCAACTTGCAGTAAGTATGCTCGAAGATTCGGTGCTGCGGAACGGGCTCTTGCCAAGTTGGATTCAGGGTGGCCCAGGCAAGAGCTTTGACTTGAGCGGCCTTGGAGGGAACGAACGCCAGGACACGGGCAACCTTTATCCTGACTGGGAACACGTTAACACCGATCGAATGCAGCTCGTCTATAAGAGTGCTCAGATGAAACCGGAAGGGAACGTTCCGGTCCTGGAAGGGCAAGTTGTATCGGCTCGCGATTACTGCCAGGAGATCGCCGCCGGTTTCACCGAGTGCTATCGTGTCTTTATAACACATCGCAACGAACTCCTCGCCGACAATGGCCCACTCGAAGCTTGCCGAGGACTCGAACTGCGTCAGGTTTTACGCGCGACGCAAAGCTACGCAAAGTTGGCTCGTCGCATGTTGCATCCAGAGTTTCTCCGGGATGGCATCGACCGCGGTATCGAGATCGAGCGCTTGGCCAGAGCGATGGTGCTAGGGAAGCCCGCTTTAGATCATGACATCCCCTGGGGTATGTTTCGTGCAGAGGCCGAAGCGATGGAGCTACTCGATATACCGTTTTTCAATGTCATGAGCGATGGTACTGACTTGATCGCCGGCAAGAAAATTGTCGCCCGCGACTTTTTCGAAGAAAGCGGGATGGATCGTGTACGTTCGCGTATTATCGCGTTGAGCGAGGATGATCTCGAAGTTCAATCCGGCTATATTCGAGCCGCCATGCATGTTCGTTGGTTAGACCGAAGTAGTCGCAGCGCTATCGACTCAACCGATTCGCGAATAATGCAACCGATCGAGAGTGCTGTGCTGATCGAACATGCGCGGCGCATTGCCGAGCAGATTCGGAGTACGGCTTTGCGAGGAAAGGACGGTAGCGTCAGTTGGTTTTCATTGGCGGTCGATGGCATCAACGAACGGTTAAGTTTAATGCCGATGGGCGACAATCTTTATGATGGAAGGCTGGGGGTGGTATTCTTTTTAGCGGCCCTTGACCATATCACGGGAGTTCGCGATCACCGTGACTTGATAGAGGCAGCCTTAATGACTCTCAAAAACTTGTTGCGAGGGTCGTTATCGATGGCTAACGTCGCGGATAACATGGGCGGTGCGTCCGGCTTGGGCAGTCAAATCTATTCGCTGGTTCACCTTGCACGCTGGCTTAACGACGATGAATTGCTCGTTATGGCACATCGATTGACTTTGCTTTTCGTGCCCCGGCAGATTGCGCGCGATGAATCGCTTGATGTCATTGGCGGAGTGGCCGGAGGGATTATGGGTTTGCTCGCACAAGCTTCAACAACCACAAATGGCGACGCACTGGATGCAGCGGTTTGTTGCGGCGACCACTTGCTAAAAAACCGCGTCATCACTGGAAGCGGTGTGCGTGCTTGGAAGCTACCTTGGTCAAGTCGACCGCTGACTGGGTTCGCACACGGGGCTGCCGGTATCGCTTGTGCGTTAGCCCGACTTGCTACGGCGACTGGTGAAAGTCGATTCTTGGAAGCGGCGCATGAAGGCATTGAGTACGAAGGAACACTCTGGAGCGAGGAAGCTGGCAACTGGCCCGACCTGCGCGACGATATCGAGGGAGGATTTATGAACGCCTGGTGTTACGGGGCGGCGGGCATCGGCTTGGGACGGCTCGACGTTTTGAAAGCACTGGACGAAAACAGCGTCCGCCGCGATATCGACCGCGCCGTCGTTGCCGTGCAAGCTTCGCCGATCGACAATGCAGATCATGTCTGTTGCGGTAATCTAGGACGACTCGATTTACTGATCGAAGCCGCTAAACGTTTGAATCGCCCAGAGCTGTTGCTCGATGCGCGGCGCCGCGCAGCCAAAATCGTTGAACGCGCCGATCATTCAGGCAGCTATTCGGTCTATGCACAGGTTAGTGGAGTGACAACGAGCCCATCGTTTTTTCAAGGGCTCGCTGGCATCGGCTATCAACTGTTAAGACTTGGTGAACCGAATCGTCTTCCTTGCGTGTTGGTTTTCGAATAGAGAGGCAGCAGTCGTAAAGGTTACTGTACGCCCAGCAACGATTGTTTGACTAGATGGATTGGTTGTAACCGTTGGTGCGAATTGAACCGTCAGCGTAGCTGCTGTTGTCGTTGCCGTGCTGACACTGTTAGTAAATACAGCTCGATAGCGATTCCCGTTTTGTGTGGCACTCGTTGTCAGCGTCAAGGATGTACTGGTTGCACCTGCAACATTCGTATAGGACGTGCCGCCATTGGTGCTGACCTGCCATTGAACGGTCGGTGTGGGATATCCTGAAGCCGAAGCGGAAAATGTAACATTGCCACCGCTCACAACGGTTTGGCTGACTGGACTGCTAATGATGCTGGGAGCGGCTAGAACATTCAAAGTACCTGCGCCCGGACCTGCCGCGTTAAATCGCGTGGCGTCTCCCAGGAATTTGTAAGCGATGGGATAGATTCCCGTAGTTAACCCCGGGATATTGAACGTAGCGGAAAAGTTGCCACTCGAATTGATCGGAACCGACTGAGTGACGCCGTTAAGCGTAATCGCTACTGCGTCGCCACTGGGAACCGCAGAACCGGCTGCGATATGTCCTCCAACTGCAACGCTCGCCGCGCCGAAGTTGACCAATGGCGAAGAGAGGTTGCTGAATGTCGGTGTCGCCTTGTTGATCACGAGCGTCGTGTCGATGGACGAGCTGTCGTAATTTATGTCGCCACTGTAGAAGTCCGCGTGGACTTCGTAAACTCCTGCGATGCTTGGAACGGTACTCGATCCGTTGTAGGTCACCATCGTGGAACCGATTACCGGCGTGATGCCATCTATGCCAACCGCAGTAACGAAAGCTCGCTGACTTGCGCCGTTGTACGTGTAAGGTCCGCCGCTTACATTAACTGTCGGAATTGCCGGCGCAACGATCCGTTGCCAGCTAGACCAGCCGTCCGCATAATTCGGGTCAAGGCTAGTGAACGACACGCTCACCGAATAGTAATCTGCATCGACCGGGGCGCTCGCAAGCTGTGTCCACGGATAATAATATGTGTAATAGGTATATGTGAAGTTACCGTTGATCGGTGTCACGCCATCGATGCCAGTTGCGATGCCGGCAATCGGATGCGGTGAGCCATCGTATGTGAAATTCAGCTCCCCGTTTAGGAGTCCCACGTAAGGACTGACAGGAATAATCGAGATTGAGCTCGTGAGAATAGTCGAGAGATAGTTCGAGTCTTGGCTACTGAAACTGACCATTACCTCGTAGGTGCCAGTAGTGATCGGTGCAGCCGACGAGCCATTGTAGGTCACTTGGAAGATCCCATCGACGGAAGTGGATTGATCGACTCCCAGGGCTGTCATCAGTGCTCCATGTGCCTTGCCATCGTAATGGAACGGCGTTGGATCAATGACAAGCGTGGGTATTGCTTGGGA
>JAYTVL010000484.1:0-1232 GCA_043744075.1 Pirellula sp. | reverse complement strand
CATTCCATTGAGTCGCCAATCTCGATGTGAGTATCAGACAATAATTCAATAATCGTGAAACCGTGGCCAACGGTTTCGATTGCAACCATTCCGCGTTGAGGATTCATGGAGTGTACATTGCCCTTCATTTACGTTCCTCAATGCGGATAACGCTTCCAATCAGCGGGCGACCGCCGCCGATTTTACCATCACGAAACGGATGGCCGGTCGCTCCGTTGCATTGGATTGTTACCATGCCGATGGATCGAAGCAAGTATCCCGCGAACTGGGACGAGATAGCGGAATCGATAAAGGATGAAGCCGGATGGAAGTGCGAGCAGTGTCATTTACAGTGTCGATTTCCTGGAGAGCAATTCGACACGCACAAGCGAACGCTGACAGTCGCGCACATCAATCACGTCGAAATGGATTGCAGGTCGGAAAACCTCGTAGCATTGTGTCCACGATGCCATTTGGCCTATGACCAGACGCGGAAAGTGATGCAGCGGTTGGCGAGAAAACGAATCAAGTCAGTGGCCGAGAGCGTGTTGTTCTAGGTCATGGTAACGCTACCAATCATCTTGCCCCCGCTAGATGATTTTCAATTTCGAGCAGCATCGACGGGGGCTAAGGTGCATTGGTTTGTTATCGGGTCTCATAATGGGAAGCGGTGGAACGTGTCACGAATGCAAGCGATACCATTGTATATGCGACGACATTCAAGAACCTGATGCTATCGAGCACAACGGAAAGCGTTTGCGATGGCAATGCGGATGTCGGCAACATGGCGGTGTAATGGTGCAACGGTGGAAGCAAGACGATCCTGACATTGACGCATTGATTGAGGCGGCCACGAAGGTTCTACGATCGTCTAGTATCGGAGACCAACATTTTATTGCGTGCCTCAATGGTGATGACGCAAGCAGTTTACGAAGAGCATTGGCAAAACTGGCGGATGTATTTCGGGATTGAATGAGGCAACCGATGAATCGCAGTGAGTCGTTTGAGCAAGCAGAGAATGCGGTTAAGGCCATAATGGAAACGATGGATTGGTTAGACGTATGTCGATACGCAATGACGGACGCAAAGGACAGCATGACGGATCAAGTGGATGCAGAAGTCCGGGATGCAATGGAAAAAGCGTCCGACGCTCTCGTGGAGGTGATGGAAAACATCGCTGGTCCTATATGGGGAATGCTGCCCGAGAACGTCCGAGAGATTTGCAGAAACGCGGGGATGTGATCCCGATAACG
>JAYTVL010000483.1:0-52059 GCA_043744075.1 Pirellula sp. | reverse complement strand
TGTTAAAGATCATATGCCGCAAGGATCTTTAACAAGATCCACTACCAACTACTCACAAATTGGATGTGGATGCGGCACTAGCGCCTGTGTCACAGTTTAGCCCCATTTGCAAGTTAACCCAAGCCTAACCTGAAAACGAATACCGTGCCGCGAATCCGCAATCAAGCTTTCGTCCAAAAGAATCGACCAAATTGGCTTGCGTAATTTCACAGTTTGAAACGTTTTCGGTTCCATGTTGCTGAGCAAGCGTCTCGTTTATATCGCGAATGGCTATGTGCGACGAGTGGCCGCACAGCAGCACTGCCCGGCGCTGGTTTGAAAGCAATTGCCAGCAATCGTTCAACAACGGAACTAGATGGCGATGGATTTCCCACCGTGTTCCCTTGGCTCCATGACCATACGTAGGCGGGTCGAGTAGGATTGCTTCATATTGCATTTTGCGTCTAAGTTCGCGTGTCACAAACGTCGCCGCGTCGTCGACGATCCACCGAATCGATGCACTTCCAAGGCCAGAGAAAACGCAGTTTTCTCGAGCCCAAGCGACCGTTGGCTTTGAGGAGTCCACGTGGGTGACAGCACAACCCGCTTTGGCTAGAGCGAGAGTGGTTGCACCAGTATACGCAAACAGGTTAAGCACTCTCGGTGGCATGTCTTTCGATGTGTCGCCCAACATCAGTTTTTCCAACAGCCATGGCCAATGCTCCCAATGCTCCGGAAAGACTCCTACTTGCCCGGCTGGTGTTGTCTTGAGAGACATTCGAATGCCGTCACAGATGCAGAACCAATTCACTAAAGCGGCTTCCGCTTGTACTTTTTGCGGGTTAAGGTAGTTCCAACGGCTTTCCGCTTTGAGCCCATAGGCAAGGTCGACTTGGTCCCAAAGACTTACATCTTTCTTCGCGGATGTTGCGCCGGGACAGGGGCGATCAACAATCAGATCACCAAATTGTTCTAGCTTTCGCCCCATTCCGAAATCGAGCAGTCGATAGTTGGATTTGGGAATAGACATTGGATTCGTGTTCTACCGAGGGCGCGAGGCACGGGACAAACGGTAGATTTTAATCAGTGTTGTCGCTCGACAGCGATGTCAATTCTCAATTCTCAATTCTCAGTTTTTCGTCTTTGGCTGACGGATAAACATGGGTTGCCTCTTAGGTTCAGGCAGGGGGTGTAGAGCGGATTCGGAAGAATTGGAATTGGAATTCGAATTCGAATTGGAAAAACTGTTTGCTCTGGCAAAGTCGACCAAGTCGTCGGCTGTGCGGATCGATTTCATTCCCGTTTCTAAAAGCGGTGGGATTTGAGTCGTGATTTGAACTGTATTTGGCTGTTGATCCCTACTGATTTTTTCGGGCAAGACGTAGCCTACATCAGGCCAACTTGAATTGAACTTGGTTGTGTTACCAGCTTGTGTTGATTGTTGCGTTTCAGGTGCCCAAACCTGTGGCGGGTTGGATTTTAGTTTTAAATCAATCAGGTTGGGGGTCATGGGCACCATGGGCACTCGCTCGGTTTTGAGCGCGTCGCGAATGTCGTGGTGCGCTTCGTTCCAGGGTAGAAGAGTTACTTTAGGTGCCCCAATCAATCGCGATTCTTCACTTAGCTGACGAAGTGAATCGACTCGGAATTCAGCCCGATTGTCTGGCTCGCCGGAGGTGCTTGGTACTACAAGACCTGTATCGCTCCAGAGACTCTTGGGGCCAGATTTCGAAGTTGGCCAAGACGAGGGGATGGTGGAGTGGACAGTTTGACTGACAGAATCAGGCAGCGGTCTATACCAATACCAAGAACTAAACCCGCTCACGATCAAGACCAGCCAACCGACGATGCGCGGTTGCCGACCGGGATCCGTTACATTGGCTTGCTTTAGAGGAGTTTTCTTGGCGGCCAGATCATCGCGTTTCGACTTGCGTGCCATGGAGAAAGGATGCTTTTAACAAAATAGGACTTGGAGTTCATTCGCTGCATCCCTGCGCGATGAAAACAGTGTTATCGAATTAGCATCCTGGTGCTCGTTCGCTCAATTCTCGAAGATCGGCAAAAGGTTTCTAGAAAGTGAAACAAAAAGAAAGAAGTGGGGTTATTCCGAACGTTACTATTTGCAGTACACTTCTAACGAGATCAAAACATTCTCGGTTAGGACAGTGCAGTGGGAAAACGGTTTCGTTCGATTGATTTTAAAGGGCAAATGATTTTGCTTGGAACAGGCACGAGCGTAGGCGTTCCAGCTATCGGTTGCGATTGCGATGTTTGTATGAGTTCGAACCCAAAGAACAATCGCACAAGGTCTGGGGCGATATTGGGCCTATCTGCTGGCAACCTTCTTTTCGACACGTCACCGGACTTACGGCATCAGTTACTGCGTGAAGGAATCGGGATGGTGAATTCCGTCGTTTTTACGCACGAACACGCGGACCACTTACATGGATTGGACGATTTGCGACTGTTCCCATTTGTGCTTGGACATCCTGTCCCATTGTTTTGTTCCGCGCTGGTAGAAACACGTATTCGCACTATATTCGATTACGCCTTCGATCGAAGAGAACCAACGCATGCAGCGGCTGCACCACAACTTCAAATCCATCGGATTGCGATGGACCCTTTTGAAGTGCTGCACACCGTTCTACGACCTATCCCTTTGGTTCATGGTCCCAATTGCAGTGTGCTAGGCTTCCGAATTGGGAATGTCGCTTATTGCACCGATACGAACTATATTTCCGAGTCGAGCTTGGAACTCATGCACGGTCTGGACTGCTTGGTATTGGACGCTCTGCGGTACACACCGCATCCGACACACTACTGTGTTGAGGAAGCCCTCAAAGTCGTCGAGCAAATCAAACCCAAGATGACCTATTTAACTCACTTGTCGCACGACATTGAGTATGAATCCGCGAACGCACTCCTGCCAGAGAATGTACGACTGGCCTACGATGGCCTAAGGATTGCGCTAACTTGAACATGAATTTGTCAGTGCTCAAGGAACGAATCGAGCAAGCGATCTTTCGTTTGCGATCAGATTTGGTTTCGCTCAAGAGATCGTCGAATCATTGGACAGGAACTCTTTCGACTTCTGCACTTTCGACCGCCACCGCCGTAAGTGCGTTGTCGATTTGTCGCGATCAATATCAGCAGAATCCATGGCCGATCGAGAGTGGATTGAACAGTGATCGCCACTCACTTGATCGCCACTCACCTGATCGCTGGGATCGATTGATAGAAGACGGATCTGGATGGCTCTCTCGCTCTCAAAACACAGATGGTGGGTTTGGAGATACGGACCGATCACTTTCCAACATAGCCACGACGTTTCTGGTTTTAGCAGCTTGGCATTTAGCTGGACATAATTCGCGTTATCCAGCAAAAATTGCCGCAGCTTGGGACTATGTCGAGCGAAGCGGTCGTTGGGAGGGATTGAGAAAACGTTACGGCAAAGACAAAACCTTCGTCGTCCCGATTATGACCAATTGCGCGTTGGCAGGATTCGTTGATTGGAGCGAGATTCCCACGCTGCCGTTTGAAGCAGCGGCACTGCCTCAATCATGGTATCGATTTGTTCAATTGCCTGTTGTTAGCTACGCCATTCCAGCTTTGGTTGCGATTGGTCAAGCACAGTACTTTCACAATCCACCCCGCAATCCGATTGCGAGAATCGTGCGCTCGGCGGCTCGAAAAACGTCACTGGACGTGCTGACTCGAATGCAACCGACCAGCGGTGGCTATCTTGAAGCAGTCCCGCTGACAAGCTTTGTGTTGATGAGCCTTGCCTCGATCGGTTTAGGGGCATCGCGAGTGGCGGTCGAGTCACGCAAGTTCATCATCGATTCTGTTTTAAGAGATGGCAGTTGGCCCATTGATACGAACCTAGCGACTTGGGTCACTTCGCTTTCCGCCGCCCATTTTTTTGACGAGCCTAATACTGAGTGGGATCGGACGATCGATTGGCTGTTGTCGTGCCAACATGTCAAGCGTCATCCTTTTACGGGGGCTGAACCAGGCGGATGGGGCTGGACGAACTTGAGCGGTGCGGTCCCAGATTCCGACGATACGCCTGCCGCCTTGATTGCCTTGAGAAAATGGTATTTAAAAAACTCTCAATCGCCATCGAGTATTGGGCAACAACTAACCATTCTGGATGAATGCCGAAGGATGGCAGTCTTGAAAGCCGCGAAAGCCGGTTGTCGATGGTTGGTTAGGCTGCAAAATCGTGACGGTGGTTGGCCTACTTTCTGTCGCGGTTGGGGAACGTTGCCTTTTGATAGAAGCGGAAGCGATTTGACAGCCCACGCGATTCGTGCTCTATCTTGCTGGAGAGAGATTTTCATGCTAGACAAGGGGTTCAAGGGTTTTGATCGGGCGATTGGACGAGGCTGGGTATACCTGGAAAAGCATCAAAGGCCTGATGGAAGCTGGCTTCCGCTTTGGTTCGGAAACCAAGATCGGGAGGAGGAAGATAACCCAATTTACGGAACCGGTCGTGTTTTACAGTGTTATAGCCAATGCGGACCGACCGAATCCCCAGCCTTTCGGCGAGGAAGAGATTTTTTGTTGGCGAGTCAAAACGCCGATGGAGGGTGGGGAGGCGGCAATAGCAGCCACTACCCTGGTTCCGATCGGACTTTCGGATCGGCTTCAAGTACAATTGAGGAAACAAGCGTGTCATTAGAGGGAATCCTTTCCGGAGGTGGCACAAATGGATGTACCGACTCTATAATGCGAGGCGTGAATTGGTTGTGCGATGGCATCCAGCAAGACCACCACCAAGTCAGTCAACCGATCGGATTTTATTTCGCTCGGCTATGGTATTACGAAAAAATGTATCCACTGGTGTTTTCACTGGGTGCCCTGAACAAAGGACTTGAGTTTTGTCAACGTTAACCCCACCCGCCTCGATGCAAGCCACCCAAACACCCAGCGCAACCGAGAAATCGGAAAAGAAAACGCGACGCAAAACCAGTCATTTGAAACTCGTTCCGGAAACGCATCAGCTTCGGGAACAATTGCGAGATAAATGTCGAGAGGTTGCGGCACGCATGAACAAAGAGATGCCGCCAACCAAAGACCAGCTTGAGGTAATCGCGCGTCGAACTCTCGAAGAGGCTGGCATGTCCGAGGGATATGTAGGCTGGATTATGGTAATGATCAGCACTGAGTTCTTTCGCGACGCGGTAGCGGCAACACCTCCTAGCCGGCGACTATTTCTGCTTCCACACTGTTTGAAGCATGCTGAGGGATGCCCTGCCGACTATGACGAATTTGGAATGGACTGTAAAAAGTGTGGAGCATGCAGCATTGCCGACTTTCGAACCAAGGCTGAAGAGATGGGCTACAAAGTGCTTGTTGCCGAGGGCTCTCCTGTCGTGCTCAAAATTATCGTGAGTGGATACGTCGATTCGATCGTTGGCGTCGCATGTTTGAACGTACTGGAAAAAGCCATCGACAAAATATTGTTAGCTGGCATCCCATGTATGGCAGTTCCGTTGCTTTCCAGCGATTGCAGAAACACAAGCGTCGATGAAGCTTGGGTCCGGGACATGATCATGGTAAAGCAACCCGTTTCCGAACAAAAAACGCGATCCTACGTGCATCTAATGCGAGGTGCGAGCGATTTGTTTTCTCAGCCTCAACTGGACGCAATCGTGGGCCGGCAACGAAGCCAAACTCAAATCAACATCGAATCTGAAAACCCGCTTGAGGAAATCGACCCGATCGCTGCGACCGAGGCTTTGGCTACTAATTTTCTTGCAAGGGGTGGCAAGTACTCCAGACCTTTCATTACGCTAGCCGCTTTTGATGCCATGTCGGGAGGAAAAGCCACTGGACCAGGAGGAGACAAAGTCATAGTTGGTTTCTCGCGAGGCGTTCAGAGTGCAGCGCTGAGCATCGAATGCTTCCACAAGGCCTCGCTTGTCCACGATGACATTGAGGATGGAGATGCGTTCCGCTACGGTGTTCCCGCCATGCACAAGCAGTTTGGCCTTTCAACAGCGATCAACGTTGGAGACTACATGATCGGAATGGGGTACCGGCTGATCGGTCGAGAGATCGAATCCATCGGTCCTTCGGCTGCCGCCGAAATCCTCAACTGCTTGTCGTCAGCGCACATGCGTCTGGCTGAGGGGCAGGGCGCCGAATTGCTTTGGCGGGACGGCACCAACAAGCGCTTAACGCCTCTGGATGCCTTGAAGATCTACGCATTGAAAACGTCCCCGGCCTTTGAAGCAGCCCTCTATACGGGCGTAAGACTTGCTGGCGATGCTACCGCCTACGCAGAGCCGATCAAACAATTTGCGAGAAATATCGGCGTCGCCTTTCAAATAATCAACGATTTGCAAGATTGGCAGGGTGATGACCATAATAAACTATCAGCCGCAGGCGATATTTTAGGAGGCAGGCCAACCGTGTTACTTGCTTTGGCATTGCAATCTCTTTCGCCTGAGGACTCAAACCGACTGTTGGCTGTGATGACTAGCGATTCGGGGCTCTCAGATTCTGCGAGGGTCGCGGTATCGCGCGAGTTGTTCACAAAGGCTCGCGTATTTGAACAAGCGGAGAAACTGATTGATAGGCATCGCGAGCGGGCTGTCGAAATCGCGTTGGCGATTGAGCCGGAGCCATTAAAGCGACTGTTCCACTACTTGATCGATACTGTATTGAGCGAGGCAGATATCAAGGGTGAGCACTCACACGCACCGATCGTGGTCACGCACAGCATCGCAATGAAAGCGCCTGCTGCAATAGTGAGTGCCACTGCCGAAGCCGCACATTCATAACGCGGAACTTCGAATGCAAACTCCCGACGACGATTCTGCCTGCTCGCCATGCGAAGACAGGTGCATTTCAGCCAGTGAGCTAATAGGAATCTATTATCGAGAACCGAGTTTGCTTGGTCGGTTCGAGCAAGTCGAAAGCCAAAACGTTCCAAGCGTATACCGTACGCTTCTCGATCATTCCAATCACATGACAGTCACGGTCGAGTCCCATCATGCGGAAAGTGTCGATGTCGAAGTACTACGATCGGATATTGCCGACGGGCACTATCGACGAGAAATACTTCTAAAGACGCATGCTTCGCGGCGAGTCGTTCAATATGGCATTGTCCGGCTCTACATGAAGTATTTGGCTGATGAACCTCGCAATGAGATCCTCGGCCAAGGAAAGCCGCTTGGTCGGGTTTTGATTCAGCACAATGTTTTGCGAGAGATTGAGCTATTCGATTTATTGCGAGTCGAATGCGGGCCTGTTCTTTCCAAATTCTTTGGAGTCAAGCCTGGCACGATTACCTACGGAAGAACAGCCTTGATCCACTGCGATCGCGAACCAGCGATTGAGTTACTGGAAGTAGTAAGACCAGAACCAACGTAGAACGGCACTCCGAGATGCTGGACTCATTAACGCCTTACTTGGCATCGCATTGGTACGACCAGGAAGAACATGAATGGGTTATGCTCTTGCAAGGGGCCGCGAGCCAAGTTTCAATCCGTCGATTCGATTTCAAAAAATGGCACCAAACAAATCTGATCCGCCGCTTTACGGGAGCCCGATTATCGAGACCAAATTAAGAGAACCGGCATTTGAGATCGTTGTTCATCCGACTCGGTTGATCGAATTGACTAACCGTTTAGTTCGTTTCGAGAACGCAACGTGGTCATTACTTGTTTCTAAAGCCGGCATGGCAATCAATGTTGAATCGCATACGGAGTTCCTACGCTATGCCGTGGAGCATCAAGACACTCCAGTGCGCATCTATTCGGTTGATGGACTTCGAACTCGCATTGTAGTGCCTGAAGACTATGCACAGAAATTGGAGGCGGTACGCAAATTCAGATTGGGACTCGAGGGTTTGGCCAGGGACGACACTCAGGAAATTGATCCAAACCTACTCAACCGTGCATTGCCGGAAGACTTCATTCCTCATCTTGATGCATTGCCAAATACGGGTTTTGTTTCAGAACTTTTTTTGTTGAATGATGCAAACCCGATGGATCCGCTGCACCAGCAGCAGTCAGGCGATCCACTCTTTGAGTCGCAAGCATCCGCGTTTAACAATAGTACGATCACCTTTTACAAGAAGAACGTCGATGAATGCATCGAAGACGAACTTAGACATGAGTGGTCGCACCTTGCAAGGTGGCAGATGCCACTCGAAAGCACAGGTTTCGATCTGGCTTGCAAGCATGAAGGCAAGAGCTATTCGCCGCGAGAGCGGGCTAACCTCGATGCTGACGAGCGTTGGGCCGTACTTTTCGGAGAAGAAATGCTAAATCCGAATGCACGGAACTTTTTGGAGTTGACAGAAAAGGTTCCATTACAAAGTGTTTTTCTTGCCCGTGGATTGACTCGAGCAATTGAGGAAGCCGGCTTCGCGGACACTGCATGGGACTTCCGTAATTTTCGCTTGTCGCATGAATCTGCCGACATTTCCGTTTTCCTCATCTCGAGTTGAATTAACCCGTACGAAAACCGCATCTTTTCGAAAGATCTTTAGTTCACGACTGGCGAGGGCGCCTTTTTCTAGACCGGCGCAAGAATAGTGCAGGCCATCTTCATTCTTGGAGAAAACATACACTACCAGCGGTTTTCTCTCGCTTTTTGCGATTTCAAAAGCGTCGTAAAAATTGGTCTGCCATTCGATACCGTTGGGATCTTGGGCGTGGGCGGAATGGACGAAAGCGCAGAACGCCAGGCCAAGTATTACAAACCGTGAAATGATTAACCGAAGCATGGGTTTCCTCCGAAGGAATTCGCTCGAGTGATTGGACTAAGACTTGGGTTGACAGCAAGCGAACATCGCGTTGCCTGTTCCCTGCTGATACGGGAGGCGAATCGAAGTCCTGACAAAAGATGAGATTTTTTTGGGAGAAGGGGAATTTCGCGCCTTCAAATTATTAGACTCCAAACCAGATTCGACTGCAGCGAGTTTTCGACCATCGGCACTAACCGCGACGTGGACGATGTCGTTGAGCGTCTCAGCGAGATTTTTTCGAACAGCGCAATACTCAAAGACTTTCTGAAATTTCACAGGACCTGCAAGTTTCCAGACAGACTCTACTCGAATGGACCGCAGAGATTCGAAGGCGGTTCGAGGTAGCGGGGCTTGGAAAGTATTTCAGGTGACACGGTTTTAGAATGGTTAGGAGTCGTGCAAAACAAGTGTCATGTCTCTTTTGCCGGAACGGCCCTTCGCCCTGCAATCGTTGAGCGCTCTTGAGGGAAATCTTCTTGTTGGTCACAAGGTTCGTCGCGCCCCAACCACCGCGAACAGGGTAAACAGAAGGGCAAACAGGGATACTGCTTTTTGATGGGGGTTCGAATCAGTAATGCCCCTTTAATGCTGCAAACCCGAGCATGATTTAGACTTCAACGACGGACTAGCCGTTGCCAGAGGCTTCTGGGGACAGGGCGGAGCAACGTGTTGGCAAGTTCCGCCAAAGATGGCTTCTGTGCGGTATCACCGGCGACTGCGGTCGCAATTAGTTCCGCTGCAGATAAGGTTATGTTCCGGGACCTCAGAGCCTTAACCAAAGCGGAGTATGTTAACGATTTCGAATGCAATGTTGTCGTCAGATTTTCGGAAAACAAGGCCTCGCAAAAAGCGATGCCCAATCGATGCGACGTGTCATTTCTTGAGACCTTCGAAAATTCGCCGCTTGCGGCGCTGAACTCAGCTGCGGCGGCCCAGTCGACAAGCGTTGGTTGATTGTCATCATCAAGAACAATGCTTGAAGTTCGCAATTCACGATGCGGAGTCTCTGCGTCCGCTGCCAATGACTTAGCGATTTGTCCAAAGATCTGCATGATGGTTGATGCGTCGAGTTGTGATCCGACTATTAGACGATCCAGTCGCACTTCGTCGTTATATGCGATCACAATATAGGGGCGGGATTCGTATTCGCCGGCATCTAGAAAAGCAGCGACATGCGGACGCAATTGAATCCAACGCCCGCATTTTGAGCGAAACTCCTGCTGATAGATCGGACTCTCGCACAATGGCACCTTCGCAACCTGGATCAAAACATCTCGACGAACCACCGAATGCAGTCCTCGATATGTAATAAAGGATGGACCATTATCCCACACCCCGACGACAATAAATTTGCCGATCGATCCTGGAAAGCCGGCTATCTTCGAACCAATTGGCAAACGATCAGACACCTCGTGTACGTTGCGCAAAACAGTGTTTTCCGTCTGTAGTTTTCGCAAATGATTTTGGCATTGGTCGCAATTCGCGACATGAGTATTTTTGAAAACATCCTCGTCGCCAGCCATGATAGCGTAAAGCGTTTCTTCTGTTGGACACTCGCTAACGCTCATCTACCAGCTCCTCTTCGCAGACTAAAAGGCACCGTTCGCGGGCTTGTATCATTACACGAGATACGTTTTGATAAACTAGTGCGAGCGTGATGCCCAATTCGGACGCAACCTCCTTGGCAGGTCGGCCGTCAATCTTGTGGAGTTCAAAGGACGCCCACTTGAGAGGGTTGTCACGAAGAACTTCGACCTTCAACGGGCCAGCAATTCGCTGCCACAATGCCGAGCGATACGCGAGATCCCAATCCGGGTCGGGTTTAACACTTAAGTTGTCCAAATCCACCCGTTCAAAAGGAATGCGGCCAGCGAAATGCTTTCGATTGCGTCGGACAAAATCGATCAGTGCATTAACGGTGACCGCGTATAAAAAAGTACGAAACCGCCCGCGTTGCTTATCGAATTCGAAGTCGTCAAAATGCTTCCAAAGTTTGATCCAGACTGTTTGCACGACGACATTCAGATCGTGCTCATCGAGACGCAGACCGTGCCCGTGACTTCGTTTTGCAACATAGCTTCGCACCATCGACTCGTAAGTATTTACAAAATCAGCCCATGAGTTGTTGTCGCCTACAGCACAGAGTCGACGGAGTAAAGATGTATTTGTGGCGGTCATTCATCTAATTGTAATGCCACGGTGTCATGTTCGCACCCTCTATGCGTTTAATGAATTGTTGACTAGCCCAACTTCCCCAACAAGTTGGCTTGGAACAATGAAAACGTTGCTTTTTCATTTTTCATTTCCACTACATTTTGATTTCGCGAATTCGCTTGGGCAGTTTCAGGCCGAGCTTCTCTAACCGCCTGAAACTTAGTGACTGCAGTCTGGTTGCCATCCGTTCTGATGGCAAGCGAATTGCGGTCATTGTCAGCAAGGTCGTTTCCGCACGTCTTGTCGGCGGTGACGACCAACGTGTCAATCGACTTTATTTGTCGCAATTCGAAACACGTTGCGGGTTCATTCCTTGGGAGCGAGTCGAGCTGAATAACGTCACAACAAAGTCAGTGGTAGACAGGGATTTTGCATTTCGCATTGCGCTGTGGCAACGAGTTTCCGCTGAGGTGAAGCGTGAAATGTCGCTGGAAAATCCTGTAAATTGGGCCAGTTTTGAATTGCACAGATTTGCTAACAAATAGTTCACGCGAGTGTCAGGAATCCAAAACACAGGCGTATCAGCTGATGTTAGGCGATGCGAAAATCCGCTCGTCGCCAAATCGAGCAATTCGCTCAGCTTTTTACATTTCACGAGGAATATTCAAAATGGTTCGGCATAATGTTCTAACGAGCGTTCTTTTCGGTGTCATGTTTGCATTGGTCATGCCTTACGCCAGAGCACAAATTTCGGTAGACAATAGCAAGTATTTGGCTAGCCCAGCACCTGTTGCACCGCAACCGCCAGCCATCGACGCGATCGAATGGCAAACCGATGTGTTGCAGGCCTATAACCTGTCCCTCACCAAGGGGATTCCGATGGTCGCGTACATCTACTCAGACGATGGAAAAACCCTGCCTGAATCTTGCAAACACTTCGAAGCAGAAGTCCTGTCGAGTCGCGAAATGAAACGGTTTCGTAACGGTTCCGGATTCCTTCGATTGAATGCCGCACGAGTCGACGAAAATGGTCGTAAATTCCTGCGCGATCTTAAGGTGACGATTGTTCCGACTCTCGCAATAATCGAGTGTGAACCGGATCAGATGGTTTGCAAAGCGATTGTAGAGGGAGACGTTCCAAAAGTCGATTTTATGCGAGTATTTCGCAAGGGGATGTGCGAGGCGATTCTTTCAAAACGGACTTTCGGTAAAGCCCCATGTACGGACGCCGATTTCGTAAAGGCGGTAGAACTCTTCAGCAAAGAATACCTTTTTTTACAAACGGAATTTCGCAAGGCATGTTCGAACCGACGGGAAATGTTGAACAAATTGAGTCAATCGGGCGGATTTGATGGTGAAGCCTTTCAAAATGCAAATCAGAAGATTTGGGACCTACAACACGAATGTCACAATCGATTGAATACATTGGCAGAGTTGAGTACACCCGAAGTTTACGCATACTGCTTGGCCCAACATGAATTTCACTGTCAAATGGATGAGGCCGTTAAAACACTCGAATGGGATTTGAGCGGACTGACCTTGGCGTTTCAATTGCCGAACGAATTTTCCGCTAAGATGGCTCAAGCCTGCATTGCGGAATCGGATCTACAAAACGTCACTCACTTCTCAACATTGTTGACCGCAAGTGACGATGCGTGGGACAAGATCGAAAAACGCTATCAGTCACTTGTCGCGCATCGTGTGACTAGCGCTCTGAGCCACTGAAAACACAGATTGAATACGGGAACAATCATTGACTTCCGTTTTGACAGTGTGTCCGCTTCAAGTTAGCATGACGAGGGTAATCACTTTACGCCAATTCAAAAGGTCCCCTGAGAATGCTGTCAAGAATAATTCGATAATCATGTGGGAGACGAATTCATCTGTGTCCGACAATTTACCTGATGAGGGCATTACATCGCGTGTCCCACAAAAAACGCATGTCCCACAAAAAAGAACATCGAGAACTTTTGTCGGTTGGATCGTATGGTTGAGTGTCGCTGTGACTCTCAGCACCCTGCTCTGGAACTTCGCGTTTGAGGTCGATGAAGGCAATTCGGTAATTTTTCAGGTCATGGGAGAGAAATTAATTTCGATTGGCAAATACGGCCCTATCGAACCGGACAAATCGCTCGCATACCAGGCGATGTTCCGACTGCGAATGACCGTCTGTTTGCTCTGGGTAACGTATTTAATCGTCTGGGGCCTGGCGGTATCCTACTATTGGAAATGGAAACTATGGCGCTGGCTCTCTAAAGAGACGAATCCGACAATGTTTGGAGCGTACCTAATTTATATTTTTGGCTCGATGTGGCTAATACCGCGATTGCCAATCCCGGATACTATCGAAATCCATCTCGACGTGTGGATTTTTACGGTCCTGACGACGTACCCTCTTTTCGTCATTCTGACAATTGGCGTATTGCATATTCTGGAATTTAGAACAAGTCGATTCGCTAGAGGGGTTCGCGGCACTCTGTTTACGTTGGGCTACGTGGCCGCAGCCTTCACAATTTTCATGCTCTTGTTTGTGGGAGCAGTGAAGCTACTGGCTCTATTTTTGATCCGCTAGGCTTTTGAGATCGAGCACACCGGCGAGTCAATCATATTGCGACGAATCTGGAGGTTACTACAAAACAAAATACTCAATATCTGTCAGGATCCTCGTCACTTTGCGTATCAGTAGTAACCAAGCAAGAGAGTGTTCGCTTGCGACCAATTCCGAATCCGGTTTTTTGAATGTGAGCAAATTATGCCAAAGTCACGTTCGCTTACTACTGTGACCAATACAGCGTCGCAAAATGAATATGATAGCTTTGTGTTCGATTGATTTTACTACTCAAAGGTGCAAAAGATGGCCATGCTAAAACAACGATGCGGCTCGATTTTATTGGTGATTTGTTTGGCTCAAGTGGCGATGTCCGCCGACCCGCCATTTCCTGAAAGTATGGTGACGCTATTGGCTCAGCCTTCGGTATTCTTTGTTCGCGCAACTGCAGATATCGAGTTGACTTATCCAGAGACGGTGACCGTAAATCTGGACGCCCTAAAGAACGATCTGGCGAATTTGCAGGACGCAGGAGACGTTAACCTCTCTGTCACTGATCGATATTGGGATCTGTTAGTTAAGAACCCTGCCAAGTACTTGCTGGCGAGCAAACAAGAAACAATCGAACGTCGTCAGAATGTCGATGCCTGGAGTGGAAGCGCTTTTGCGATCAGTCGCGAAGGGATATTGCTGACGAACGCCCACGTTGTCTGTACTGGTCCTGATCGCCCGATTACGGAAGATAACGTAGGAGTGTTAAACGAGGCGATTAGAAAGAACACTTTGGCAATGACGAAGGTATTGGGAAAACCGACACGGACCGACGAACGCGGTTTGCAAACGATTAAGATGTTGTACTCTTATTATGCGGCACGGTCGCGAGTCGCAACGCAATTTAGGACCGCAAGAATTGTTTTGGACTACAAAGTGGATCCGCAAAAGTCATTTGCGACCCTGAAGGCTCAGGGTATTGACGAAGCTTTCCGCGTCGCTAGGGAAGAGATCACGGTTCCGGCTGAGGTGTTAGATGTTGGCGAGCGGATTCCAGGCAAAGATGTCGCGGTCCTAAAAGCCAAATTTGGAACAAACGACCAACTCGATCGATTTGTTTGCCTGTCTCTGGGTAACGCAAGTGACGTTCTGCCACAGGCTAACGTACAAGCATTGGGATTCCCTGGCCTAGCATTCAGCAAAGAAGACATGGCCCCAGAAGCACAGTTCAAAGTTAGCTCGTATAGCGGCCAGATTAGCCAGACCAAACGCATGAAGACGAGTGGTGGTTGGGACATTTTCGAGATGACAGCTGCCATCAATCATGGTGACAGCGGAGGTCCTGTGCTCGACCGAAGTGGAAAAGTCATTGCTATTAATGTGGGTGTGGCCACTGTCGCTGCGGAGTCTAGCGTTTTGAGACTGGCAATTCCGATCAACGTTGCAAAGGATATGCTCGCTAAACTCGGCATAAAGCCCGATCCAGGCAAACTCTCGGCGCACTGGGAGCGAGCGCTGCGACTCTATGCAGAATCAAAATACGACGAGTCCTTTCAAGAAATTCAGGCGGCCATCGTCTTGCAGAAGGGAAAGAACTTTTTGGAGAATCGAGAGGCGAGTTGGTATCTACGGGACATGGCGGGCCGTTGCTTGCAAAAACTTGGCAAGATACCCGGCGGGAATTGATTACGAAAATATATGCGTCGCTTCATTTTTTGTACGAGTTCGAAATTGCGAAAGGCATTTCCATGTCAGATGAATCCAACGACGATATCCAAGTGTTTCGCTACGCGGCATCTGAGGGGTCGATCATGAGATTGGTCGGGTCTTCTGAACAGGGACACTTGGAACGTGATAACGCCGTTCACCTCTTAAGCGAACGAGCCGTGTTGACGCGAATGGTCTGTCAAGAACTCTACGAGTCCAACGAAGAATTCGCCGGTCGCCGTGCTCGCACTGCGCTCTCATTCTTGCTTCAATAGATCATGACAACACAGAAGGAATTTGTACGTGTTGAGCCACACTGTGGCGATGGACTTGACACCATGATCGTGCCCAGCGGCTGTGAAGAATTGTTTGACGAGATCCGCGATGGCGTCATTGTGGGCGAAGCTTTCTTTATGCTTTTGACAGCAGACACAAGTTTGCAGCTCTCAGTTGACGAAAAAGTTCTGCGAGACCGGCTCGCCGCTTACTATGAAAAACATCGATCGCCAGTACGTGCGATGAATTCGTTTGAGTTGCAGTCAGCGCCTCGTGGTGCTGAACCGCCGGTGGAAGTGATCAAACCATGAACGCCTTGCGACGTACGGGGCAATCATAAATGAGTAACACCTTACTAACGGAGGGCAAAGGGCTGCCGCAATTTGACGGTTACGAGACGATCGGCGTGTTGGGGATCGGAGGCATGGGCGTCGTCTACAAGGCTCGCCAGACCGCGTTGAATCGATTGGTGGCCATTAAAACATTGCGGAATCTTAGCGAGACAACGCAGCGTGACATTGAACAATTCCGATTCGAGGCTGAAATTGTTGCGCAGTTCCAACACCCGAATATTGTCCAGCTTTACCACAATGGCGAACAGGATGGTCAACCTTTTCTTGCATTTGAATACGTTGATGGTGGAAGCCTATCGAAACAGATTGACGGCAAGCAGCAACCTCCGCGCGATGCGGCCCAGTTGATCGAAACGCTGGCGCGAGCTGTCCATTCGGCTCATCTACGTGGGGTCGTGCACCGCGATCTGACGCCGAACAATATCTTGTTGACGAAGGAGGGAATTCCGAAAATCGCAGACTTTGGTTTGGCACGTATGCAGGATAGGAGCGGGATATCAAGCGACAGCATCGCAGGGACCGCTAGTTACATGTCCCCTGAACAAGCTTGGGGCGACATCCAGGGCAAGTCTGTTGGTCCATTGACTGACGTCTACGGGCTTGGCGCTATTCTCTATGAATTACTTTGTGGGCGGCCTCCCTTCAAATCATCAACAAGTCAAAAGACTTTGCTGATGGTCTACCACGATCCGCCTGCGACTCCACGTTCGATCGTGTCGGCTATACCAATCGACTTGGAGGCGATCTGTTTAAGATGTTTGAAGAAAGACCCGAACGAGCGTTTCGAATCCACTGATGCGCTTGCAAATGACCTCCGCCGTTTTCTCTATCACGAACCGACAACGTCGCGCCCAGTAAATCGATACGAACGAATTCGAATGTGGTCGCACAGAAATCCGATCGTTGCTGTATTGATGTTCGCACTCGCCTTTGTTGCGATCACTAGTTTTGCCGTCGTCACCGAACGAATGATCGCAGCGCGCCGGGCTGAGACGGCCGAACGCCAGCGAGCCGACGAACTGGATGCGTCGCTGTATTGCAATCAGTTTCTTTTAGCCCGCTATGCCTTCGACTCGTCTGACGTCGCACGCGCAACCAAGATCTTGGAAACCTGCAACCCAAAACGGCGATCTTTTGAGTGGCATTACTTGTATCGACAATGCCACGGAAAGCGCAATGCACTTTCGTGGCAAGGACGGCCGATAGATCAAATCGTCATCAGCACAAATGGAAAGCTTTTAGCTGCAAAGGAATCTAACGGAAGCGGAATGATTATTGACTCTTCGAAACTGATTCCAGAACTCGACATACGCGAAAAAGGATCGTCTCGAAACATCTCGTTGATCGATGCGTCGACGGGGAAGGTTGTACATGAGCTTGTAGGCAATGAATACCAACTCGTTCCGCCTGTGTTTAGTGCTGACGGCCAAACGATTGCGGTTGTTGGATGGAGCGGCAACGAATCATGGATTCGCATTTGGAACACAAACACTGGCGAACAGTTGAAAAAGATCGGTCCACTCTTAGCCGGGGCGGCGATTCAATTCCTGCCAGGCAACCGAGAAATTTGCTCGCTCGGCATCGACCAAAGTCTGTTCGCAGACGGTCCCGGTAGTCCATTGGTTTTGGAATATTGGGACATCGATTTAGGAAAACGCAATCGCATTATGAAGCTATCTGAAAAGGATTTCACCGATCGTCTGGCGATTGTAGAGGCTGCTTTCAGCCCGAACGGCGAATATGTCGCTTTGATTCCGCAACAATTGCTAATGCCTGGCAACAAGAATGGGCAAAAGATTCAGATCTTTGAAACGAAGTCAGGACAAAACCTACATACACTGGTTCAACCAACGCACCTGTTCAACGCTCATTTTGCTTTCGGTCCCGATTCGCAACATTTGGTTAGCTTTGGTGATGAGGGAGACGCGATCGTTTGGAACATTCTGTCTGGAAAGCCAACATGCGTTTTGAAATCGGGCATCGATCCTGTTCTGGTCGCAGCTTTTAGCTCGGACGGGAAAACCATTGCAACTGGCGGAACTGATTGCGCTATCACGTTGCACGATGCACTGACCGGTCGCAAGCTCCAGCGACTCGACGGACAACTAGGTACGGTCAGATCGATTGCATTCTCTCCCGATAACTTGACGCTCTTTTCGTCCGATGCAAAGGGAAGTCTTTCGTCCTGGGCTCTCGACAGAGCGCCTTTTCAATCACTCACCGAAAAAGCAGGCACTACCGGGCTGTGTTTCATGAACAGTGACAATAGCATCGCCTTCACATCACTCGATGCAAAACGGCGTAGCTGGGCTTTTAAAGTTAGCGATTCATCTCAAGTCATTTCACATGAGGATCTCAGCCTTGCCGTGTCGCCCGATCAAATGCATCTGGCAATAGTCTCTGCGGCAGGAGAACTGCGGATCGGTGGGCAGAACGCCGCGTCGTCTGAGATTGTTCCCGATCTGCCAGCGCTGACTAATAGCAGAGTAAAGCCTTTAGCTTTCAACCCAGATGGGGACGAACTGGCGTGCATCTCAAAGGATCGCTCAGAAGTTCTCATCATCGATATCTCAAAGAAAAAATTGCGAATGCGGATTATGTCTCCAGAAGGTCGATTCACCTGCGTGTCCTACTCATCTGACGGGAAGCGTCTAGCGGTTGGCTCTGACGCAAACAAGATTCATTTGTGGGACAGCACGCGCAAAAAAATGGCTGGGCAAATTGAAACTGAATTCGCCGTATGGGATCTCGCTGCTCGTCCACACAGCGACGATCTGGCTGCCATCGGGATGGAAACAAAGTCCGTGCAACTTTGGAACGTGCGAACACTTGAACGAGGTTTGACCATCGAGAACCACAAATTTGCAGTGAAGTGTCTCGTCTTTACTCCGGATGGTCGGCGGCTCATCACCGGAGGCAACGATCGACTTGTGAAAGTTTCCGATGTGGAATCTGGTCTTGAACTTTTGACGTTAGCCGACGCCGGAAATGAGGTTCACTACGTTGCAATCAATCAAGCTGGCGATTGCCTGGCTGCTGCAGCGGGAGTAAGTTTGATTGAAAGCAGAATCGTTGTTTGGGACGTAAAGTAAGCATCATCGAGTTCGCGAGTTATTCGCTTGAATGCCTGTTGGAAAATACGTTCAACAAATTCTGATGAAAATTTTGCTTGTTCTGTCAGGATGCGGAATACTCAGCGTATCAGTATTGTTAAGCTGTTCACGCCTTATTCGATGTCGGGTAGGATTAAAAGTAAATGAACCTTCTAGTTGAAAAGGATAAGACAATGCGCAAAACGATGACGCCGATTTTGATTTCACTCCTTGGATCAATGGCCTTGGCGGCAGATCCCAACGAGGAGGTAATCAAACAGGAAAAGGCGAAGCTTCAAGGGACATGGGTGGTGGTCAAATCAGAGAGTGATGGCGTTGAGCCCGAAGACCCGCCGAAGGTCATCTGGACGCATACGTTCAAGGATGGCATGGTTATCATTCAGTATGACGACAAAGATCCCCGCGAAGTCCCTTATGAAATTGACCCGACGAAATCCCCCAAGACCATCGACTATGTATTTCCGAAGGACAATCCAAAAAAGGAAAAGTCACCGGGGATCTATTACCTCGACGGCGACACATTGACTGTGTCCCGCACCGTATGGGGCTTTCCCCGACCGAAGGATTTTTCTCCCGATGCTCGTGCCGTCGTGCTCACGATGAAAAAACAGCCAAACCAAACGCAGGATGAACTCATAAAGCAGTCCAGTACCGCGATCGCCGAATGGGTGCTTGGCGAAGTAACACCGCATTCTGCCGAAGCGATCGACTGGCTAACGGACTTGCAACAAGGATATGACCTGTCCGATAGTAAGAAACTACCACTAGTTATTTATTTGAACTGCGAGAATGAAAACGGACCTTTGCCGAATTGCCGCAGGTTGGAAGAAGGGACCTTTACCACTCGGGAATTCAATCTCCTCGGAAAAAGTGCCGTGTTTGTACGAATCAACACTGCTGCAGAAAATCTGCCGGCTGGCACGAAAGAATTCGTACAACTGATGGACGTTAAAGAGGTTCCGTTGTTGAACTTCATGGAAGGTAGCAGCGTGAGCCATGGTTCAATTCTGGGCGTCAAACCAACTGAAGAATACATTCGCGATGTGCGTCGCAAACTCATCAAGATCAATCTTGCGAAGCTTTCGCGAGGCAAGCCGAAGTGTACTAATGCGGAGTTCATGCGCGGCTTTCAAACGTTCGCATTTGAAACCGATGCATTCAGGAAAAAAGAAGACGCCGCCAACGCCATGCGAGACAAAGTATTGGACTATTTGCGAGACAAAGGCCAGTTCCAAATCGCTGAGTTCCTGGCTGCGGACCAGGCATTAGAAGATGTTCAATTAGAAATACGAAAAAAAGTCTTGGCACTCGCGGAGCGAGATTCGCCTGTGATCAAGGAGTTTTGCGCCGCAAATCTAGAGTACAACTCGATTTTTCGTGACGCTGCATATCTCTTGAAAAGGGACTTACTGGGTGTGACTGCCAACGGCCGATTCCTGGAAGACAACGCCATCAATGTAGCCAAGCAGATGCTGAAACAATCGCAACAAGAGCTCAAGGCCGAACAGGATGCCGTCACCGAACGAATGGATTCGGCTGCTAATGCACTTGAAGATCGATTTAACGCAATTCTGCAACTAGACGAGCCGCCCGCCAAAGTCTCTAAATGAAGACGGTAACATTGATGATGTTTCCCTCGTCGTCTAGCGGCCAAGACAGTCTGACTAGTAGAGTCAGGACAAGGCTGGTTCGAATCCAGCCGAGGGGATTGTAGATAACAATTTAGTCGACAGCACTTGGTTGCGAATAATTCTTCGGATCGGTTGTCAGGATATTTTCGGCAATGCGTATCACGAATGACCAAACAATAAAATGTTCGTGTTGGACACCGATTGGTCAACAGTCTACCAACTACAAATTGAACGGGGGAAAAACATGTCAATTCTCGATTGCGTCGAATGTCGTGGAAAAGTCTCATCGCTTGCTGCGAGTTGTCCTCACTGTGGCGCTCCGATATCCTTTTGCGAGGCACAGTTACTGACGGTCCCACCTTTGGTCAATCCAATAGCAGCTTTAGCGAATGAAGCAGAATCAATTGTCAGCGGTTCCGCTCGCAGGGAGCCGAAGCACGATCTCATGGCTACCAAACCATTTCTTGACAAGCCCACTTCGAAAATCAATCAGAAAGTCGTTTGTCAACTGACCGCAATCGCTTGTGTCCTGATTGGAATTGCGATCATCGTGGCCCCCAAGGGTATGATCAAGGGACCACGACTCGGAGAGTTAATCGAGGATGGCGACCGACGTCGGGACGCAGTCCATATGGCCGTCGCTCCAGTTACAGCAGCGGTACTCCTCGCGCCGGGCCAGCACGTTGGATTCATTCAAGTAGGCGACCTCGAACGAGTCGGCCCAACCGACCGTTGTCTTGGAGTCGTTGACCCGTTTTTGACAGACGAAATCAAACCCGGCCAGCGATTTTGGTTGTTCCTTTACCCTGACACGATAACTGGACTCAGACACATCTGGGCGCACCCCGCATTCAAGGCGGCAGCAGCGGCGGTCAGGGAGAAGCTTGGTCAAGGCGATGCAATCGACGAGCAATAAATGCTTGGGCTCGTCGAGGTCAGCAACGGGAGTCGTTACGACGAGTCCGAAGACTACTTTCTATTCAAGGAGCAACACAAGGCGAGGGACTAAAACTAGTAGCATTACGAACGCTTCTGATTCCGGATCCAGCCCAAAAGGATCGCTAAGGCTGCGGCAACGATTAAGAACGGGCCGGTGACGTAGAGCGTCTTGCGGTTGTAAATAGAAAGTCCTGCCGCAAAAACAATTGCTATGAAAAGCGCCATTCCACTCGGTGCCCGCCACAGCATCTCGATCGCTGGCCAAGCGAGCCATGTGCACATAAAAACGATGCCTACCTTGCCGAAAATCTCAGAAGCGAGTGCCGTGTCTTTGGATAACAACGATGGCTGAATACGCAGAACCACAGCGAACAACATAAGCCCTAAGGATGCGGCTAAGACCATCCAACGCATAAGGGCCAATTCGCTGCGAAGAGTTTGTTGAGGTTGTTTCGATTTTCGGTTTGCTCCGCCTTGCCGTTTGGTCGCCATCAGTAAACCTCCAACAATCGAAGCCAACGCTGTAGCTTTCCCAGTACTTGCGTTTCGAGCATTTTCGCTGCGGTCATCTCTTCCGCATGAAAGGCAACGCTGTAGCCGATCTTTTGAGCTTGAGCGACAAAGGTGTTCAGATTTTGATCTTTGCCGTTGATAAAGAAGTTTATCGACTTGAGCGGTTCGGTGGCTGGAAGTCTAGCCCGCGCAGGGATCTTGGCATTGCACAGCCAAACGCCTCGATAGGTTTCCGCCCCCTGCAGCCCTAGGATCATTCCGGGCAGCATACCCGAGGAAATTCCGCCAACACAAATGCGTCGCCGATCAATCGTGTAATTCGTGGAAACATAAGATCGAAGCCGAACACCAATTTCCACTTCGTCCAACGACCATGCTCTTTCGTCCGCAGATTGATTCACGACAACGATCCATCGATTTTCCCTGGCAAACAACTCCCATGCGTCGGCCCACTGCTTTTGATCTTGTACACCCGCTTCGGCGAACACAATCAACAACCCGTGCGGAGTCAAATCGGAATAGTTCGATGGAACAATTGCGAAAGCTTTGTTCTTGACGTCCCCTAAAGGCAACTGCACGGTCCCTCTTGCTCCCTTAGGTTCCGGAGCGTTTTCCGGAGCAGTTACTTTTACGACGGGCCATTCGAAGTCGTTTTCTGGGTAATTCTCCAACGTCGCGACGACGTCTTTTTCTTTCCCGTCTTTTTCCAATTTCAAAGTGACTGGTTCGCGATAATCGAGGAAGGCCAGTCTCGCGTCGAGGGGGGACTTCTCATCCATCGTTTGTTCACCCACACTCACAATGGAATCACCCACTTCAATCCCTGCTTTTGCAGCTAGGGAATTCGGCAAAACAGCAATCACTTTCGGAGTGGCGGGTGCACTATTTGAGTCAATGACAACTCCTAAAAACGGAGCTCGATAGGTTGGTAATTCCTTTACCAATGTCACTTCGAATTGTTTCTTGGTTCCGTCGCGTTCCACCTCAAAAAACATATGTTGCTCAGCGTCTTGCGTCCCCATTGCATGTTTGAGTTCCGAGTGCATTGCTACAGATTTAATTGCATCCCGATTTGGCCCTGCGCCAACGATTCGGTCGCCTGATCGCATACCCGACTTGGCAGCGGGAGAACCAGGCGTAACGCCACTCAACACGATCTCAGGTGCAAATTCATCAGGACTCTGTGTTCGAAACCCGGCTTTTCCGGAATAGATATCTTCGCCGAGTTGCAAACGAGGCAATCGCTCCAAAATATCAGTCAGTGGTACTGCGAATCCGACACCGGAGTCATACCACTGTTCCACTTCGCCTTCCGTAGCTATCCCAGGATTGATGGGAACGAGAATTCCCATTGCGCGCCCTCTTAAATCGATCAAGGGGCCACCATAGTTTTGCGGCGAGATCTTTGCATCTGTTTGAATCGCCTTGTTCCAAATACGTCCTTGGGCGCTCAGTATCCCAACACTGCGACTGGCGATTTTGAAATCAAATGTCTTGCCAAGCGCAATCGTCCATTGTCCGACCTGCCATGTACCTCGATCACTCGTTACGGCGGCTTTCAGTGGTTTATCGGTATCAATCTTCAGGAGTGCCAGTTCTCGACTATGATCGCGCGCGACAAGCTTTGCTGCCTTGCGTTGTTCGTCTGGCAAAACGACCGTGATGGATGCAGGCTGGCCACGAAATTGAAAGATGCTGGTTACAATCCAACCGTCCGCAGTCAGGATCGTCCCAGTCGATGGCCCAGAAGCGATGAATTGTTTATTGACGATTTCTTGGCCACCAAACGTCTCCACTTGAACAACACAGTCCTGCGAAAAATCTGCGGCTGCCTGAAACGCTTGTTGCTCTTGTTCATCTAATGGTGGATCGGTGGCCAGTATGTCGCTGGAAAGGTTGACCAATGCGAAGATCAATAGGGTGATGAACTGTAGAGTTCGAAAGCTCCACTGCTCGGGCTTCGGCTTTGATGGGGCGGGAGGATGAGTGTGCCATGCATGATCGAGGCAGTGCGAAACCCTCACCCCCCGCCCCCCTCTCCCTTTATCAAGGGAGAGAGGGAGAGACGATTCGTAGTCCCCCCTTCTCCATTTTTCGAAGGCAAGGGGGAGAGAAGATTTATGGTCCCCGCCTCCACTCCTTTTATCAAGGGCGAGGGAGAGATGAGAACGACTGTGAGTTATGTTAGTGTGTTTAAGCCTAAGGTCGAACATGGATTCGAATCAATTCTTGCCCGCGTTGGACGAGTAAATAGAAGGAATCGGCACGATTTATGGTTGCGAGCATCTTTTCCAAACTCTTGCGAGAGTCGGCTCGTTGGTCATTCAATAGCAATATCAAATCATTAGTTTGTACACCGGACCGTTGTGCGATCGAACCGTCGCGAACTCGGTCGACAAAGGGTGGTGTCTTTGCCAAAACATCTGGAATCAATGTGATGCCAAGATCGCTGATCCGATGTGGTTGCGTAACAGCTTTGAGCCCGGAGGCTTGAACGGACGTGTTTCCCGAAAAAATGCGATCTACGGATGATTTCACTACGTCCATCGGCAGCGCATAGTTGAGCCAAATCCCGGCTTGTTCATCCCGAATCTCTTTGCCTAGAATTCCGACCAAGCGACCCTGTAGGTCAATTAAAGCTCCACCCGAGGCGCCTGGGTTGTTTGTCATTGCATCCAACACATAGACGCGACCTTGGTAGAGCGATTTGGTTTTGCCTCGACGGGTCGTGAGAGGAGTCGATGCCATGATGACCCCTTTCTGTGCACTACAGGATTCATTGCCCGCTGCAATACCGAACAAATTGCTGATCGCAAAGACTCGCTGACCCGTTGAAGCCTGTGCAGCTTGCGACAAGTCAAAACCGACAAGACCCGCGTCATCGACTTTGAGAACAGCTAGTTCGTCCTGAGGATCCATCCCGACCATGGTCGCATCTAATCGACGGCCATCGAAGGTAACTACTCGAACTTTTGCAACATCGAGCACCGTACTCCAGCTGGTCACAATGTGACCGGAGTTGTCGATGATGATGCCGCTTTGATAACTCTCTAGACCACGCGCCCCGCCAGCACCGTAAAGTTTGACCACTTTTTCCTGACTGGTAGCAATCAGTGTTTCGTTGTTGATGACGGCGTTAGCATCACGAACGGAATCAACTGCGATGGATTCATTTGCGATGAGCGTCAAGAAAACAAAAACGAAAATGAGCGATGCAGAACGGAGAGAAACAGTTGAGGACAACTGTTCATCGCCACCATACTTAATTCTCGTTCCCTGGCTCCGCCAGGGAATGCACTGCTCCCGAGGCTCTGCCTCGCATCGCAATGAGGGCCGAGAGCAAATACTCGTGGGCTCGGCAGGCAGAGCCTGCAATTCAGTGGGTTCCAAGGCAGAGCCTTGGAACCAGTTGGTGACGATCGGCGAGAAGTGTCCATTTTTCCCCGCAACGATCGCTGATCCCGTACAATCATCGATTACTAAAATTCGAGCGATTAATAAGTCTCGCGTTTTGTTCGTGGGATAGGCTTCCAGCCTGTCGTATTGCCTCAGCCAGGCTGGAAGCCTATCCCACAAATTGTTCGCTCGATCCTTCGACGCAATCGCCCAATACAGCCCGTTTTTTGAGTACCCTATAATGAACAGGGACGAGGTGATCGAGCTGATGAAAAATTTTCCGTGTCGTGCTTCGCTCCGAAACGCCGGTTTCCAAATTGGAAGCTCTTCCTTTATTGAGATGGCAACGAGGACAATTCGATGAATTCAACAATTCGACGGCAGGTCTTTATTGCATGGTGTCTCCTAGTATTGCCAGCACTGACAGCAAAAGCCCAAGACGTTTCACCCGCTGCTTCGAAGACGTCAGACGTCACCGCTTCCAAGGAATCTAAGCTTACAGAAGGCGAGATAACTATCAAGAAAGCGATGATTCAAGAGCTCCAAAAAAAGGCAAAGCAATTTTCATCGGAAGGCAAGTTTGACGAAGCGAAGGCTGTCAGTGAGGAGTGCCTATCGATCCAACGCGAAGTTTTTGGCGAGAATAGTGCAGACGTCGATGGTTCACTTTCCTGGCTTGCAGATCTCGCCGAACAAGCAGGGTACTGGGACGAAGCATTTCAGCGAAGGGCAGACTTAGTCGATCGCAAGATTTCAAAGCTTGGAGAAAATCACTGGCAAGTTATCGATGCAAAACTCGCGGTGAAAAACGTAGAGTTACTGAAATCGCTTTCTAAGGAAAAACTGGCCAGCTATCGCGAAGCAACGCATCGAGATTCGCTGCTAATGACTGCCGTTAAATCGGGGAAATATTCGGAAGCAATTGAGCATGGGACAAAAAACCTTGAATTGCGGAAAGAATCCTTGGGGGAGCAACACCCTTCGTACGCGAAGAGCCTAAACAATTTGGCGACGCTGTTCATGAGGATGGGCGATGACGCGCGAGCCGAGCCGCTGTACAAGCAAGCGCAGGAGATTTGGAAAGTAGCCTTGGGTGAGCAACACCCGAGCTACGCGACGAGCCTGAATAATCTGGCAATGCTGTACGCCAAACTCAAACGCTTTGACGAAGCAGTGTCTCACCATGAACAAGCCATTGCTATTAGTCGCAAGAGCCTTGAAGCGACAGCCTTCGTTCTCTCGGAACGTCAGCAGTTGGCGATGAATCAGAGTTTGCGGTATCAGTTTGATAATTATTTACAAACTTGTTTTGCAGCCAGCACCGTCCCACTGAAGGCAGTCGAAAATGTGATGCTCTGGAAAGGGAGCGTCTTGGTTCGACAGCGGGGGCTTCGCGTCGCGTCCACCGATCCGTCGATCGCGGAGCAGTTTGGAAAACTGCAGCAAGCGGCGAGTCGATTGTCGACCCTGTCCCAGGCGACACCGAAAGCCAACGACTTAGACAACTGGCGCGAACGCATCGCGAAACTGACTGCCGAAAAAGAAGTGCTGGAAGCAGATTTGATGCGCTCGAGCGCTACGTTTCGACAGGCTGTACAAGGGGTTACGTTTGGCCAAATCCGACAAGCGATTCCTGACGATGCGGTGTTAGTGGATTACTTTGAATATAAGGGTAAGACGGGAAGATCGCTTTTGGTATCGATTGTCCAACGGGAGGGACAGCCAGTGATGCTCCCTTTGGGGTCAGCGAACGAGGCCAGCGAAGCCATCGACGTGTGGCGAGAAACCTTTGGGATGTCGCCTCAAGCCAAGACTGCTGGACTGAAACTTCGCAAGCAAATCTGGGAACCGATTCTGGAGCACATCGGCACAGCGAAGACGATTCTCGTCTCAACCGATGGCGTCTTGGGTCGATTGCCGTTGGCCGCATTGCCGGGTATGGATCCGGGGAGTTATTTAATTGAGGATCACCGCATTGCGTTAATTCCAGTTCCGCAGTTGCTGCCAGCACTGGTCAACGAGCAAGGCCGACAAAAAGTACAGCGTGAACTGATGTTGATGGGAGATGTCGATTACGATGCGGCTCCAGATCAAGATCGCAGTCCCGAGAACAAAGAAAGCGAACCTCGCAAACGTCCTTGGGAGCGAAGTGAATTACCGGAGTCTATTCGGGGTGATGTTCGCTGGAATGCATTGCCCGAAACACGAGGCGAAGTCGAGTTCATTGCGGGTCTCTATAAACGGCTTTACAAACCGAGCGACGAAGCGGTTTTGGATCTCCGAAAATCAACCGCGAGTGAAACCGCTTTTCGTACGTTTGCTCCCGAGTGTACCTTTTTGCATCTCGCGACGCATGGCTTCTTTGCCGCTCCCGATAAGCAGTCGGCTATGTCAGTCGAACTGGTAGCGCAACGTAGGAGCGAAATCACTCGAATGGGCGAAACGGGACGAGATGCGCTTCGCGGGTTTAATCCTGGGCAACTTTCTGGGATTGTTTTTGCCGGCGCGAATCAACCACCATTGCCTGTTGCTTTACGCAACGGTCAATCGAACGACGATGACGGGATCATGACCGCTGACGAGATAGCCTTTATGCCTTTCAAAGGAGTGAAGTTAGTTGTACTCTCGGCTTGTGATACGGGGCTTGGTGAAGTTGCCGGTGGAGAAGGCCTCTTAGGAATTCAACGAGGCTTTCAAATTGCCGGTGCTGGCAGCACAGTAGCCAGTCTTTGGAAAGTCAACGATGCGGCTACGCGGCGCTTGATGCAAGAGTTTTATTCGAATTACCTCGACAAAGAAATGGGCATGCTCGATGCACTGCGTGAGACGCAATTGTGGGCTTTGCGGAATCCTAGCGAGATTCCTCGCGGAGCGACTCGCGAGCCGGATAGTGAACAGCCAAATCGTCTTCCGCCGCAGTACTGGGCACCGTTTGTTCTGTCAGGAGATTGGCGATAGCGAGTTCACAGAATGTGTTTCGCGAGGAAAACGCGGCCCGATGGGCACGCGGTTAAACAAGTTGTGCGCGAAAACTTTTGCATGGGTGCTTATTGGATTTTATTATTTATGTTTTCGTGCGCTAAATTGTTCGCCTGCTTGATTTGCCTGCATTCGATTGCATCGTTTGCGATCGGTGGCGAGACGCGGCGGCATGCTTTGCTGATCGGTTGTTCGGAATATACAAATCTGGAATCGCGTTTTCAATTGCAAGGGCCAGCCAACGATGTTCGGCTAATGCGACAATTGCTGATCGATCGTTTTGAATTCGATCCGAAACGCGATGATATGATTACGCTCTCTGCGTCTGAGGATGGTGACCATCTCCCGACGCGAACGCATATCGAACGGGAATTTCAGCGTTTGGCGGCTGAAGTTCAAGCGGGTGAGTTTGTGGTCATCTTGATGGGCGGGCATGGCAGCCAGCAACCGAATCTTGATGCGAACGATTTCGAGGAGGATGGACTGGACGAGACTTTTTTGGCGAGCGACGCAGGGCGTTGGAATGGAAAGATTGGATCGGTCGAGAACGCGATCTCGGATGATGAGATTCGTCTTTGGCTGGCTCCTATGGTCCGACGTGGAGCGTTTGTCTGGCTGATCGCCGATTTCTGTCACAGCGGTTCAGGAATGCGTGGCAATGATGGCGAAATCAGCCGACAAGTTCCGCTCGAACAGCTAATTCCAAAGGACGCACTTGCCGAATCGATGGCGGCGACAGGTTCGCAGCCAAAATCGGTGAACAGCGACGCGCCGTTCGATATACAAGGCAATGGTGGACTGGTCGCAATATACGCTTCTCAATCGCATGAAACAACACCCGAATGTATGCTGCCCTCGAATGCTGCGTCTAACAAGCGAGCCTACTATGGACTGCTGACTTATACGCTTTGCGAAATCCTGTCGCAGACTTCTCGGCAATTGACCTACAACGAGCTCGCCCAAGCGATTCAGACTCGTTACATCACCCTTGGTCGACGCTCTCCGACCCCGTTGATCGAGGGAAGCCATCGTGACCGATTGGTCCTGGGGCAAGAAACCTTTCCGGATCGTTCGAAGATCGTTTTGGATAGCAAGTCTCGTGACACTTTGAAAATCAACGCAGGTGGCCTTCAAGGGATTACTCCAGGTTCGATCCTCGCCGTATTTACGCCAACAGGTGCGGCTAAGGAACTAACCAAGCCGATCGGGCACGTACTAGTCACGAACGTTGAATTGGCCGAAGCGACTGTCGAGCCGTGTCGATACAAAAATTTCGCAGCGGAGACGAATCTCCCGAACCGGGGTCGATGCGAAGTGGTCTATCAAGGCATGGCTCCGCCGCAAATACGAGTAGCAATTGCAGCGCACACTGTTGCCGGTGACGAGATATCGGAAAAGCTTCGAAAAAAGTTAACCGCAGAGTTGCGGAACGAAGCCTCGAAGTTCGTTTCGGTTAGCGAGTCGTCGGAAGATGCCGAATGGATGTTACGTTTCGACAATGGCCAACTTCGATGGCTTCCCCGTTCTGGATTGAGCGATCGAGATCAAGCGGGCCACGAACAAGCATTGCCGTCGGTTGCGATGGGGCCTGGTTGGCCAAAGGAGCTTGTGGCCCAGATCGAGAAAATAGCTCGTGCGCAAAATTTGCTTCGGCTAGTCAATCTTCAACTGGGCAGCACATCCTCGACAGAGCTTGGCTTCGATATGAGCATTGTCGACGGCGACAATCAGAGGGCCATCGAGCGATCGGCAAGTGGCTATTCGATGCGTGACGGGCAGAAGGTGACGGTTCAACTCAAGAACGCGGGGCGCCATTCGATCGATGTTACGCTGCTATATGTTGATAGCGACTACGGAATAAAGTGTCTCTATCCTAAACTGGGAGAAATGAATCGTTTAGGAACTGGCGAGAAAAATCCGGTTCGATTGACGATCGATGCGAAAACCACAGGGATCGAGAATTTGGTTGCGATTGTCGTGAAAGGTTCAGGGCAGCCGGTCGATTTTTCTTTGCTCGCACAACCGTCGCTCAGTCAAGCGAGATCGCGAGGATTTGGCGACAGTGCAATGGACAGCCCACTTGGTCAGTTTTGTCGAATGTCGATGTATGGTGAAGGCGGCACACGAGGAATCGATCGCAGCCTTGAAAGCAACTATGTCGTCGACGTTAGAACTTGGCGAATTGAGCCGAACAAGCGTTGACTTTGCCACTTATTTTCTCAAGGGCCGACATCCTAACAGTTCAAGTGCATTTGTTGGCTCGCCAGGTGCCGTCGAACTACTTTCGCTATGGGCAAACTGGATGAGCTGGCCAGGGCATAGGGGCGGCAGCGCGGAAAATATGGAGGCAGCCGGTTTCCGCCCGATGTCAAGCAGAGCGGCTAGGACTCAGGACACGCCCTCCTGAGTCGGAATCATTTGCGCAATTTCTGAGCTATCACTCCCACTTCGCGATGTGGTGGAAATATGCAACGTCCCGGACCGACGAGGTCGCCCATGGCGCGGTATCATTCGCGCACGCTTAGCAGCTGATTTCGGTACTTCGGCTTGGGCTATGATCGTGATCAACCTTCTTCAAGGACAATCTTGTGGCAAGACCTACATCGGATGCCCTTCAAGAACGATCCGGCAATTATCCCGTGGATACCGAGGCGCTCCCCTCGACCGGAATCAGAGGCGAGGTTTTTCTTCAAGCCGGGTTCCCCAGGGAACCACTGTAGACCACCTAAGAGATCACTTGTATAAAGACATCCGGCCTCAACAGGAGCTTGGCAGAGCGGGCAGACTGCCAACTGCGTTTTCCGTGTTTCAGATTCCGTCATGTATGCCTCCCTTGACGTTAAGTAAAGCGTCCGAATGATACCGGTCAACTGTCACTTGCCAAATCGTGTTCGAGTAGGGAACTGAGAGCAATCGTCCAGGCAAAGCTTATTATAGTAATTGTAGCGGAGGTCATGGCATTGAGTAATTGCAATTTCTCAATTAAGCCAGTGAGCGTAATATGTGACCTTTCCAATTCCACTCCAATTCCACGTTGTTTGCTCCCAAGCAGTACTGAAAGTGGAAGTTGTGCTTCGGTTCATGCCAGACTAGTGACCTTCCGTGCATGATGACGGGAAGCGGATCATTTCTCAAACGTGAGTCCTTGATCGTCGTTAGGGGCACCAATCAATTTGAAATTGAATTGTTCAGCACTACCATGAGACAGTTTGGCAACAAGCGTCCCACCTTCAGTTCAAAAACCTTTGGTTTTAGAGGCAACGTCACACGGAGTGTGACGGGGACTTTCTTCAGTCAACTTTTTGAGCATGTCCTGCGGAGAGCCTTTCAAAAAAGTCTCGCAATTTCGCGATGTCGACCGGCTTAACCATGTGTTCGTTGAAGCCCGAATCTCGAGATTGTTTACGATCCGATAGCTGCCCATAACCCGACATGGCTACCAAGTATGTATTCGCTAGGTTTGGCTGACTTCGAATCCTTCTCGCTAAATCGTACCCAGTCATGCCAGGCATTGAGATATCCGAAAAGACAACTTCGGGAGTAACCTCGGTTATCGACTCCAAAGCCGAGAGTCCGTCTTCCGCGACTTTGACTCTATGTCCAAGTTTTTCTAAGAGTCGGGCCATAATCGTTCGTAATGCCCTCATGTCCTCAACGACCAGGACTTGGAAAGTGCGGTTAGTAATTGGCCATTCCTTTGTCGGTTCCTCTACAATCGGCTCTGCGTTGACATTTGCCAGAGGAATCCGAACTGTAAAAAGGCTACCGTGTCCAACTCCATCGCTTTGCGCGATGACAGTACCGCGATGCAGCTCAACAAGCGTCTTGACTAGAGTCAATCCAATGCCAAGGCCGGCATGACCACGGCCAAGTGAATCATCCACTTGAGCAAACATTTGGAAAATCTCATCCAATCGGTCTGCTGAGATACCAATTCCATTGTCCTTTATCGACATGACGGCAGTCCCATGTTCGCCATCCTCCGAGTCAATTGTCAGTGTAAGTTGTATCTCACCACCCTGATCAGTGTACCTCGATGCGTTATTCAGCAGATTTGTGACAACTTGAGTTATTCTAGCCGGATCAGCATTGACTTGTACCTCGCGATCACAAATGTTCAATTGCAGTTTCTGCTTTTTCTCTTGAATGAACGTGCCGGAAGCCTCGATCGCCGATTGGATGACACTACGTAAATCAACGATCTCTCGGTGGAGAACAATCTTTCCGCGACCGATTCGCGATACGTCTAGTAAATCATCTATCAACCGAATTACGTGAACCACCTGGCGATCCAGCAACGCTCTTAACTCCTCATTCTCAGGGCTTAGTGATGACATTCCCATTAGATCAATAGCATTTCGTATCGGAGCCAACGGGTTTCTCAATTCATGAGCCAAAGTGGCCATAAACTCACTCATACGACGACTCGATTCCGAGTGTTTTGCAGCTAAGGCCGCTAATTCATCCTCATCTCGTTTTTGTTCGGTAAGGTCTCGCATCACTTTGCTAAATCCAACAACGTTACCTTGATCGTCTCTGACCGCGCTGGTAATCCCCGAAGCCCAAAAACGCGTTCCTCCTTTTCGCAACATCCAGCGGTCGTCGCTTGCGCTTCCTAACTCGGCTGCCGTTTCAAATTCGGTCCTTGGAATGCCCAATTCGATGGCTTCGGGAACGAAAATTAATTGACGAATATCCTGGCCAATGAACTCAGCTTCTTCGAATCCAAGAACTTCCAATACCCCGTTGTTCCAAGTGGTCGCGAGACAGTTCTCGTCCATTGCAAAGATGGCATAGTCTTTCACTTGTTCGACGAACGAACGCATATATTGATCCATGCGCCTGTTGTCTATTTCGAGGCGGCGAATTCGATCCAAACTGCTTTGTAATCGCATTTGTTCCGCACGAATTATCTCCGCCGCTCGCTCAGCCCGTCGCCGATTATGTTGCAGTAGGTACACAACGCTAACTACCAAAGCTAGTCCTGCAATCGTTGCGACCATCCCTACCGCGAGAGATGTCCAGTACGTCGTAGCTGCAGCCACCTCGCGTTCCGCCATGGAACGCATTTCCAGTGCACGGATACCGCTAATTAAGGAATGAATCGAATCCATGGTGTCTTTTTCCAAATTGTTTGAAAAAAGCGATTGTGCCGCAGTGAAGCCTTCGTTGCGACGAACATCCATATTCGTATTAAGATCCGTCAGTTTTTTCTCAACTTGCGCTTTCAAAGTCGTTAACTTGGACGGCTCGAGCGGGCTAGCTTGCGTCAGGAGAAGTAATTCCGCTAGCTGCCCATTTATTCTCGCAACAGTCTCGTGATAGCGATCAGAGAAAGCTTCCTCGCCGGTTAAGATGTATCCCCTTTGACCGGATTCAGCGGAGTGGAGCATCGACTCGATATTTTCAAGATTGATTAGAAGTTTGTGCGACTCTTCGACTAGGTTCGTGTGCGACCGAAGATGCTGTGTGTAATAGGAACCCGCGATTCCACTTCCGACTAGTAGTAAGACGACGGCACCGAGCGCAATGCGGTCACCCACGACACGACGCTGTTTGCCCCGAAGAAGCTCTTCGGAAAGCTCAGCCGCCGTGCTTGGCTCGCCTTGAGTTAGGTTTAGATTTAGCATGCGACGGGTCCTTTTTGCTGTTAGTAAGCACCGGCAAAACAACTATTGTCGCATATGTTAGTTCCCAAATTGGAATTCCAACATGCTTGCCCTGGGGAATATTCGGTAGGCCACAGTGCGGATTATCCACAACCCGACGCGTTAGCGCGGGACCAGCAACAAATTCCTCGCTTACGCGGCGGGTTACGAACAACAGTCTGCATTTAAACTGTATTTCGCAATAGGTGTCAAGGAATGACCGAGGCAAGTTCGTGTGTCACACTCTTTCCCTTTGGTTCAGCATCAGTAGCTCCTGCGCTATCAATAATCGCACCCAGAGATTGCGTTGGATTTTCATCAGACTCATGAAGAGATAAAGCAGCGTAACTGACAATACGACATACGGAATGCAGGCGGTGTGAAGCGTAATCTACACCTGCCTCCTTGAGCCTGTTTCGCAGGCTGCTTGGGAGTGTCCGCACGCGCCAGTTTCCAACAGCAATCCATCCCGTGAAGCCGTCCTTTCGAAGTCTTTTGGCGAATCTTTCGATTAGTTCCCAAGGATTATTTGGCAGGGAACTTATCAGAACAATGGAATAGTTGCCTTTCACAATGTGATGTGACGTTTTTGCATCGAGGCCGTGTCCTAGTGACCATTTTACTTTAGGGTCAGAGATTTCTATGGCTCGAAGGGCTGCGTCGGTTCTGTTGCCGCAGAGGCTTATCCCAAATGCCAGCGGTCCCTTGTGAAGTGTGGACCCATCCTTCGATTCCTTTGGCTCGACTTCAGCGTTCGTTAGTGGGGCTTCTGCATTGGCGGCGTCCATGAGTTTCCAAATCAAACAATCATTGCGTAGACTCACTTGGCGATGCAATTCGGAAGTGATTTCATTGCTTTTGAGCTCGCGGTCCGCATGACTCATGCTTCGAATCGCAATTTTGTCCACGACAAACGGCAAGCCTCGTTTACTGCAGATCGATTTCAAAAGCGTTTCAGCTTCATTGATGTCGTTCGCTAATAGACGTTGGAAATAGACCAGATGAGCGGGCAAAGGCCGAGCGTCTCCTAATAGAAAATCGAGCGATCGTAAATACGGAAGATGTCTCCCGAGCGTTGCAAGCATGAGGCTAAGCGGTGTTGCCATCATCAGACCAAGTGGTCCCCAGGCCCATGTCCAGAACATAATTGCGATCAACAGCGCAAATGGATTCATTCCGACGGATTTACCAAACAGCAATGGCTCCACTAGATTGCATGTGATTACCTCCAAAGTCAAATAGACTGCCACAACGGTAAGCGGTACGAACCATCCCGGAAGAAACAGAAGACTCACTGAAAGTGGCAAAAGCATCGAAACAAAACTGCCAAGCACTGGCACGAAACGAAAAACGAATGTTACTGCGCCCCAAACGGCGGCATAGGGAACTCCAAGGAAGTACAATACCATTCCAAAACCAACCGCAAAACCAAAATTGACAGATACCAGACCCAAAAGATAGTTGCTCAGTCGGCTCGAAGTCTCATTTACGATTTTTGTTACGCTAGTTAGGTGATGATTGCCGAATACCGCGAGGAAACGGTTTCTAAGATCCTCTCGTGAAATAAGCATGAAGACTACGAGAACGATAACGACAACGGCGGACGCAATTGGCTCTACGATTGGCAATATGATACTTGGAATAGATGTCAGCCAAGGCATCGTAGAATTCCCTTCAACAATCATCACTTTTTGAACCTCACTAAGTTCACTAGGCGGAGCGCTGACATCGATATTCCCTAACACTTCTTTAGAAAGGTCGATAATTTGCCCTACTGTTGAACTCGAGCCAGTTCGAAACCCCGATAACTTGGCTTCTATCTCGTCCTTGTGCTGTGGAAGTTCGGTAACAAGACGATTCAATTGAGAAGCCAGTTGTGCGCCCAAAAGCAATGTGAGGCAGGTGAGAAGCGTCACGATCAACCCAACTGCCATAATTCTGCCAACGCCACGTCGTTCTAGCCAACGCACCACAGGCGTTAGCACGAATGCCAGGATGAAACTCAATGACAATGGTGCAAGCAGTGGCTTTCCAAAAAGTATGATGGCAATGGCCATGCAAAATATTGACAGTGCCAGAAAGGTTTTGCTAATCGCTGAGTTTACCGAATTGTTCATTTGACGGTTTGGTTGAGGCTATTCATTGATCGAATGGACCACCCCGTACCAGGGGTGGTGTGTCTTGCTGCCAGCCCGCACGCTAGCGCGTTGCGGCTCAAAGTGAGTAAGGCAATCGTCGTACCAAACGTAGGCGGGAACGATAAAATGGTTTTGTTGCTTGACCAGCACTCCTTTTGGTCAACGCTCTTCCTCGCTTGGCGCCGAAATGGTCGATCATCGCGCACTTCGCTAGTTCGGGCCTTATTTTGCGGCTCGTTCCGACAAACAGCCAATAATGGCACGTCGATTGCGTTCGTTCTTCATTGCATCAGTTATTGATTCGGAGTTCCAAAGACTCGACTCAATACTCAATCAAATTCAATTCGCTAAGGAGAATACAAATGATTACTCGAGAGCAGTTAATGGGCAATTGGAATAGCGTAGTGGGTTCAATCACGGAAAAATTTGGCGAGTTTACCAAGGATGAATTGGCCAGGGTTGAAGGAAATTTTGAACAGCTTGTTGGTTTGG
The DNA here is from genome assembly GCA_043744075.1 of Pirellula sp. Classification (GTDB taxonomy): domain Bacteria; phylum Planctomycetota; class Planctomycetia; order Pirellulales; family Pirellulaceae; genus JBKCUI01. The sequence continues at coordinate 15,438 of JAYTVL010000483.1, read as the reverse complement.
TTCAAAGAAAGACAGGGCAAAGCCAACAGCAGATATCGTCCTTCATTTCTGAATGCTGCGAATCGGCTGGTACGACATACAATCAAGTTGCGAACCGAGCATCTCACTATGCGGACGCAGCAGGTGAAATCATTCGCGACAATTATGATCGAGTAGCCACGGAAGCCAAAAAAGGAATGGATTACACCGCTCAGAATATTGGTCGCAGACCACTCGAGTCGCTTGCAATTGCAGTTGGTTCTGGAATCTTGGCGGGTCTCGTTCTTGGTATATCCATGACAAGTCGAAAGCGATAGAAATGGATACATCGAAGCCAGAAAGCGAGGCGAAAGAACTGCTTGCCCGTATGCAAATGGTTCGGGCATCTGGCTACAACCATGCCGGGGAGCTTCATGGCGAAGCGAAGCGTTTGGTGGATTGGAAAGAGTACGTACGATCCAAACCTCTAATGTCGATAGCGGTCGCTTCACTGGTTGGTTACAGTATCGTGCGCAGTATGCTTGGGACGAATTCGCAGGTAAACCCTGCTCGTGCAAGCAGCCATAACACCTTAGAGAATTCAATGTCAGGTAAGTCAAGTTGGAAAAGTGGAGCGATCGCTTTAGTTTCGAACGTAGCGTCAACTGCAGTAAAATACTACCTAGCTTCGCTCTTACAACCACGCAAAACAGAAGGAGGTTTCAATGATCGATTTCGCAAAACCGATTCGAAAGAACAGAGTATTGGATCGGCTAGTTAATGACGAATTCAAGAAAGTCGACTTGGTTTTTTCAAGCAACAATGGCAATGCAAATGCAGACTTTCCGGATCTAGCAAGAAGAATTGTTTCAACTAGTCCAGCAACAAGTGTTGCGTTGGCTCTCGCGGCTGGAGGGATCTTTGGATGGTTGACATCGAGAAGTTGAACGGGAAGTACGAACATGCTGGCCCGGTAACTCAATTTACGGAAACGGCTGGCAGGTTTGCGTATGACCTCTTGGAATTGACGGAGCTTCAAGCCAGATTGTTCAAGGCGGACGCACAATCTGTTTTTAGAGAGTCGCTTAGTGCGATTGCAATAGCGGTGATAGGTTGTTCGTTATTATTGGGAACGATCCCAGTAGTGGTGTTCGGACTAGCATCTGCAACTGCTTTCTACTGGCAGATTGATGAGTGGATAGCGCAACTTGCGGTCGGCGGGGGACTTACTCTATTGAGCTCAGTGTTTATTGCAGGGTCGTTTAAGACTTTGTCGAAATCCGCTAAGCGATTCCAACGCAGTACTGCTGAATTTTCAAAAAACATTGAATGGGCAAAAGACGTCATTCGCGGCGTCTCTGCAAAATAGTTTTTGCATCTTAAACCTAACTTACGAGGAGTAACTTGAAATGGTAAGAATTGCTAACGAGCAGAACATGGCTAAGTATCCAAGCAACATGGGCGACCACAGAGCCGTGACGAATTCATGCGAGACACAGCTTGAAGACTTCGAAGTGCTTGTAGGAGACTTACGAGATTCGTTAGGGGAATACTTGAAAAAGCGCCCGCTTGTCTCTTCGGGGCTGGTATTTCTGGCAGGCTTCTATGTTGGTTGGAAAATCAAGCCTTGGTAGTTCGCATCTGGGCTGTGCGACAAATAGCAGTTCCGATATTTCTTTCTGATTTTTATCGCGTCTTTTTTGTTCCGAACAACAATAGAGTTATAAAAATCGCTAGTCCATCCGTTCGGGGCTTGCCCCCGACGGATACGGGTCGATTGGCGAGTGACGCCGTTAGTACGCCAAAACAAGGTCGGTGGGGGACAAGCCCCCGACCATCCTGAAAGGCCAAATCGCAGAACGGAACAAAACTCGCATCAACGCATTTTTGCTTAACTGCTATTTGTCGGGCAGCCCAGTTCGTATCTAGCGAGTTAGGGCAGGGAATTACTGGCTCCACCGGCCTCGGGGGTCGTCCAGTTTTCGGATCAATTAAATCAAAGGACTTCACTTCGGGTGACACGCCCTGAGGGACGAAGGGCGTGGGAGTTGCTAAATTCGTTTGCCAAGCTGCTTACGCCCATCGCTCACGCTCTGAGCGTGCCACCCAGCAACGAGACGAGGAGTATTGACTTTGTGGCCTTGGATTGGATTTCTGATCTTTATTGTGCTGATGCTGGCATTGGACCTTGAGATGTTCAATCGCAGACCGCACGTTATCGGCATGAACGAGGCGCTGCGGTGGTTCGGAGTCTGGATTGGCCTAGCGCTTCTCTTCAATATCGGCCTTGTTCTATTCCATGAACGCGGTCTCGAAGCCGGAATGGAGTTTTTCACTGGTTTCCTCGTCGAGAAGTCATTGAGTATCGACAATGTGTTTGTATTCGTTCTCATCTTTAACTACTTCCAAGTACCGCTGGTGTACCAGCATAAAGTACTTTCATTGGGAATCGTCGGGGCCATAGTCCTGAGATTGATCTTCATTCTCGGAGGATTAGCGCTCCTGAACCGGTTCCACTGGTCCATTTATCTCTTCGGAGCGTTTTTGCTTGCGACCGGACTGATGATGATGATCCGAAAGGAGAAAGTCTTTGATCCAGGGAAAAACTGGGCCGTCCGCACACTCCGTCGCTTTGTTTCGGTAACAGAAGGCTACGAAAACGCTAGTTTTTTCATCCGCAAAAACGGGCGACTTTGGACGACACAGATGTTCATTGCCCTGTTGGCCATTGAAACTTCCGACATCCTTTTTGCGACGGATTCTATCCCAGCCATCTTTGCGATCACTTCAGACCCATTCATTGTTTTCACGTCGAACCTCTTCGCGATGCTTGGACTGCGGGCCCTGTACTTTGCTGTTCAGGACTTTATGAAAATGTTCCATTATTTAAACAAGGGGTTCGCTCTGATCATCACCGTCCTTGGCGTCAAAATGCTGATAAGCGATATTTACGAATTCCCTATTTCATTTTCGCTTGTACTGATTGTATTCATCCTTTTGAGCTGCATCATTGCGTCGATTCTGCGGCCACGCAAGGCGGATTTGAAGCAACTATTTGAGCGAACCGAACAATTAGGTCTCATACCATTTCGGCGACTGCTGTTGATCGAAAATATCATCGACCTCGGCGAACGAAAAGTAAGTGGTTCAATGCGATGCAAGAGTGGCGTGCACGTGATTCGTCTAGATGTACCATGGTCCGAGAATCTCCGAATGCTTAGCGAAACGCACTATTCGCGATACCCGCTGGTTGAACGCGCCGGTGGCAAGCCCATAGGGATTATACATATCAAGAATTTGTCGTTCACCGAATCGGGGGAATTAATCTCCACGGATCGACTGGTTGGCCTGGCTCGAAAATGTCTTGAAATTCCAGACGACTTGCCTCTCGAGGATGCGTTGGGGCTGTTCCAACGACGTTACGATCGATTGGCTCTCGTGGTCAATGGTGATGGAGAATGGATAGGGATTCTCACCTTTGAAGATGTCGTACAAGAAATTATCGGTAATATGGGGGACGAATTTGATCGGGCGCGTGCGGGCGAATTTATATCGTTAGCAGACAGTCTTAGCCCAGGTCGAATCGTACTTGGTCTTCGAGCTGATTCGATGACAGAAGCGGTTCAGGAGTTCCTTGCACGTATCCCGCGGGAGGAGCTTCCAACTGACCCTGTCGAAATATCTCGAGTCGTAATGCTGCGAAAAAAAGTCATTCCAATGTATGTTGGCAATGGATTGGCCATTCCCCATGGGCGTTTGGATGGAATCCAACGGCCAGTGCTCGCCTTTGCGAGATGCGATGAAGGCATACCAATTGAACACACGAATGAGCGAGCGAGTCTGATCTTTCTACTGTTGACGCCAAGTCGATCAGCCCGCTTGCAGACTCGCTTAATTGCCAACATTAACGGTCTGTTTAAAAGCGAATATGTCTCGGAACGCCTTCGCAAAGCGCAGACGTCCGAAGCGGTAATTGAAGCCATCCACGCTGGCCAACAGGTAGCCTTGGACTAGACCTTGCCACAAAACGGTATGGCATTTGCGACGACGGAAATCGGTAGAGAATGAAAACGTATGCACGTCGTGCCACGTTGTACCGCCAACATTTCAACAAAATGGGATAAACATGGAAACCAAAACCGCTTTACACGGTGACACGATGGGAACTGGACTTGGCGCTGCGTTTGGTGGAGCAACAGTATCCTTTTTTCGACAGTCTATCACGTCAAACCAATGGCACCAAAAAAGTCTCGAATCGCATTGTTTCAATTCAATAATTGTCCTTTCGGCCAAAATCGATAGTGCACGAGTCGTTGCCTTCGAGGCCGAACTACTGTATTTGTAATTGACGGAACACGGAGTATATTTGCTACTCTAGAAGTGTGAACTTACGAACATTGAGCAAGTGTCGTGCCCTCGTACATTGTGCATTGATCGCTTTCGCAATGCTTATCGGAAGATTCGGTAGAACGCTTGAAGTGACGACCCTAAAACAACGACCTACCTAGCAGAGGCGGGTTGAACTCCGAAAAAACCAACTGGGATGCAACTGAGCAAACGAAACACTCTCGGGGGCGTTAGTGTGTCTGTAACCTACATCGTGGCGGTTGCCGCCGTCGCTGTGTCGGGACTAATACGCTGGCAACTTGACCCACTATTAGGGGATCATCTCCCTTTCGCCACGTTCTTCGTGGCCATCGTCGTTGCTGCGTGGTACGGTGGGCTTCGCGCCGCGCTTCTTGCCACAGTGCTGGGGTTCTTATTGGCGCTTTACTTTTTTGTTCCACCTCGCTTCTCGTTTCTCGTTAATAGCGGTCCGGATTTGGTTGGCTTAATGGTTTACTTTGTGGTTGGTCTTTCCATTGCTGTCTTCGCGGAGGCCATGCACGATGTAAAGCACCAGTTTGCCGAGCAAGCGGAACGATTGCGAGCGACACTCGCCAGCATTGGTGATGCAGTTATCACGACGGATATCCATGGATGTGTCGCAAACATGAACGCCGTCGCCGAGTCGCTAACCGGATGGACAAACGCCGATGCGATGGGGCGACCACTCGAAGAGGTGTTCCAAATCGTGAACGAACACTCCCGAAAGTCGGTCGAAAACCCTGCCATCAGGGCGTTAAAGGATGGCATCACCGTTGGGATGGCAAACCACACTATCCTTATTGCCAAAGGCGGGGCGGAGTCTTTCATCGACGACAGCGCCGCGCCCATCATAAGCAAGGATGGCAAAATAAGTGGTTGTGTGCTGGTTTTTCGGGATATCAGTCATCGCATTCAATCCGAAAAATCGATACGAGATAGCGAAAGCAGAAAGACGGCAATGTTCGAGGCCGCCCTAGATGGCATTATAAGCATCGATCAAGAAGGAACAATCATCGAGTTCAACGCCTCTGCAGAGCGCATATTTGGTTTCCGCCGCGAGGTGGCAATTGGGAAGGAACTCGCAGGGCTGATCATTCCGCCAGTGTATCGAGAACGCCATCGAAAAGGCCTAGCCCAATACCTCATGACCCAGCAAGGTTCGGTGTTCAACCAACGACTTGAACTATCCGCGATTCGCGAGAATGGTGAAGAGTTCCCCGTCGAATTGACGGTAACACCTATTCCGGTAGACGGTCCCGCTCACTTTACTGCATACCTGCGTGACATCACGCAACGCAAGCATTCCGAGAAGGCGCTTCGAGAAAGCGAAGAACGGTTTCGCGAGCTAGCCGACAATATTCCTCAATTGGCATGGATCGCAGATGCCGGTACCGACGGTCAGGTTCATTGGTTCAATCGAAACTGGTTCGAGTACACCGGCACTACCCTTGAAGAAATGAAAGGGCGTGGTTGGATTGCGGTTCATCATCCCGATCATGTCGACAGGGTCGTCCAGAAATTTGCCCATCACGTCAAGGATGGATTGGACTGGGAGGATACCTTCCCATTGCGTGGAAAGGATGGCCAATACGTTTGGTTCCTTTCTCGCATGAAGGTCATTCGCAATAAATCCGGCCGTATCGTGCGGATCTTTGGAACCAACACTGATATTACCGACGCGAGACGTACAGCTGAGGAACTGCGAAAGCTCACTGCCGAACTTTCGGAGGCCGATCAACGCAAGGATGAATTCTTGGCAACCTTGGCGCACGAACTTCGCAACCCACTAGCACCTATCCGCAATGGTTTGCAAGTTCTCGGTCTTGCAGGAGACGACAAAGTGACAAGCGAGCTTGTCCGTTCGATGATGGAACGGCAACTCGAGCAGATGGTGCGGTTGGTCGATGACCTGATGGATGTGAGCCGCATCTCGACCGGTAAAGTGGAACTCCGTAAGGAACGCGTACCATTAGCAGTGGTGGTGAACAACGCGGTTGAAACCAGCACTCCACTCATTGCACAGATGCGTCAAAAACTCACCATCCAACTACCAGAATCCACTATCCTCATCGAAGTCGACTCGATCCGGCTGTCGCAAGTCATCATGAACTTGTTGAACAACGCAGCCAAGTACAGCGACCCAGGCGGTCACATCCAACTTTCGGCCGAACCACACGGGAGCGATGTGGTGGTTTCAATACGGGACACCGGCATCGGCATTGATAAAGGCCAATTGTCCCGCATTTTCGAAATGTTTTCGCAAGTGGATCACTCGATGGAGAAGTCCCATGGCGGGCTCGGGATCGGCCTCTGCTTGGCGAAGCGACTAGTAGAGATGCACGGCGGTACAATCGAAGCAAGAAGCGACGGGCTCGGAAAAGGGGCTGAGTTTGTGGTGCGACTCCCAGTTGTTGTCGAGGACGTTGTGACGCAGGTGTATTCCGAAGTTCAGTTGCAAACCGTGAAATCCAATCTCCGTATTCTAATCGTCGATGACAACAAAGACGGTGCGGATACTTTATCTATGATGATGAAGATCTTGGGCAACCACACTCGCACCGCCTATGACGGCGAAGAGGCTGTCAGGGCTGCGATCGAATTCCAGCCGGATGTCATCTTGCTCGATATTGGTCTGCCAAAGTTGAATGGCTATGAAGCTTGCCGTCGCATCAAAGAGCAGAAAAACGGGCACGAGATACTCATTATCGCCCAAACCGGCTGGGGGCAGGACGAGGATCGTCAACGCACACACGACGCTGGATTCGATCATCACTTGGTTAAGCCAGTGGATATGACCGAATTGAATAAATTACTTGCCGGAATTCAAAACAAGAAATCTTGAAAACGCATTTGAGCGGTTAACGGAACCATTGCCAGGTGCCTCGTCAGCCAACTTGAGAAAAAATCGTTCCGGTTGATCGCAACTCGTTCATGAAACCAGCATTCGGTATGGCATAGCAAGGGTTGTTCAAAGCGGATGGGATTTGGCGCAGCGTTTGCTTTCCACATGGCAACGAGGCGAGTCACAAGTTTGCGTGGTCGCCAAGAACACAAATCCCTTCAATTGGAGTTTCTCTGGAAACGCATTGAACACGAATGAGATTTTGATTGATGAACGGTTCGTGTATGATAATGGTTTTTCATTCAACTAACCGGGCGTGACAACCAGTGAATTCTCCAAAGCAAACATCTCTAGAAAGTCGCCCACGGAGCGGAAGTCCGTCGGAAACCCTTGACGAAATTGGCTGCGAACGAAAGATAGATGACTCTATTTCATTGAGAGAGCGGATCGAGTCTTGGCAGGACAAGGCATGCTTACCTGATGCTCATGCAGATGTTGCATCGGTCAATTACCAGTACGACCAATTGGCCAACCGAACATCCGCGCAAAACCTTGTTGAACTGAGGTTAATGCGATCCTTGTGGGCCAAGAGACTAATCAAGTCGATTGTTTTCCAAAGCTGTGAAAACGATGATCGCTCGGACGATTTGGAAAAAACCATTCGACTCTTGCGAGCGGTTCGTGGATTTCTTCCTGATTGGGCCGCAGTCCGGCTGTTTGATTGCCAACGCCGCATCGGGAACGATGACACGGCGATGCAGCTATCCCAACTGCTTGCTGATTTCAGTTGCGAGGAAGCTTGCCGTACGATATTGCGGACGATCGATGAATCGGGAATTGCGAGGTTGCGGATGGGACCGCCGGTCTTGGATCACATCCGTCCACTCAAAAAAGCAAACAAGAAATTCAATTCGTCCGCATGGATGACGGATGAAAGTATGACCGCCTATGAGTATGTGGATGGAAATCCCGACTATGTAAGGTTCCGCGGAATAGAGTTTCATTCCGGAGATATTGGAATCGTCCAATTGAATCATCATGGCGAGGGGATCACCGAGAGTTTTTTAGAATCACCTGGTGTTGCTCCACATGCAATGCTCTTCGTCACCCGTCCAGTCCGAGACGTGATCGGGAAGAAAACGTTATATCAACCTTCGATCGTCGAAATTTTCGAAGGGGGATGGAGATGTGTGCCCTTGAGCACCGCGCTCCATCCAAAATTCAGTTGGTATTCAGAATGGGTGCGACCAACCGGATTGACGGTGGATGTTGGACAACGATTAAGCGAACAACTCGATAAAATGGAGAAGATCTCGTTCGATTTTCAATCGAGGCGAATTCCCGAAGGGGGCGTATTTCCGCAGAACTGGGGGATGCCCAGCGCGTCTTGTACTTCCTTTATTCGAATTCCTTTCGAGCGAGCGAATATCACTTCGCTTCCGTATCCTTTGACGCGTGTGAATCCAGTCGCGCTCGAGAATCTAGAACGGATTGGCATTTTCCTTTCCGACGGCATTTACACTCCCACTAATATTCTGAATGACTCGGGTTTTCAGAAAGTTGGAATCGTCGATAACGGCTTTCCTGAATCAGCATATGCACAAGCGCTCGTCGTGGGTCGCCCAGATATGCCGCACACCTTTGGTGGGATGTTATCAAATCGACGTTTGAGACCGGAAAGGCTTCCGGATTGGCATCGATTGAGCCATTGGCGAAGCGCGTGGGAAAATTTCAAAATTTCGCTGGGGCAATCGGAAGGATTTTTGGGAACGGCAACAAGGATGACGTTTGGATTCGATCGCCGCGAGATCCCCATGTCAGCAAGCGCGTCGGCCATCGCATTCTATGTTCGATCCGATCAGGAAGCAGGTTGGATCGTCAAGGAGAAAGTAGAACCATTGGTTGCCTCTTGGCTTACCAGTGGCGGAACTAGCCGTTTCTTGGAAATGAGCGTTGAGGGTTCCATCGTTCAAACGGTTCGCGACGCGATCAGCCAAAGCGCGTTAGAGACTGAAGGATGGTATGCTCCAACTTGACCATGGTAAATGACTCTGCGTCTCACACACCCTTCTTTCCTCAGAGCGCGCCACACATGCACATCCAAATCGAATCCATGGGCAGGTCGTTACGAATCCCATCGTTGATCTGAGTCATTCCCCCCAGCACATCGGGCTGTTAGACTCACTCGCCCGAACGTACCTCAGGGCGTGCCACCCCTCCGTGCGTGCCACCCCTCCGTGCGTGCCACCCCTCCGTGCTTGCCACCCAATTTACAGGTAGATTTCAAACTGCCGCTCGCCTAAACCTGCGGATTCAATTTTTCTGAACTACCAATTCATTCTTGACTCGATCGATCCCCGGCTCAAAACTTAGGAGTTGCTCGAGCAATTCCGATGTACGAACCGAGTTGATTGTGCCACGAAGGATCGCTGTACTGCCTGACATCGTGACTTTCGCACTCCCCGCCGAAAATTGTATGACGCGCTCACTTGCTTCTTTACCAGCTGGACTTTCTCGTGGCGACTCCTCTTGCGATGACGCTTTCAAAAAATCGATTTCTAGACGCGGGTAATACATCCCTTTTGCAGGCTGAGGTGGAAGCGGTCGGTTGATCTTGGCCTTGCTCGTCTCAATGCGAAGATTATCTGTGGCTGACGGAACTCGGCCAACTCCCAAGGCCTGCCCAGCACCCACGAAGCCGCTGAGGTCGGTTCGATTCGAACCTACGAAGTCTTGGCGAGATCGATTGCCTCGTACGAAGCGTGTATTGTCAATTTGCATCCGATTACCAAGTGAACCGATTGCGTTGCTTGCCTGTCCAATGCCACCCACATTGGTTTGCACTGCACCTTGGGATGGGGCGGTAGGAACCCCAGGCGCCCGTTGCTGAGAGGGTGATGATAATGGGGCACCGACCGACCGATTACCGATTAGCTGTGCACAAGCGATCTCATTCTGGATCAATAGGTTCGCTGCTATCAAAAATGAAAAACAAAATGTGTAACGGCGCAAGATCATTGTATTTCTCCGGGTGTTCTTTCTAGCTTAGTAGAACATGCTTCTCCAATCGATTGTCCTAGCTTGATCCAATACGATTCTTCATTGACTCGCACTAGGACCTTGTTTGTGAGGACTTCGATAACCACGATATCATGCAGAACGACCGGGACTTGATTTCCGGCAGCAATGGTTTTGGTAGTGCCTCGTCCGTCGACTCGAAACCAAGCCTGAGCGACCCCGTCGCGATTGGATGTGATCGCCTTGAGCTCGACGTCGAATAACGCCTTTGCAAATCCTCGAGCGAATAGGTTTCGCCGCACAAGATGATCGTAAGTGCTTGGCGCGACTGTAGCGACGTCAACGACTTCCCAAATACCTAACTCCTTTTTGTTGGTGGATGCCTCCAGGCTAAGCACTTCAATCGTTAGGTCGGCATCCAGTCGCCCCTCGCTACCGATTGGGTTGAGCGTAATCGAACGAATCTTGTGCAGGTGTCCAGCTTTGCGAAAGTCATTTAAAAAATTGGCAAGCTTTGCAAGGGTCGCTTGGCCTCGCAATGAATAACTAATTCGGTGACCGACCAATTGACGTTTGCCTTTTTTTGTTCGCGAACGAATCTCTAGCCGCACCGGTTGTGCTGCGTCAACCGAAGCGGAAGTCAATTCGTTAGTTTCGATCAAATTGAGTAACCATTGTTGATACAAAGAACGCGCTAGCTGAGGATCCTCGGGCAGAGCCCGAGCCGCTAACGCTTCCAGCTGTTTGCCTTGCTTTTGTGCAACGAGCTGTTCGGATTTGGATGCGTTTAGCTTTGAGTTAAGGTCATCAAGTTGGGCAGTTAGTTGCTGTTTTGGAATCTCAATCCAATTGCGATACAAAGAGTCGGCTGCGTAAAGGCAAAACACCGCTAGCCCAGCGATTAATAACCATCGTACGCGCGGAGTCATATCGGTTTCTCCGATTGGGCAACACTTGGTTTTTTGCTGCTGTTTTTCTTGTTTTCATCGCGATGGACCTGGACACCTTCGTTGCGATCCTGTGTAGCGGTCTTCTGAGTTGATGGTGGCACCGTCGGCTTGGTCCCATCTTTAGGCCCATACGCATTCAGTTTTTGAACCTCGATCGGAAAGGAGACCCGGGTCTCAAATTGCCATGGATACTCGGCCGAATTAAGGTTTTGGCTGATTTGTTTGCTGGTGGTACCGTACTTGGCGCTTCGGATACGTGACTCCAGCTGCGAGATGAATTCTTGGTCGGCCACTTGAACGGAAATATCGATCGTTGCGGAATTGGTCGTTGCCGATGCAGTTAACCGCCGAACGGTGGCGTCTGGTCCATCAGGGAGTCGGCTCGAGAGTTCGTTCAGTTCAGATAACCAATCCACTTGATCGGCAAGCCAGGCTTGCACGGCTTGCACTTGGTCTGACTTTTCCTGGTATTTGGCGGTTAGCTTTTTGGCGTTATCCAAATCTTTTTGCGAAGTATCCAAATCGACTTGCAATTGCCAAACATCCGATAATAAAAAATAGAGTCCAACACTCAATACAAATGCGGCACAGCCTCCAATAGTAGCCCAACGGACCATGGGGTTTGAGGGTTTAGGAGCTTGCTTGGGTGCCAACAAATTAACAGGAAGAGAATTGTTCACGAAGTCCCAGGCGGCCCCAGCATTAGCTGCGGAAGTAACGCGAGATTCGCTTTCCGCTGGGTCTCTAGCCCCTGTGTCGCTAGCCGCTGCATCGCTAGCCGCTGCGTCGTTTATCCCTACGCTAGTTTTTCGATTGGGCTTAACTTCCCAATCAACGAGTGGGTCGATTGTGTGAATCGACGTCTCCCCGCGTTCCTCAATCGCTTTTGCGACTTGACGTGCTGCGTCGCTCGTCGCAAACACGTACCAACCCAATTGCAACTCGGCGGTTTCAATGGGTAAGAGCGTCAAGCATCGTTGCATTTCCATTATTATTTGTTCAGCAACTCGGGCTGGCTCGTCGGTACTTAGCCGAATCGTTCGCAACAGGATCGGCTCGGCTCCACGGCAGACGGCCAATTCGACTTCACCCGTGTAATGGTGAACAGTAACCGCCAACGTTTCGTTCGAAATGCTTTGTCGTTGGAGTATGCCGAGGGGAGCAAGGTGTCGAGAGCAGATTGCTGCTAACTTGAATCCCGCCGATACCACCTGCTTTTGCAAAATACGGAATTCTTTGGCCGGCAATGCGAATACCAAGACTTGGCTACCTACGTTCTTGTCAGCTTTCGAATTGGCAACAACGTGGAAGTCTATTATTGGTGGTTCATCCGTCTCGCCGAGTTGTTGTTCAACTTCACTTGCAATGAGACTCGGCAGTTCGCTGTCCTCTGCAGGTGGCAGATTAAGCGTAGGTAGGTCTAGCTCTGGCCGTGACAGCAGAACGACCAGCCGCTGCACTGAGATCGAATGATCGCGAAAATATGAAGCCAACGCCAATAAAGGGTTACCAGCCTCAGTATGTGCAATCGCTCCAAAATCCGCTGCACTTACCGTTTTGGATTTTTGTGAAACCACCAAAAAGTATATTTGCTCGCGGTCCCAATGTACGACAGCTATTCGCCCGCTGCCCATACTGTGGGATGAGTTATTTCGCAGATTCGATAATCGTTGCAAAAAGTTCATGGTATTGAATCGGCGAGTTGCTCAATGGAGAAACCTCGATCCCACGGGTGCCATACTTTCTGATTTCGCAATTGAGCGGGGCTTTCACGTGCGTCGATCGTCGCGGTAATTCGATAGACGGCGCTTTGACTGTCTCGATATCCCACAGCCTGCACCGAATAAACATCGCTGCGACAGGTAAGATAGGGTTCTAGTTCCTTTAGCTTGGCAAGATCGACGACATCGAGCAGCCACGCGATTGTGTCAATTTCCTGAGTTGTTGTCATTGTGTTAGTCGATCCAGATCGTTGCTGTATCATGCGCTGTGCTAACGACAAATCCAGACCGGGAACTCCAGCTAGAACTTCTGCTGTTGTCTCAGAGACATCGATACGCCCCTCCGAAATCGGCGACATATCGACTGTTACATCGTCAAGCACTCTTCCAAGATAGTTACGAACCTCCGACAATTCACTCGAAAATGGATTGCGAAGCGTCCGTTTTACTTGAGAGGACTGACCTGTAGAGCTACTAGAAGAGTTCGACGCACTCACAGACGGCAAATCCACTACAGCTCCAACCAAGTCAAGTGGGCTTCGAAATGCGAAGATCGCAGCTTTTCCAAAATCGGGCGACCACTGCGGAACCAATTCAGTTGTCACACCGGTAATAGTCGCTGAGTTACTCAGTCCAAATTGTCTCATTGCGATCACAAAATTCGCCCAATCTGTAGACCAAACCAAGGACAGTTGGCGATGTAGCGATTGAAGATCTGGCTCATTCAAAAAGATTTTCGCCTGTCCACTTCGAGTCAAATTGCGGTGGCCGCTAACCCAAGTGACAAACCGTTGAAGCGGTTTGTAACTGCCAACACCATTTACAGAACCAATCGACGCGGGCGAAGCGGCGCCTTCTTTACTCATGTTTTGATTCGCCAGACGGATTTCCAGCGGATCAAGCTGATAGTTTTGATTTAGGTCGCCTCCAAACCAAGCATGCCGAACGTTGTCGAGAGACGCAAGTTGCCCTTGTAATCCACCCTTGTCGGCACGTCCCGAAACTCCAATCTCTTGCAGCCAAGCATCGACCATTTTTTCGCTAGCACCTGGCAGCCCAAGCAATGTATTGCGTGCATGCCCAGGCATCATTTGGTCCCATGCAATCAGCGTTGGCATGTGAAGCTTGGCCGATTCGTTCTCCAATCCGAAGCGAATGGGAGTCGCCGTGGCGCCCGCAATTTGTGCAGCTGCTTGTGGACCGTTTGTTACCTCTTCCGAGGAACGTGATGACAGCAAGCAAAACCGCCACAGATTTGGATCGCGTTGGTTCGCTGTAGAATTCGCGTTGAAATCCACCGCAATGTCTCGAAAGACAGCAGGATTGTTGACCAATCCACCGATACTCGTTCGTTGCGTTGGCGACATCTCGACTATTGCAGCAGCTAACTCCATACCACTGATTGCGGCGAGTCTTGCATGCACTTGTTCCTCATGCAATCGAGTCAAACGATATTGACTCTCCATATAGAATGAAAAGCGATAAGCCCCCAACGCGGTCAACATTATCAAAACCACAACGACTAGCAATGCCATGCCTCTGCGTCGGCGGCTTCGTTCTTGCCTAGAAAGGCGATGGACAAAGGCTATTGTCATTGGAGATCTCGCGGTGTCTGATTTCCCTCGGCAGCCGTTTTTTTAGCACGTCCTTTGCCAACGTATATCACGATCTGAACTTCGTTGGTGGATGACTCCATAAGTCCTTGATCGCTCGCGGTCGCAACCTCCGCCGTCTCTTCGGTGGACACGACGGATTCTGCAAAGGGCAAATCGTTGAGCAACGCACTTTCCGTCGATGCACCGCTCGAGTCGTTTTGACGTGTTCTCTGTTCGGATGGAGTGTGCATATCTGAAACTGCTGGGAAATCGAATCCAAAAGCGATGGCTCGAGGTAACTCACCCTTTTGTTGGCTGTTCCAATCCGACTTCCACGAACTCCCGTCATAATAACGAAACTGAGCTTTCATCAACCCCTCAAGTCGTGACTCGCGAATTGGTTGGCTGGTAGCAACGATTTGCTCGTCAGACTGCCGATAAAGATCTTGTGCAGTCAATACCCGTTCCGACGGATCTGCGGCCACCGAGTTAGTTTTCGGGTCTATCATCTCGCGGCGCGTTAATACAAATTGTGTTTGGTCGGGAACTCCAACCAAGGAGCTAGTTAAAGAAATTGAATCGGAAGCAATCGGCGTGAGTTGGTATTCGATCTCGACCGTTTCAGCTGGCCAGGGTGAGCTTGGCGTTATATCCGCACTCGATCCGTCTAAGAGAGGTGGCTCATAGAGTGTTGACTCTGTGACTGAAGACTCTCGATCGACTTGGACAGAATCGGACATGAGGTTTTCGAGAAACGGGATCGGGTTGATCGACGGAGCGATCGTCGCGGAGAACCCCATCGCGTTTCCCGTGAAATGGATGGTGTCTATGGATTGCGGAGTCCTTGTGTTTTTCAGTGATTTCAAAGATTTCGTGGCTTTTGTAGGTTTGGCAATTCCCGAATTTTTCGAGTTCATCTTACTATCGGCTAGCGCTAAATGCTGGATGTCGTCCTCCAACCAAGCTCTTGCCGAACGAATGGTCTG
>JAYTVL010000482.1:0-14007 GCA_043744075.1 Pirellula sp. | reverse complement strand
GGCTTCCGTGCTTGCGGGTAAGGTGTTGTAAACTAACAACTTATACGCAGCCGGGGCCACTTTAGTTTGCATTTGCATGAATAATCCGCGCTAGCGCCCTGCGGCTGATATTGCTTGACAAATTCGCAGTAAATCAACAGCCCGCAAGCTCGAATGGAGAGCTTAATTCACCGCCATTCGGCTTTAGGCCAGCGGGACGGCAACTGACAGCTACATCTATCGCCACCACGAACCGCCCGCTGAAATCCGTCGGAAGACGGATTTGGTGGCGATTAGCGAGAAGTGCCATTTACGCTCTGATTACGGTAGCGGAACCAGATAGTCCTTTTGTGGCGTTCCGAGTGTCCACTACCAGCTTCGACCAGTCTAGCAGTTCTTGGTAATTTACGTTGGAATGTGCCGTAGCGACGATCGCTGCGTCAAATTCGGAAACCGTCTCCCTGGTCCAATGAACCGCTTTAGTACCAGCCCAATGAGGATGCTCACGTGTTGGCCTTATGACCGGCACATAAGGATCGAAATAGCTAACTTCTGCACCGGCTTTTTTCATCAAGTCCATTAGAGTGTATCCAGGCGACTCTCGATCATCGTCTACATTCGCTTTGTAGGCCAAGCCGACTAGCAAAATCTTGCTTCCATTTAACGGCTTTCGGACCGAGTTCAGCGATTCAGCTAGCTTGTTGATGACGAATTGAGGCATAGATGTATTGATTTCTCCTGCAAGTTCAATAAAGCGCGTTGCTTGTCCGTACTCGCGTGCTTTCCAGGTTAAGTAAAACGGATCTATCGGGATACAGTGGCCACCCAGGCCTGGGCCCGGGTAGAAAGGCATGTATCCAAAGGGTTTGGTCTTGGCGGCTTCAATTACTTCCCATACGTCTATCCCCATTGCCTGGTAGACGATCTTTAGTTCATTGACTAAGGCGATGTTGACGCTGCGAAAAATATTCTCAAGCAGTTTTGTGGCTTCGGCTGTTCGACAACTTGATACAGGCACTACGCGGTCAACCGCTTTCGAATAAAGTTCCACTGCCTTGTTTAAGCACTCCGGCGTAAGGCCGCCAACCACCTTGGGTATCGTTGCGACTTTGCTATCCGGATTACCCGGATCCTCGCGTTCCGGAGAGAATGCCAAATGAAAGTCTTTACCAGCTTTTAATCCAGAGCCTCTTTCTAATACGGCCAAGAGATCTTCGTCCGTTGTTCCAGGATACGTAGTAGACTCAAGCACTACCAACATCCCAGCACGCAACGACGGCGCGATCGCTTCACCCGTTTTAATAATGTACGATATGTCCGGTTCACGGTTCTTGTTGAGCGGCGTCGGGACGCAAATGACCACCGAACCGCATTCCGAAACTCTCGAAAAATCAACGTCCGCGGAGAAGCGTCCCTTTCCTACTTGCTCGGCGATCGATTCGTCACTGATGTGATAAATATAGGACTTCGAGCTGTTGATCGCATCTACTTTCGCTTGATCAATGTCTAAACCAAGTACTGTGGCTCCCTTTCTTGCAAACTGAAGCGAAAGCGGCAGCCCGACATAACCGAGTCCAATTACTGCGAGGTCGAAGAAGGGAGACTGCAGTTGGGAGTTGGGAGGCATTAGTGTTCAGTGTTCAGTGTTCAGTGTTCAGTAGGCAATAAGCAACCGCGCGCTTGCGCGGCGCTTTGGTCGTGGTTGCAATGGTTTCAGAATTCGGGGCAGACTGGTGAAATGCTGAGTTCTTGGTCGGGAGATGATTTGCTGAAGTAGCGGATCTTTCCGCTTAGTTGGCAGTTTTCAGTGGGCAGAAATCAGTTGAGAATTGGGTTTTGCTTGCGGTTACATTTCCTCGTTTGCTTGAACGATAAGTGCTTCAAACTCAGTCGCATAGGCCGGTGATAACGATTGCAAATGGGCACGGATGACGTTCAACTTTGATTGATTAACCTTGATAAGCTCCACCAAATCAGCGATGTCTTTCGCTCTTTTTGCACCAAGCTTCAATTCAAATAGGCCAGCCAATGAAATGAAGTCGAGTTGATTGTGACCGGCAACATAGCGCAACGGGTGGCCGATGGGAACAGGCGCAAGTCTGTTTGGGATTCCTGGATACCGCCCCTCGGGCATTAGATCGACTCGGATGCCAGTTTCTTTGTGCTCTAGCTTGGGCCAACTTCCTGGATTCACAAAAACAAGATCAAAACCGAAAAGGGGTGCGCTCTTGAGCAAATCCGCTTCGCTGCACTGAGGGATAACGATATCAACGTCCGCAGTGACTCGGCCGACATAGCCGTGATGCCAAACGGACCATCCTCCAGCCAGGGCCGCCGGTACTTCTAGTGCTCGTAGCAATCGTTCGATATCGCGCACGGTTCGACCAAATCGACCCGGTAAGTCCGAAGGTTGACTCATAGATGGTTCTAAAAGAAGTAGCTTTTCAGACGTTTCAAGGATGGCAGAAAGTTCCATGCGATGCGTTGGCAGTCCTACTGGGTGTGACAAATCGAATTGAATCCGGGCTCTATCTTAATCGCAACTGTGGAGCGTCGCGAAACACTGGCGCGCACTTCGTTCCTGTGGGTGACCACCGGGACGTGGCCGTCACTTTCGGTGCATTTATTGTTGTGAAATTATCGTAATAAGCTAGCTCAGAGACTCATTTGGAGAACTCGCTCCAGATGCACTAACATACTATCGCGCGCTAACTTCGCACATGGAATTTTGTCTTCCCCGCCCTCAAAGTTTGCCCCATCGTTGCGTTTTGGCTGATAGAACTGGCAAGTAATGCCTTTGAGAATTGTTAATGGTTGTATTCTTCGTTGTTTTGCTTCGAGCCATGCGGCACGCAATATCCAAATAATGGAGTACTTTCAACGAAAGTCAATGCAATCGCTATTGTTCCGCGTATTTTCGTAGAGTATCGAGTGTTGATTGCAAACGAGTCCAAGAATTCAGTAATGTCGATTCCGCTAAGTCGTCGATCTGCCTTACGTCTGTAGTAATCTCCTGCAAGAACTGATTCCATTGCATTAAACAGGCTGGGATCAATCTCATCCTGTCTTCGCATAGAGTTAACCGCTCGGTTGCCTTTCGGAGCAGTTTTCGCTGTACAGAGCATGACGTTACGTCTTCTTCCCGTGTCTTGGCTGTACAGCGCAGCAATTCCTCGCGAGCTTCGACCCACCGCGTCTCCGCCACCCGTTTCTCATTCGACCAGTAATCGGGCAGTTCCTTTTCTAACCAAGCAGTAACGCGCTGGAATTGTTGCCGAATCTCGTCGGTTTGCTTACGAGTGTCGTGGCGTAGTTTGCCTATCGACTCAATAAAAATCTCGATCGCTTCCAGGCTCTTAACGTTCGCTTCAGCCATTGCCCCGTTGATACTCCTCGATCAATTCTGCTTTTCGCATCAAATAGGGAACGTGCCGCTCACTCGTTTCGATCAATCGCCCCAATTGTTTCATCTCTTGCTCAAAGTCCGCAGAGAATTTCATGTGCTCTTGATCCCTCCATGAAGTTGCAAGCTGCTGCATCTGTTGCGACAACTTGCCGGATGCGTCGGCAAGCAAGCCCGAAAACCGCTTAAGCTGCATCGCGAAATTTCGAAGCTGCTCCGGATCAACAATTGCCTGTGCCATTTATTCCTCAATATTAGTGGTTAGGCGAGCGGCAGATTTGAAACTACCAAAAAAGTAGATTGGGACCAATGTCCCGATCCTTTGCGTGGACGGGACAAACGGTCCCATCCTACCCTCTTTCATCCGGTATCTTTCATACTGCCGCTCGCCTTATAGCAATGAAGGATAGTTATCGAACCCACTTATTCGCCAAGACAATAAAGAAACTCTTCTCGGTTCGACCCGTTTAATGTTGCCGCACGATAGTAAATACGGCTGTCGCAAATCACCATGGTGGAAAGTATTTGATCGCCCAGATGATTCTTTCCCAACTCAACATATTCCTTTGGATCCGCACGATAAATAAATGTGTCGCCAGACTCATTGGTCGCAAATATTCTGTCACCGACGAGTACCGGTGATGAGGTAAACGTGCCTCCCAAACGAGCTTTCCAGAGCTCTTTGCCACTTTCGGCTGACCAACACACTGCAATGCCAGCGTCCAAAACTCCATACAAATAACCCGCGTGAAACAACAACGAAGGTACGTAAACACGACTGTCATTTTCCCATTCCAGTTTTCCAGTACCGTCAGCTAAAACGGCTGACATGTGGTTTTTCGGATAGCCGCCACTGGTAAATACTCGTTTTCCGTCAGTAACTGTCGATGTTACGCATTCGGTTGTTGCACCTGGAACCTCCCAAAGTATTTCCCCCGTCAGCGGCTCAAAGCTCGAAACCAAGTCGCATCCGGTCATGACCATTTGATCTTTACCAGCGACATTAAGCAAAATGGGAGAAGGATAGTTGGGAAGCTTCGGTCTTTCTCTTCGCCAAACGATTTGCCCCGATTTCCGATCAAGGCCTGCAATTGCGCCTCCCGCTTTGGTATCCGCAGAAATGATTGCAAGTGACTGGTAAAGAGCTGGAGATGAACCGAACCCTTGATGTTCTATGTAGTCGCAAATCTTGGTTTGCCAAAGTTGCTGACCGTCAAGGCTGAGTGCAGTTGTCATCAATGCACCATTGTTCGGGAAATTGACAATGACGCGATCACCATCGCAAGCTGGCGAGCTCGATGCAGCAGTTGATTTGTTGTTCTTCCGCATCCCGCCACTAGCATGTACGACAGTCTTCCAAATTTGCTCGCCGGTGGAACGCTTCAGACACAACACGATTTGGGCACCGTTGGATTCATCTGCCGTTTGCAAAAAGATCCTATCGCCCACTAGAGTTGGGGAGCCGTGTCCACGCCCAGTTACAGGTGCCTTCCAAATGATGTTTCGATCAGAGCTCCAAACAAGAGGCGGTGTTTGATTTGATGCTGCGGCACCATTTCTATTCGGACCACGCCACCAAGGCCAATCTGTTTCAACAATCTTCAATCCGTCGTTGAGTTTTCCGATTTCTTCAGCTTGCACCACACAACGGTCAGCAAAAGTGAACAAAACGAAAAGGCCGGCAGCAAAAAAGATGAAAGGAAGTTTACAAAGACGAACCATTTTGATTTCCAAAAAGCGGGTTGATTAGGACCCCAACCAGCTCGTCTGATTGGTGAATAGGATTTTTAGCTGAGAAGCGCTGGCGAAAAATCCGCGCCTATTCCCCGCATCCGACCGCCGTTGGCCGCCGGATGCGGGGAATGGGGGAGCGACGTGGCGTTTACCTTAGCCGCTAATCTCCTTCATCCATGGCCAAAGGCCATGGGGGTTGAATTTAGTACAGTCGAACTGGTGACATTAAACGAGCCGCCAAGCTCCATAGGCGACAACGTATGTTCCCACAATCAAATTGGTAACGCAATGCGCGGCAATGCATTCCCAGAGATTCTTACTATGCCAAGCAAGTACCGAAATCCAGGAGAACCAAAACGCTGCGGCTAGCAATTCGTCGGGATGCATTAACATTGGTATAGCGGTGCCTAGAATCGCCGATAAGAAAGTTACTTGGCCAATCGGGTAGACCCACCATTCCTCGGATGCGAAAAATCGCATTAGGAACGCTCGTAAAAAATACTCTTCGATTACCGGAACGACTAAAATTAATCCGACTCCGCGAACCGCCAAATACATCAGAATTCCAAATGTGTTCCCCTTTAGTTCGATAAATGGATTAAATGCAGAACGCGAGCCCGATCCAAAAAATCCTTCCAATCGCAAGGACTTGAGCAACGGATGGAGTGTAGATTGCTCCCATTCCAAGCTGCACAAGGCTATCCAAAGAATACCCCCAATTATTCCAAAGGCTATCCCCTTCCATCCAATGGATCGTATTAACGGCTTGTATTCAGGCCACACGAAACAAACCGCAACCAAGGTGATAAACAATTTCCCTGCATAGATCCAGGGATAAAAGCTTATGGGTATGGAAATCCACGACGCCGCTGAACTTGGTTTCGGCTCAATCGAGCTCAAAAGCAGGAACACACCCATCGGAAGAACGAACGGAAACCACGGATTTTTTGAATTGATCTGAGGGAGTTTTTCTATGAGCATCATCTCTGTCCGATCGTTCAGGTTTTTCGGCTAAATAGGCGACGCTGGACGCTCGTCTGTATGTAGCCTGAAAGCATAACCAATCCGCAGGTCGAGCCTGGGCTGTGCTGCAAATAGCAGTTCGCAAATCTATGTTGATGCGAGTTTTGTTCCGTTCTGCGATCTGGCCTTTCGGGTTGGTCGGGGGCTTGTCCCCCACCAACCTTGTTTTGGCGTACTAACGGCCGGCACTCGCGAATCGAACCGTTCCCCTCGGCTTTGCCCGCCTCCGGCGGGCAAAGCCAAGGGAACGGGAGTTGGGACGCCCAATTGTATGTAGTACGCAAAAACGCATCCGTCGGGGGCAAGCCCCGAACGGATGGGCTAGCGTTATTATCTAAGTCTATTGTTGTTCGGAACAAAAAAGACTCGATATAAATTAGAAAGAAATATCGAAACTGCTATTTGTCGCAAAGCCCAGGTCGAGTTGCACCTGTGCGCGATGGATCAAAGGTCAACGAAAACAACCCCTACGGAGATTCGCGAATGAACCATACTGCCCCCAGCATTGTTCAGCTCGTTTTGCCCCGAATTCTCCGTAGGGGAAGTTCGATTGGTAGCGTTTAAAGATTGACCTATTTGCTTATCGGGCGCATGGCATGCCACAAATCAATGAACCTACGAATTTTGTCACGCGGTCTACCGCACTATTATTTCAGGTGGATTCGCTTACCCCCTTTTGCGGATTTGTAGATCGCAGCGATTAGTTCGACGCTCTTCCTTCCTTCCAAACCGTCTATCGAAGTTGGGGTACCCTTTTTGATTGAAGTTAAGAAATTGGCGAAGAGGTCGCGATGGGCTCGGTGTCCGATTGCGGAAGGGTCAGAAGCTCCGCCCCCTGTTACATTGGATTTCATCTGTTCCAAGATCTTTGCGTCATTTTTGTTCGTTTTCGAAAAGCACCATTGCGTCAACGCCTCCTCTTCCAAAGTTGCTGAACCGATTGATCCTGCAATCTCGATTCTCTTAAGCGTACCCGGAAATGCCGCCGTGGTCGCCTCAATCGTTCCAAGCGCTCCCGATTCGAATTCAAGGATCGCTGTCGCGGTATCCTCCACCTCGATTCGTTCATGGGCCCGCAATGAAGTCATAGCGGAAACAGTTTTAACAGGCCCCATAAACCATAGCAATAAATCGACGCTATGAATCGCTTGGTTCATCAACGCGCCCCCGCCGTCCAGCTTCCAGGTTCCCCGCCATTTTCCACTATCGTAATACGCCTGCGTTCGAAACCATTTAACATAAGCCGCGGCCAGCGAAACGGTTCCAAAGCGGTTTTGCTCAACAGCCCCCTTTAGGAGTTGAGCTGATTTGTGGAAGCGAGAGGGAAAAATCGTGCCAAGTTGCACACCTGCCCGCGAACATTCATCAATCAACCGGTCGCAACGCGTGGTGCTCACCTCCAATGGTTTCTCAACCAAAACATGTTTGCCAGCCCGAGCCGCAGCAATGCCCGGCTCCAAATGCGCCCCGCTCGGCGTGCATATGGTTACGACGTCTACCGCAGGATCGGCAAGCATCTTGGCCAGATCGTCATAAGCTGTTCCGCCAAACGTGCCAACAAATTCTTTAGCTTTATCGATCGAACGGCTATGACAAGCTACTAGCTTGGAGCCTTTTATGTCTGCAATCGCCTTGGCATGAAACTTGGCAATCATACCGCATCCAACAATGGCCCAGCCTGTCATGAATTTGCTTTCTTTACGTAGATAGTTAATTGGTAACGAAGACCGTCGCGCAATTCCTGCGAATGATGACTCAAAACCTTTGTCTAAACCAGTGCATTGTCACAGCTTAATTTTAGGGTAGCTGGATTCGCAAGAATTCAGTCGATCCGAACAACGGCTGAAGTCTTGCGACTCCTGCTACCGTTGGTATTTTTTTGTTGCCGCCGCTCGCATAATTACTAACACGAACGAAACAGCCAACATCATTAAACTGGTCCCGATTCCAATCTAGTTTGACGCAAATGAAACGTCAATGATTTCGGTATACTTGATCCTAAATGAAAACACCACTTCAAAGAAAATTGTGTTCGGCTCATGATGCCGTTAAAGGCATTCGCGATGGTATGACCGTGGCCTGTGGCGGGTTTGTCGGTGCTGGGCATCCCGAGGCCATCACGGCTGAACTTGAACGGCGCTTTCTTTCTCAAAAACAACCGAGAGATTTGACACTTTTCTTCGCCGCAGGACAAGGCGACGGCAAGTCTCGCGGATTGAATCATCTCGCGCATCCTGGGCTCTTGCGACGAGCCATTGGTGGCCACTGGGGGTTATGTCCACGATTGGGACAAATGGCGTTGGAAGGTACGATTGAAGCTTACAATTTTCCTCAAGGAGTGTTGTGCCAGCTCTTGCGTGACATCGCGGCCGGACGTCCAGGCTGCCTTACTCACGTTGGACTTGGTACTTTTATCGATCCAATCCATAGTGGCGGGAAACTAAATGCTCGCACAACACAAGATCTGGTTGAACGAGTTACTTTACGAGGTCAACAGTGGCTTCTTTACCACACTTTTCCGGTTCATGTTGGTCTGATTCGTGCGACAGCAGCAGATCCATTCGGGAACTTGCTCATGGACGATGAAGCCATGATCGGCGATGGGTTGTCAATCGCTCAGGCTGCTCACAATCACGGCGGCCCGGTGATTGCACAGGTCTGTCGACTGCTCGATTCGCCTGCACCGCCTCATCACGTTCGAATACCCGGTCGACTTGTTTCCCACATTGTTCTCGCTGAACAGACGGATCACTGGCAAACGTTTGGAGAACCATTCAACGCAGCTTTCTGTTCTGCAGCTAGCAACTTTTGGCCGCCAACAGTTCCTTTCCAAGCCGGAAACTCGCAAGCACAGCCCGGTGCTTCGCCAAAACAGAATTCGATTGATGTCCGACGCATTATCGCCGCACGTGCGTGCGACGAATTGCGGCCAGGAGCCATCGCAAATCTAGGCATTGGGCTACCGGAGGGTATCGCGCTCATGGCCGCCGAACGGGGTTTGCTTTCGGACGTTACGCTAACCCTTGAAAGCGGACCGATTGGAGGTGTTCCTGCAGGAGGACTGAGTTTTGGCGCATCCAGCTACCCACAAGCCATTATCGATCCACCATCGCAGTTCGATTTCTACGACGGTGGTGGACTAGATTTCGCCGCACTTGGTGCTGCACAGGTAGACAGACATGGCAACGTAAACGTGTCGCGATTTGGTAACCGATTTTCCGGAGTCGGAGGATTTGTCAACATCTCGCAAAACGCTCGGCATCTAGTCTTCTGTGGAACGATGACAACTGATGGGTTGGCAGTTGTGGTCGAAGATGGAATCTTGCGCATTGTCAACGAAGGAAAGGTAGCCAAATTCGTTGATCGTGTCGAACAGGTTTCCTTTTGCGGTCCGAGCGCTCGAAGTAGCTCGCGGGTTGTTATCTTCGTTACAGAACGGGCTGTATTTAAACTCCAACCCGATGGAATAGAGTTGATCGAACTGGCGCCAGGAATCGACATTCAACGCGATGTCGTCGATCGTATGGAGTTCGAGCCAATCATCCGAAAAGTTGGATTGATGAAAATTTCAGAATGACCCAAAAGTCGTTCCCAATACCAAGACCGCGACCGTAGCCACCAAAGGGATAAGAATCGTGATCGCCGCAATGTCTTTGTATCCTTGACGATGAGTGACGCCGCAAATCAAAAGCAGGGTAATGACGGCACCGTTATGCGGCAGGCTATCGAGACCTCCGCATGACATTGACGCAACGCGATGGAGCAATTGCGGGTCGATCCCGACCTCGAGAGCCCGTTCGTAATAGGTTTCACCAAAAGCCTTCAAGGCGATGCTCAATCCGCCCGATGCTGAACCAGTTATTGCGGATAGCGTGTTGACAGCAATTGCTTCAGAGATTAACGGGTTCTCAGGTGCGATTCCAGTAACAAACTTTTGCACGATGGCAAATCCCGCTAGCGACTTGATCGTATTGCCATATCCGTATTCGGAAGCAGTATTGAACAAAGGCAGAAGCGACGACCTCGCTCCGTCTGAAATCGCAAGCTTGAGCCTATCGATGGAGCGAAAGTGGAGCAGAATCGTGATCAGCAGCGTAACGGACAACGATAAGATGGTTGACCAACTTCCAATGACTCTGCTTAATTCGGTTTTGCCAAACTGTTCGTCAGCGAGATACGCTGCTTCCCATTTGGGAACTACGACAAAGGAGAAGAGCATGTTAAGACCTACTGCACAAACGATAGGCAGGAAGGCGCTCCATGCCGACGGCAACACACGAGAGACCTCATCGGATGCATTTTCTATCGACACCTGAGCAGGACTGGAACCGTATCCTTCTCCCTTTTTTCGGGCTTGTGCAACCCGTGAATTTAGCCAACACATGCCTAAGACGAACATGATGAGACCGCCAATGCATCCAAGGCCTGGTGCCGCAAATGCGTTTGTTCGAAAGAATTGCATTGGAATTTGATTGTGAATTTGCACCGTTCCTGGCAAGGATGTCATCGTGTAGGTAAACGAGCCCAATGCGATGGTGCCCGGTATCAGTCGTCGAGGAATATTTGCTTCCCGAAACAAGGACCGCGTCATCGGAAATACCGCAAAGACGACGACAAAAAGAGATACACCGCCATAGGTCAGTATGCTGCAACTAAGTACGATCGCTAAAGTGGTGTTCTTGACACCGACCGATTTCACCACCCAGTCAGCAATCTTCGCGGCTGCACCGGATTCTTCCATCAGCTTTCCGAAAATAGCACCGAGCAAAAACATCGGAAAAAAGTCTTTGACGAATTGGCCAACACTTCCCATAAAAATCTGAGTGTAGGACGCCAATAGCGGCAATCTTCCATCCAAGTAGACGGCAACGAGTGCACATAGTGGCGCCAATACGAGAACGCTGAAATCGCGATAAGCGAGATAGATCAGAAGCAAAAGCGATAACACAATCCCGGCAACACCCCACATCAACAATACTCCTTCGAGCCGTTCAAGCTTATTTGGTTGCGGAAGAAAGTGCTTTGGCTCCGGCAGCGGCGACTCGAGCATCTTGAGTCGATTGAACACTCAAGCTGATTAATAGTCCTACAAATTCTTTCATGATCGTTCCTTTATGGAGTTTTCCTAGCGAGTTTTAAGCGAATTTAAAATCTGGCGCGGGATGGACCCGCCAAGTTGCTAATGAAAATACCACAAAGAAAAAGAATCCGCATCAAATCAACTCTCTCTTTGCCAAATTTGAGCAAACGGATTATTGACAAGACGAACTGGTTGGGGTCTCAATACCGGACATAGAACAGTAGAACTAGTGGTTCGTCAATGTCTAATTTTAGGGTTGTGAGCGGCAATGCGCTAGCCGCCGGTTCCTAGAAACACCGGCGGCTAGCGCCTTGCCGCTCACTAGTAACCCTAATTTTTGATGCTGACGAACCACTAGAAGTGAAATCATGCTAGAAACGAAAAGTCTCGGTTGTCCCTGAAAGATTGTAGCCAGTAACGGCTGATCCTCGGCGGCGGACTTGATCGATATAACCACCGACTCGTTCTAAGGCAGCGCTGTAGCCTTCTCGAACCACTTGATGTACCATCGTTTCCGGTTCGTCGTAGTCAATCGATTTGACCGTGATCGGTGCCAATGTCAGTGTCTTCCAGCCACTTATATCATCGCTGCGAAATTGGATTTGCAAATGGACAATCGCTGGTGTATGCGGCGCAATGTACTTAAACTCGACCCTGTAATTTCCATTTGCAGCAGCGGAAATTCTCATTCCTTCCAAGATCGTTAAGTCGCCAGCAACAGCACCGTCGACGGAGTATACTCTTCTACTCGACGCAAAAACGGTCGGTGTGTCAAAATCGATTTTGGAAACCAACTTGCTCGTCTTAAAACTGTTCATAATGGAGTCCTGGGACGACTCAATGAACTCTAGATATTGGAACAATTCTCTCGCCTGCAGTGATCGGGCATTCCAAATTTCTTGTTGCTCTTTCAATGAAACACTCAATTCCGGTCGATTGCAGTCGTGTAACGGAATCTCAGTCTCAGTAGTTTGTTGAGCAGTGTCCTGATTTTTGAGTATCAATTTTCCATTTTTCTTGAAGTCCTTTTTGGACTCAGCCTGCGGTCCTAATGGTGTAGCCAATTCTTTTGGAGTTTTCGTCGATCCACCTTTTGACAAAGGCGACGGGAGTTCTAATTCGAGGGGCGAATACGGAGTTGCAATGATGGACTCATGTTCGTTGGTTGTTGAAGACGTTGAGTGGGAATTGTCCTCACTAACAACCGAGCCTGGATACGGTTCATTGCTTTCTACATCGCTGTTTTTCGAAAACTTGAACGCAGGGCATGGCTCCAGCATCAATTCTCGCATCCATTCAACTTCTTGACCGTTTGTTTCACGCATGAGCCCTTCGGCCTGTTTTAGCATCGCCAGCCTTCTAGAACTCTTGATGTTGTCGATTGTAACTTCAACGTTTGGATCGAAATTTAATTCGATAGAGATCGACGAAGATGCATGGCTGCTTAATCCACAGTGTTTTGAGTCCGCTTGTCGAAAGGTAATTTTGTAACGGCCCACGGTAAGCAGCGTCTTTAGGTCGAACGAGTAGCAGCAGTTTGTGCGGTCTTCACCGAGGATGTGCCCGTAGCCGTCGATGTCGGCAACTACGCTGGCTCCCGGAGCAACGTTTGCAAACTTAACGAGGATTTGATTTAGGCAGTCGACCGTCTGCCCCTGAACTGAAAGTGGGACTAACCCCGTTTCCGTAGCTCCGGCTGCAATTGGTCGTGGAATGGATGGCGGCATCACTTCCAAACGCAGAGGTCGTGATATTGGGCTCCATACACCACCCACAAGGTATTCCACTTGCAAAACGATTTTCCCAAGTGGCGGACAAAGCCATTGATAGGTGGCTGTGACGTTTCGCGGATCGATAGTTGACCAATCCGATTGTAATGTCAGCATCTCAGGATCGGCGGGCAGGCCATTCAACCAAAATCGTATGGCATCAGGGTTGGTACCTTGAGGCAGTTGAACGCCAAAATCAAGCGGCTGATAGTTGACTTTAGTCCAGCGATTACCGCCGGAAATGCGTTCAGTTCCGGATGCGGATGCTCCATTGAGGGCAATGGCGCCCGGCTGCAATCGTCGTGCAAATTCTGAATCGCCGTTGTTCCAGTCCTCTCCTTTTTCGTCGACAATGCCATTGTCAAAATCGACGCGGGGACAAATTACTGTTTCCAATTCGCTATTGAACAAGACAGCTTCTACCGATTCGTCGGCGACTAATGAATCATTTGTAGGATCAAATTGGAGAATTTGACAAACGACAAAACAAGCCACAATGGGATTGAAACTGCTAAACACGGCAACCTCGCGCAGAACGGTATGCTTGAATTCGGACAACTGCACCTTAGTTCAAAAATGAACAAAAGTCCGTTGGTTCCGCTGCAAATCGGGCGGAGTACCCGTTAAGTTGTTCCGATTTCAACGATTCTGATGTTGCGGGTAGTGCCTCAGAGCGTGCCACCCAATTTACAGGTCGATTTCAAACTGCCCTCGCCTAAAGGGAAAAGCTAGCTTTCCGATTTTTCCCATTTCAATCGTACAGGTCGAAATGATTTTCCGCACCGAAGGATTGAACTCATATCAGTATATGCGGGTCGGGCTGAACCGGACGCTAGCACGTTCCAGCTGATTAGCCGAAGGGCGCTAGCTGGGCTGTGCGACAAATAGCAGTTTCGATATTTCTTTCTGATTTATATGGAGTCTTTTTTGTTCCGAACAAAAACAGAGTTATGAATATCGCTAGGCCATCCGTTCGGGGCTTGCCCCCGACGGATGCGTTTTGGCGTACTACATACAAT
>JAYTVL010000481.1:0-14032 GCA_043744075.1 Pirellula sp. | reverse complement strand
ATCGGGCCGCGACGACAGTTTATCGGATGCAAATACGCGGGGCGATGCCCACGCGGTTAAACGACTATCCAGCCCGACCTTACGACAACACGAGCGTGAAATCAGCCAGAAGCTTCAAGGTCGTATTTTCGGTACTCAACGAGGTCTTCATGTCGAATCGAAAAAAGGAAAAGTCAGATGCGTTCGATATGCCATTGAATTCGAAGTTTATTGCTCAGAATCGGTGGAAACGAGCGCTTACGATGCTCAGTTTGATTTTGGCCGGCGAAACGATTTTCTTGCCGGCATTTCATCTCGGTCGCTACTTCAAGTCTTCGCTTCTTACTACGTTTTCCATAGACGAATTTCAATTGGGACAGCTTGGTGGCGTGTATGGGATATTTGCCACATTCTGTTACTTTTTGGGTGGCCCGATTGCGGATCGATGGCCGCCTAGGAAATTGATGGTGATCTCCCTTCTCGCCACGGGCATGGGGAGTTTATATATGGCTACGATTCCAAATTTCTTCGGCCTTTGCCTGTTGTTCGGTTTTTGGGGAGTAACGACGATTCTTGCTTTTTGGGCTCCGCTGATTCGTGCCACGCGGGAATTGGCAGGGGAGGAGGGACAAGCAAGAGCATTTGGCATTCTCGACGGTGGCCGCGGACTCGCCTCGGCAATCATCGCCTCCGCTGCTGCCTATGCTTTCACTCTCATGGTAAGTACTCATGCGGCGGAGGCAGAGGCAATTGCTGTAAGGCGCTTGATTTTGTCCTACGGTTGCTATTGCGCGTTGGCCGCGATTTGCGTGTGGCTGTTTGTGCCAGATCCCACTATTTCGACGAGTACCCTAGAGAAAAGCGAGCAACCGCTATCAACTCCCTTGCTTCGACGTCTGGCAATCGTATTAAGGTCGCCGGCAATTTGGCTGCAAGCGGTAGTAATTATTGCGGCTTACAGCGCCTTTAAGATGATTGACAACTATGGTCTCTACGCTCAGGATGCCTACGGTTTGTCGCGTGCTGACTCGGCTAAGCTCATTGCGAACGTTAGTTATACACGTGTTGGGGCCGCTATCATTGCGGGCTGGGTGGCCGACCGTTGGCTTGGCGTAAGAGCAACCATTCAAATTGGCTTCGGATTCCTGTTGACGGCGTAGGCACTAATCCTATTGATTACACCAAGCCACGATTTGTTGTGGTTACTTACGCTGAACATGGTGGTGAGCTGCATAGGATTCTTTTCCTTGCGGGGAATCTATTTCGCTTTACTGGAAGACTCCGGCATCCCTCGTCATCTAACTGGTACAGCCGTAGGGGTCATTTCGTTTGTCGGTTATGCCCCGGAAATTTATATGGGGCCGCTCACCGGTTGGCTCATTCGCGAGGCTCGAGCACAAGGCAATGTCCTGGTCGGATACCAACAGATTTTCACGATTCTTACCTCGCTCTGTTGCTGTGGAGTTCTAGCTGCTTTCGGGCTCAGGTGGTTTGGTGGGAAGAAAGCAGGAAATCTCGAGAATGGTTCCTAATGAGCTAGGTAATCATTCAACAACATTAACGATCACTCGTTTGTACCGAGTCAACTTGGGGCTGCCGCTGTCCGTAACGGCAAGAATGATGTGCATCGTGCCAGTACCAGGTGGCATGACGCGGCCGTTAGGGACGGTGAAGGAAGCTTGCTGCTGGTCGAAGGTTTTGATCTCGAGTGGCTGTCCCGTACGACCGCTCGATGTTGTGAACGTGCCCACTTCCCCGTAGTAAAACCACTCGTATGAGAGAATGTCACCATCGGGATCCGTCGTGCCTGCGGCGCTGAGATTAATCATGTCGCCTTGCTTGGCTTGGAGCTCGGCTGAGTGAGCGAGCTTCACTACCGGCGGGTGATTCGCTTGATCGTAGGGCTTGGTTGTCCAGTCGATGCGGGCAGCAAAGTCGTTCTGAAAAGCAAGCCGCCAACGCCAGATGGTCGCGTGATTGCTGGTGTGCCAGTTGCCATCGATGCCTTTCACCTCGTCGACCGCATTCGTCCAGAGCGGTCGCGTCTCCGGCTCCTGAAACCACTTTTGCATTCGCGGCGTGTAGGACTCGTACCGTCCACCCCAGCCACCCCAGTTCGGATGCTCAGGGGTGTTCAAACCGTTATTCACCAGCCCAAGAAAACTTGGCGTGTCGCCTTCCATGAGAAATTCAGTATGCAGGTGCTGAGCGCCAAGGGGGCCATGGTCTTTGCGAATGTTTTTGTCGAGCCAATCGTTGTCGACGATGCTAGAGTCGGCACCCGTAAATCGAGCGTGGAACTTGTCACCGCTGATGCCACTCCACGTGGCGTAGTGATAGGCTCCGCCGGCGTGCATGCCGGGGCTCGCGATATAGAAGAGTTCGGGAAACGTCTTGCGAATCCAAGGCCCACTGTTGTCTTGATCTGAGATGGTATAGACACGCAGTTTGGCGACGAATTTTGCGAGTGCTTCGGGTGGTCGAGTCGCTCGCACTTTCCAAAGAGCCTGGGCCAGCACATTGGGTCCACCCCACACAGGTACCCATAGCGGTCGTGGGTCGTCGCGATCAACTGCCGCGGTCAGCAATTTGGAACCCGTCGAATCCTGACCTTCGCCCACCGCATTCATGCCGTAATCCGGTCGCCCCTCGCGTATGACGGACATTAGATATTCTGACGTCGGGTAGCCCGGTTCGTGCAACAAAAGGTTCGGCTGCACTTCGCCATACGCTTTGACAATCTGCCTGATTCGATCCGGTGCGGTTTTATTCGGCTGGTGGATGGACGTTGTGGCGACAAGACCTTCGACATCAAAATGGTTCGCATAGGTCAAGAATCGAACAAGTGATTGCGCGTCGTCAGGTTCGTTTTCGATGTCGGTGAGGACAAAAACTCTAGGTTTAGATTCGTCAGCGAGTGCGCAGGCGCAAAGACCTACAAGGAAAATGGTAAGCAAGCGTGCAATTACTTGGCTCTTGCGAGTACTAAACATTGAATGAGCCTCTTGTGATATTTCAACGAACTCTTGGGCTTGCAAAATAAACGATCCCACTCTCGGACTCGGCGATTCGAAGAAACTCAAACGTGGATTTTCCGCTTGGAAATGCCATGCGGTTCATTCCGAGCATCATCCCTGACTATCCAAGTCCGGCGATATTACAATAGAATGGTGAGTGAAGTGAATCGTCAACTAGACATTTTCCTCCCTTTTTCCCTCCCCGACTAGAAGCCTTGTATGAAAAGTCATTTGCAAGTCCTCATCGTAGTTCTGATAGCTTGCGTACAGTCAAAAGTGTATGCCGATTCAACCATCGACTACAACCGAGATATTCGCCCGATTCTGAGCGAAAACTGTCTGCCATGCCATGGTTTCGATGAGAAGGCCCGTCAAGCTGAGTTGCGGTTAGATGTAATGGACTCCGCTTACGCCGATCGAAACGGGACGACCGCCATTTTGCCAGGTAGCCTCGAAAAGAGCGAAGCTTGGAAGCGAATTACAAGCCGAGATGAAGAGCAAGTTATGCCGCCGGCTACTTCGCATTTTCGTCTGAACGATGCCCAAAAGGGAAAGATAGGAATTTGGATTGAGCAGGGTGCGGCGTACGCCGGCCATTGGGCGTTCATCGCACCATCGAAGACGGCTTTATCCGCTGGCTCTTCCGAAAATCCGGTCGATGTTTTTGTCCAAAGACGATTGACTGAGGAGGGGCTATCGCAATCTCAAGAAGCAGATCGATCAATGCTGATACGACGTGTCGCTTTGGACCTAACAGGCTTGCCGCCTACGGCCGAAGAAGTCGAAGCATTCGTAAACTCCAAATCCATCGACGCTTATCCGCAATTGGTCGATCGTTTACTTCAAAGCTCTCACTTCGGTGAACGCCTTGCTATCGAGTGGCTTGATTCGGCTCGATATGCCGATACCAACGGATTCTCCATCGATGGCGGACGGCATCTTTGGCTGTGGCGAGATTGGGTCATCCAATCGTTCAACGATAATCTTCCGTATGATCGCTTTCTGGTTGAGCAGCTTGCTGGGGATTTAATCCCCAATCGAACGGAGTCTCAACTGATCGCGACTGGCTTTCAACGCAATAACATGGTGACACATGAGGGAGGAACAATTCCCGATGAGAATCTTACCAACTACAACGCCGATCGAGTGAAAACTCTCGGCGAATCGATCCTCGGACTGACGCTTGGCTGTGCTCAATGCCACGATCATAAATTCGATCCGATCTCGCAGCGTGAGTACTATCAGATATTCGCTTTCTATAACTCGCTGAGCGACAAGGGCCTCGATGGTAATGCTGGAGTGAATCCAGGGCCAAGCATACAAGCTCGAACGGTACTGCGAACTTCGGAGCAAAGCAATCTTGAACAGCAAATCGCTCGGATTGAATCGACCTTGGCTACCGTTAACAACGACGTGCTTTTGGCATGGGAAGCTCGCGAATGCGTTAAGCTCACACAACGCGGAAGGGATTTGGCGGTACATGCCGTCAAAGTTGTCAAGGTTTCGACCCCAAATCGGGGTGCCGGCTTTGACGTTGAGGGAGAAAGTCGAGTTCGCTTGAAAGAACCGGGGGGGATGGGTGCATTCGATGTATCAACTGAGCTGCCCAAACTCGATCGTTCGATTACCGGCCTACGCGTGACAATGCACCCGGTCCCAGAGTTGCCGGGCGGAGGTTGGGGCAAAGGTCCCGAAGGCGTGAAACCGAGAGGAAGAAAGCAAACAGTGCCTGTTGACGCAACTTCAGACGCAACTGCAGAGCCAACACCCGATAAAGTCCCAAAGGGAACCTTCATGTTGACCGCTCTCGCAGTCACTGCAGATAAGGTTCCTGGCGATCAAGTGAATCTATTCAAGATGCTTCCTTTTTCCCGAGTTACAGCCAACTCCTGGGAGCCAGGTCGAGAGCCAGTCGGTTGCTTGGACCCTCTCAACGATTCTGGATGGTCACCAAGTCAGGAAACAGAGGGAGCAGTGCACCTGACCGCTACTTTTGCACAGCCAATAGACGCTAATGCAACGCCGTTTCTTACCGTCCAATTGAACTTCGGAAACGGTAGGAACTTAGTCGCGGAGTTAATCGAATTACAAGTGATTACTGGAATGGATGACGGAACAGATTTACCCTCTGAGATTCTGGAAGTCATCGAAAGACCCATTGCAAATCGTACGTCCGAACAATCGTCGATCTTGTGGAGCTACTGTGCCAAACATTCCGCTGAGCTCGCGGCAAAGCGAATTGAGCTTTCAAATCTGCAAGAACGGCTAGATGTCCTAACAAAGTCGTTCACAACAATGGTTATGGATGTCGCTGCCAAGCCACGCGAGACCTTCATTCTAAATCGGGGGGACTACGCACAGCCAACCGAAAAGGTGCAACCAGGAACGCTTGCGGTTTTACCAGCCTTCCCTGCCGATGCGGCGCCTGATCGGCTTGGATTGGCTAAATGGTTGACATCTAAAGACCATCCGTTGACTAGCCGAGTCGCTGTCAATCGATTTTGGAAAATGCTGTTTGGGGCTGGCCTTGTTAACTCATTGGCAGATTTTGGCTCACAAGGAGAATGGCCGAGCCATCCTGAATTACTGGATTGGTTAGCAGTTGATTTTGTCGAGAGCGGTTGGGATACGAAGGCCCTTATTCGGAAAATCGTTCTGTCAAAAACATATCGCCAGACATCCGCAACAAAGCCAGACTTGTTGGAACGCGATCCACAGAACCGACTGTTAGCCCGTGGGCCACGATTTCGATTGCCTGCGGAGTTGATTCGGGACACAGCCTTGAAGATCAGCGGTCTCTTGGTTCCGCGAATTGGTGGTCCAAGCGTCAATCCTTATACGCCTGGCGATCTATGGCGTGAGGTTAGTCACTATGGTAGCTCGCCCGCAACCGCGCAGACATTTGTCCAGGACCACGGCGAGAAACTCTATCGACGAAGTCTGTACACCTATTGGAAACGTACTGCACCGCCGCCGAATATGATGGCTTTTGATGCACCCAATCGTGAGGTTTGTACAGTGGCAAGAGGTAACACGACAACTCCGCTTCAAGCCTTAGTGACCTTGAATGACACGCAGTTCGTTGAAGCCTCGAGGGCCTTTGCACAACGCATTCTCCTTCGATCGGCCCAAACTGATGAAGAACGTTTGAATTGGGCATTTGTAGAATGCGTATCGAGAAAACCGAGCGTGCAAGAGGCAAGTATTTTGCTTAAGACACTTTCTCGTGAGCGGGAGCGGTACGGCACAAATATCGAACTTGCAAAGAAGTATGTAAGTGTCGGCGAGTCGCTCTTCGATTCGAAGCTTGCCACGAAAGAGTTAGCAGCTTGGTCGCAAGTCTCCGCTGTCTTATTGAATCTGAGTGAAACCTTAACTCGCAATTAAACGAAACATCGCAGCCATGAACCCTTTAGAAAAGTATCAGCAACAGCTTTTGAGACGGACGTTCTTAGGAGATTCAACACGAGGCTTGGGAGGCATCGCTCTCGGTTCTCTTTTGTTTCCAGAAGGTTCGCATGCGAATGGCCAGTCGCGATCCGGTGGACTCTCGGGTCTGCCCCATTTTGCACCTAAGGCCAAGCGTGTCGTGTGCCTCTTCCAAAGTGGAGGTCTATCGCACGTCGATTTGTTCGATGACAAACCGATGTTGCACGAACACGCGGGAAAGGAAATCCCTCCGTCGATCAAGGGAACGCAGCGACTGACTGGTATGACCTCTGGCCAATCGGCGTACCCGGTTGTTCCGCCTCTTAAGCCAGGCAAACGATGCGGGCAAAATGGTACATGGATCAGCGACTTGTTGCCAAATATTCAGGGAGTCTCGGACGATATTTGCTTGATTAAGAGTCTGCACACAGAAGCCATCAATCATGACCCTGCCATTACTTTCATGAACACCGGCAACCAGCAACCAGGTTACGCCAGCATGGGCGCGTGGGTCAGTTATGGGCTTGGTACCGAGAACGAGAATTTGCCAGCCTTCATCGCGATGGTTTCGCAGGGAACCGGAAAGAACCCGGGGCAACCCATTTTCTCTCGGCTGTGGGGAAGTGGCTTTTTGCCCTCATCGCATCAAGGGGTCGGTCTTCGTCCCGGGGCTAACCCAGTTCTGTACTTGAGCAATCCACCAGGCGTAGAAGCGAGCCAGCGCCGTGAGATGTTGGATGATTTATCGCAATTGAATTCGCTCCGCGCGACCGAACTAGGCGATCCGGAAACGCTGGCTCGTATCAATGCATACGAGATGGCATTTCGGATGCAAACTTCGGTACCAGATTTGACCGATATCAGCAACGAATCGGCATCAACCTTGGAAGCCTATGGTCCAGAGGTCTTAAAAGCGGGCAGCTATGCAGCAAACTGTTTGTTAGCTCGTCGCCTTTTGCAGCGAGACGTTCGCTTTGTGCAACTTTTTCATCGCGGCTGGGATCAACACATCGCGATCGCAAGGCAATTGCCGAACCAATGCCGAGACATTGATCAGCCGACCGCTGCGCTCGTCAAGGATCTCAAGCAATGCGGACTTTTGGAGGATACGCTGGTCGTCTTTGCGACCGAGTTTGGTCGAACGGTATTCAGTCAAGGTAAGCTCGGTGATCCAGGAATGGGCCGCGATCACCACGGTCGCAGCTTTACGGTTTGGCTCGCAGGCGGCGGAATTCGAGGTGGATTGGAGTACGGAGCGACGGACGATTTCTGCTACAACATCGCAGAGAAACCGGTACATCTAAGGGACTTGCACGCGACCATATTGCATTGCTTGGGAATTGACAACGGTCGATTCACGTACAAATTCCGTGGCTTAAACACACGCTTGACCGGCGTGGAAGAGGCACATGTAGTAAAGGACATTTTGGTTTAAAAAACTGGGGGCGTGATCTGTTCGCCCGCCGCTGGCGCGGGTTAAACAAGTTGCAAAAACTTGAAGCTTGTTTAACCGATCGGAGCGATTAGCATAGATCGCGGACTTCCAGAAAACAGAGGTCTTTCAAAGTCCAATCTGGGCAGGTCAAACGGGCACAGGTCCAGGGCGTGCCCGCCGCTGCGCGGGTTAATCAAGTCGCAAAAACTTGAAGCTTGTTTAACCGAGCGGAGCGATTAGCGTAGATCGCGGGCGCGGTGGAAAAGGCCCGATGTGTTTTTCGGATACGATAAGCTGGGTATGCGATTTACCCGCCCGCCGCTTCGCGGGTTAAACGAGTTGCAAGCCAATTTCCACGCTTTTTTGCGGTGCCAAAGCTTCATCCAATGCCTTACAATGGTGTCAATTCCGTGGGATGGCTGCTTGCCTGCTGTGCAATGACAGGCTGGAAGCCAATTCCACGTCTTTTTCAAGGACAAAATGGTTGATGGGCGAGTTGGACATTAATGCGATCTTGGGCCCAACGGGCAGCATCTCGCGGCGCATCAAAAACTACGAACATCGCAACGAACAGATTGCAATGGCCGAAGCGGTCGGAGACGCATTGCGAAACCGAAGTCACTTGATCGTCGAGGCCGGCACGGGCGTCGGCAAAAGCTTTGGCTATCTGGTACCGGCGATTCTCCATGCAACCTCCGCCGAAAATGCGATGGCAGGCAAAGCAAGAATTGCCGAGCCAGCAAAAGATAAACGAAAAACAATTGGTAACGGCGAAGATGAAGACGAAGATTCAGTCAAGCGAATCATTGTCAGCACTCATACGATTAGCCTCCAAGAACAGCTCATCTCGAAAGACTTGCCACTGCTCAAAGCAGTCATCCCTCGCGAGTTTACCAGCGTATTGGTTAAGGGCCGCGGCAACTATATGTCCAAGCGGCGTTTGGAGCTCGCGGATAGCCGTTCGGTGAGTCTTTGGAGTAACGAACAGGACTACGAACATCTTAACTCGCTCAAGGAGTGGGCGCGTACGACCAACGATGGCTCGCTGAGCAGTCTCGCTTTTCGACCACCGGGCAACGTGTGGGACGAAGTCGCCAGCGATTCGGGTAACTGCATGGGTCGCAAATGCAAACAGCATGATTCCTGTTTCTATTATGCAGCCCGACGCCGAGTCCAAAACTCGCAGATCTTAATCGTCAATCACGCGCTCTTTTTTAGCGATCTGGCCTTGAGAGCCCAGGGTGGAGGCATCTTGCCCAAATACGATTCGGTCATCTTCGACGAATGCCATACCATCGAGGCGGTTGCAGGCGAGCACTTAGGGCTGCAAATCAGTAATTCACAAGTCGATTACACGCTTCGCAAGCTTTACAATCCCAGAACAGAAAAGGGTATTTTGGTCGCCCTCGGACTCAAGCAGTTGACGCAAGACACATATCGCTGCATGGAATCACTCGACGACCTCACAGCAGACTTGGCAAGTTGGCAAGCGAGCCAAGAAAAGAGTAACGGACGCGTTAGGGCACCATTGATGATCGAGACAGTCCTTGGGGAACGATTGCAGACGCTTTCCGAACAATTGGAACGATACGGGCAGGATCTCAAGGATGCCAACAGCCGTCTCGACATGATGTCAGCCAGCCAACGACTCAGTTCGCTCGCGGCCAGTATCGATCAATGGCTTCAGCAGAAAGTGGACGATTCGGTCTATTGGCTGGATCAACAGACAAGAAATCTCCAATCTCGCAACACGTTACGTATTACGATGCGAAGTAGTCCACTCGATATTGGCAGCCACTTGCGCAACCAGCTCTTTCGAAAGGTAAAGAGTGTCATCATGACCAGTGCGACGGTCGCGACCGGCCAGAGCAAGGGAAAAGGCTTTGCCTTTTTTCAAGGACGCATTGGAGCCATTGGGGCGAAGACGCTGCAAGTCGGAAGTCCATTCGATTATCCTAAACTTGTCGAAGTGCATTTGATCACGGAAATCGCCGACCCATCACTAGAAAAGATCAAGTACGAGCAGGCTATCATTCCGGTTCTCAAGCACTTTGTCGGCCAGAGCGATGGCCATGCATTCGTATTGTTCACCAGCTACGACATGTTAAGAAAGACGTGCGCGGCATTGACGCCCTGGATGAACGAAAATAATTTGACCATCTACTCGCAAGCGGATGGGGTCCCCCGCAATCAATTGCTTCAAGCGTTCAAGTCAAACCCTCGCGGCGTCCTGTTCGGTGCCGAGAGTTTTTGGCAAGGCGTCGACGTTCCGGGCGACGCCCTTAGATTGGTGGTTATTAGCAAATTGCCCTTTAGCGTACCCGATCATCCGTTGTTGGAAGCTAGGCTTGAAGCAATTCGCAAAGCCGGAGGCAATCCTTTTCAAGATTACCAATTGCCCGAGGCCGTGATCAAATTCAAGCAAGGGTTTGGCCGACTGATCCGTACCGCAACGGATTCAGGTATCGTGGTGGTTACTGATCCCCGAATGACGACCAAGGCATACGGACAGACCTTCCTAGACTCGTTGCCGCGATGTCCTGTACTGCGTGTCGGAGCCTCCAAGTTGATTCATCATACAAATCCCTTTCATTCTGTCCAAAAAACGACTCCCGAAAAAGAGCAAGGGAAGTGAAACACGAAGAACTGACCCAAAGGATCATCGGCTGTGCAATGAACGTCCATCGCACGTTAGGTCTAGCATTCCTGGAATCGGTCTACCAAAACGCTTTTTCACACGAGCTCAGGAAAGCAGGGATGCGGCATGACTGCGAGCGAAGGATTCAAGTGGTCTATGACGGCGTCATCGTCGGTGATTTCATCGCCGACATGTTTGTCGAGGAACTCGTCATCGTGGAGAACAAAGCCATTCAAGTTCTCGCGACGACGCATGAGGTTCAATTGGTTACCTATTTGTCGGCAACTGGGCCTTCGGTAGGTACCGAAGGGCCAGGCGGATCGCGCGTTCTGCTTTCAAGGCATTACCTGCGAAGCACGACAAGTGCCCCGCTGCGAGTGACTAGCACAGCTTGAGCGTGTGTTGTCACGAAATCTTCCCATGTCAGGCTCATTCGAATTGTCCGTTCCGTCGCACACGTTGCAACCGCGTCTTATATGCTCAATAAGCTATCGAAACGAGTACTCACCTTATTACCTAGAATCTCAAACAATTTTCTGCCGAATCGGCCTGCACGTAGGTCCGGCTGTCCTCAGCCGGACATAGAATACTTCGACATCCATTAATCGATCCTCGTACGACTCGATCTGACACCACGGACTTTGCGTTTCTCTTTGGAAATGCATCGATCTTATA
Organism: Pirellula sp.; assembly: GCA_043744075.1. Lineage (GTDB taxonomy): Bacteria > Planctomycetota > Planctomycetia > Pirellulales > Pirellulaceae > JBKCUI01. The sequence continues at coordinate 2,859 of JAYTVL010000481.1, read as the reverse complement.
TTCTGCGTAGGCACGGCAATTCGATTAGTTAGCGGGTACTCGACCTTGAGCTCTGCCAGTGTCATCGGTCGAGTGGCAATAAATCCAAGTCTGTCTGGTGAATTGTGGTGCGAATTAGTCAATCGGTTTGGCAAGATCTTCAAACGAGTCGCGGGTACGCCGGAGTCACTTGCACAAGAAGCGATGACGTCCGGTTTCCTACTACTATTTTGCGCGACTATACTGCGTCTCGACGGCCTTCGCTTCCGGCCCGTCTGGCTTGATGTTGTATGCAGTGATCGTAATGTTATCCTTGTCAATGACTTCAAAGACGGTTTTCCAAGCCCAGGGTGGACCACTCGGGGCGTCGTAGTTCCCTTTGACGGTGAATCCCCGTTCGCTCGCTTCGCCCACGGAGAATAGGATTCCATCTCTCATGTGAAAGTCGTCCACCCACGAGACCTGAAAGCGCTTCGCCATCGAACTAAATACGATGGTCTCCTCGCCGTGCCGTGGCTTGCCAAGAATCGTTCCCTCATACGTGTGTCGAAAGAGGCGTCCTCCAAGTAGCGGTCGAATTTCTCCTTTTACCTTGCACTCGTCGGCGAGCTTGCCCGGTGTAAACCAGGTCCGGCAGGTGCTTTCCCATGAGCCCACCAGAGACTTTATAACGTCCTTCGGCGTGGTTGGTTTTGCTTCTTGCGGCGTTGTGTTGTCTTTTGTGGCGTCCTGCGTCCTGCCCGGCGTTGGCAAAGCGAAAACGAAGCACGACATCAAGGCGGCAAGGTGGGTCGTTTTCATGGTTTAATTCTCTGATAGGTTCATTGTTAGTGTTGTGGAGGGGTGTTGTAGTCCAAAGATTTTCATAGTAGACGAAGCCAGATTCTAAATCCTGTGGAGCATCATTCAATAACACAAACCCATACAATTCTCAAGAATTTAAGTAATTCTGTGTTCAGGACAGAAAAAATGTGTTCCGGCTAACCGCCGCTGTTGGAGATAAAGTAGGATGCCTTAAAAATCGTAAGTCGCGATCGATCACGAGACTACGTTCTGCCGAGGCCGTCCGCTTGAACTTCAATCCAACATGTTGACTCGTACCAAGTAAGAATGAGATATGAGCACGGACATACCGAGCGTCCCGCTGGCAAAATGGATCCTCTTGATTCTGCTGATGCTAATTGCCTTCGTATTTGCGGCTGCGTGGATTGCCTCTCTGATCAAAAAGTCTAAAGAAGGCATTCGACCAAGTATTTTTCAACTCATGATTGGATTCGTGACGGATTTTTTCGATACGTTGGGTGTGGGTTCATTTGCAACTACCACGTCGCTTTTTCGGATTGGCAGGGTAGTCGACGACGACAAAATACCCGGAACGCTCAACGTCGGTCACACGTTACCGACAATTCTTCAAGCAGTCATCTACATCAACATCATCGAAATCGACGTTTGGACACTGTGGATTTTAATTATCGCCTCCGTCGTTGGCTCGTACCTGGGAGCAACTTTCGTAAGTCGTTTACCCAAAAAGGCGATTCAACTAGGGATGGGAATATCTTTGCTCATCGCCGTACTTTTAATTGTATCGAAGCTGCGTGGGTGGATTCCATCGGGAGGCACTTCATTAGGACTCGCTGGCTCAAGTCTTATAGTGGGAATCGCAGGTAACTTTTTGTTTGGCGCATTGATGACTATTGGTGTGGGAGCCTACGCGCCAATTATGATCATGGTCAGCCTGTTAGGAATGGATACAAAAGCAGCGTTTCCGTTAATGATGGGATCCTGCGCCTTTTTGATGCCGGTAGCGAGTTATCGATTTGTTCGTTCTGGAAAATATGATCCGCGAGCCGCTCTCGGTCTGACTTTATTGGGTTTACCTGGGGTTGCCGTCGCGGCATGGATCGTCAAAGACCTGCCTTTGGAATACGTCAACTGGCTCGTTGTAATTGTCGTGATCTACACCGCTGTATCGATGCTCTACGCGGCCTCAAAAGCTGAAACAGCCATCTCCACTGGACAAACGCATTTCTGATGGCTACCCGCGATTTTAAGTCGGCGGTGGTTGGTGAGCGAGTGATGGTCCAAGCAATTCATCCCGGTCCTTCGCGTTTTAGTTCAATGAGGCGAGGCCCATTATTTGCTTTTTGGCAACCATTTAAGCAGCCGCTACAACTCGACTGAGTTGCCTGCTTGGGGCCATCCAAAGTATTCTTGCTTTGAATTGCGGGATTTGGTAAGATTCATGCACTTTGGTCACCAACTACTTCAGTTCAATTTCATTTCGATACCGTGGAGGCACTTATGGCTAGGCAGAATCGACGCGATATTTTCGATCCAAATGAGGTTGGAGCGTACCATGCCGTCCAAAGAACAGTTCGCAGGGCTTGGCTTTGTGGATTGGATCCCGTGTCCGGCAAATCGTTCGAGCATCGTCGGACTTGGATTCAAAATCGACTCCAAGAGCTTTCTGCCAGCTTCGGTATCGATTGCCTTTCCTTTGCCGTGATGGTCAACCATGTTCATGTTATCCTGCGCAATAGGCCAGACGTGGTAGCTGGTTGGTCTGACGAGGAAGTCGCTCGACGTTGGTGGCAGTTGTTTCCGCTTCGCAAAAACAAGGACAAGACTCCGGCGATTCCTACCGAAAGTGAACTGAAGCTGTTCATGACACCGGCTCGAAGCAAGCAATTACGTAGCCGTCTCAGCGATATTTCTTGGTGGATGCGAGCGTTGGCAGAACCGATTGCGAGACGCAGTAATTCTGAAGACAAATGTACCGGTCGTTTTTGGAATGATCCTCTGTCATGCGTCGATCCTCTTTGTTTAACGACCTGTGAATTGGCCCTTGTGGCCTAGTTGTTTGTTGATTTCTTTTGGGAA
>JAYTVL010000480.1:0-14046 GCA_043744075.1 Pirellula sp. | reverse complement strand
CCAGCAGACGTCTGGCAAGCATTGAGCGCTCGTCGGCTGGAGCGATATGGGTCTATCGACTTGTCAGGAGGACGAGATTCCGAACGAAAAATTTACCGCGCTCTCAATGAACGCGGTGATGTGAACTTCAATGCACAACCGCTGTCCGGAGTGATGAAGTATTTCGAAACGACCTACGACATTCCGATTGTTATCGACAGCAAAGCATTGGATGAAGAGAACATTACACCGGACGAACCGGTGACATTGAATCTCCCTCCTGTTACCTTCCGATCGGCCTTAAAGCTGATATTGGAACCATTGCAGCTGACCTATGTCATCGAAGACGAGGTAATGCGAATCACTAGCAAGAAAACGTCTGCGAATGTGGTTCGCGTCTATCCAGTCGGCGACCTTGTTGTACCAATCGCACAAATGGGAGGCGGCGGTGGTATGATGGGGGGTATGGGTGGAGGAATGATGGGTGGTATGGGTGGTGGGATGATGGGTGGTATGGGTGGTATGGGTGGTATGGGTGGTGGGATGGGAGGAATGGGCGGCATGGGAGGTGGAATGGGGGGCATGGGCGGCATGGGTCGTGGAATGGGCGGCATGATGTCGGTTAAAGACCAACAATTTAGATGATGCAATTATTTCTGGGCTTCGTCAGAGATTATCCAACCGTGCCGAGATTAACGGCATGGAGTTCCAGTCCAGTTGCGCCGACCACTTTGACGGTGGTGGCGGGCATGAGGTCTATAACGTCGCCTTGAGTTACAAAAAGGTAGGCGAATCACCTGCGAACTGTGAAATTCGTTACCAAAAGAGGTGCGGATTGCGTAAAATGGAGAGGTCGGAACAATCCCTTGGTTTGTTCTAGAGCTGGTCTTCTCTTGTTTTCCGAACAGGTCTTTGGTTTTTCGTGTGGTCCGCGCTTTGATATCTCATCGACACCAGATTCGTAGAGGATTTCTACGGCTCTCCCTTGCGCAGTCCTGCGTGGTTTTTTTGATGATTTGTTTGGGGCCAATTCTCAATAGTTCGGCCCAAGAACTAGGTGGGATGCCGCGTTTGTCGATGCCCGACAAAACACCAGACGACAACCTGGAGCGGATGGAAGTTTCCGTGGCGGTAGATCAAGCTATTGCTCGTCTCAACTTTGAAGCCCGCGCCAATCTCTCCGAATCAAATACACGTTGGCTCAATATTCCGCTCGGGCTAGGGTCGGTCCAAGTAGTACCAACGCAGCGTTCAGAAGGGGACGTAGCAGAGTTTCCCTCAATTCGCATTTCGGCGGACGGCTCAGGTTATGTTTGGCGACTTGCACCTGGGGATCAAGGGCATCGAGATCTCCAATTCGCAGCAGCGTGTAACTTGCGAGTTTCACCGCAAGGACAGTCATTACGATTGGACTTGCCATTAGTACCGACCATTGTTCGAATTGAGTTGCCGATCGGACAATGGGAATTGAGCGTCATCGGTAACGGCATGGAGGTTATCGAGCCATTTCAAAATACCGAATCTCACTCGATCACGATTGTGCATGTCTCAGGGGGCTCCACTACATTCACTTGGTCTAAGAAGTCGGGAGCTGATCAAGTCCAAGCGATCGAGGTTGAGAGCCAGACGAAATACATGCCACTCATGGAAACGGGCGAATTTCGAGCCATTGCAAATCTAGCCATTCGAGGCTCAAAAACGTTGGGCGGTCGACGGTTTCTGATCACACTTCCGGATCGAAGCCAATGGCGTGAGCCGATGACCTCTCCGATCTCATACCCAGGATATCGGTTCGGAAGAGCAGAAATGGCTGCAGCAAACTCGAATACCGTGCTCGTTTTAGAGTTCGAAGAGTCGTTCTCACGTACTGAAATTGAGTTGCCCGTTGAGTGGCATACTTCGAATCTACCAGAGACGAATTCGATTTCGTTTTCAATGCTACGAGTCGAAGGGATTCAAAGACACGTTGGAAATGTTGATCTCGCTGTTCCGCGAAACGTGTCATTGCAATGGGAACCACAAGCTGGAATCCAGTTCGTTAGGCAGTCTCAGTCGAGCGACGGTAGCGATACGCTCAACTACAATTTCCGATTCAGTCAACAATCTGAGCCACTGATAGTTCATTGGAACGTGGGTGATCTGGCTGACGATTTGAAGGCTGCCTATAACATTGTTTACGATTCGTCGGCACTTCGACTTAGCGGTAACATTGATATTCTTGGCGACGTACGGCTGCTTCCTTTTTTAAAGCTTGATGTTCGTGGCTGGACAGTCGATCGGGTTCAGTTACAGCCATCGGGTCGCGAATTGGATCTCAATGCAATTCGAAGCCGCTCTACAGTGGACTCTGATGGGACACAACAAGAAGCGACTTCAATTCCGTTGAGCCTCGGCGAACTGCTGGACCCAATACCTAAGAACGGAATCGGCGCCGGAAACCGACCGCAGCCCGACGGTCAGTCGGTTCCGAAGGACGGCAACTCGCATTCGCCCTTACCGAGCTCAAGAGAGGAGATTGCCCGGCCAAATGCAAGGAGTATTTCGTTCGTATTATCGCGTACGAGCGGACTTGCTGAGGAATCGGAAATTTCGGCAAGAGAATTTGGTTTCTCTTTGCCAATGCTTTCGTGGTTGGATGCAGATTCACAGCAATGGCTATCCGTGTGTGTTGGTGGTGAGATGACGATTCAATCGACGATTTCCAGATTAAGACCATTCGAACGTATGTCACCGTCGGTTAAGCCGGTTCCTGATGTTTTTTGGAAACAGGACGAGCAAATGATAGGTTCGCAATCGACGCAGACTGGAAGTCGATCGCTTAGTCAACGTTCTGTTCTAAAGTATCGTGTTGTCCCATCCAAGTTTTGGGTCGATTGGAAAGGAATTTCTGAAACAATTGGAATAGTTATTCGGGCGAAAGCAAATACAAGAGTCGCTTTGACCGATAATGGACTCGACATATTGCAATCATGGAGCTTAGTTTCGGTGGCTGGGACTGCGAAAACCCTACGAATCGGAGTACCTAAAGAATGGTTGCCTCTTTTGAACTCCTCCAACGATCCGAGCGATTCAATTCAATTGAGCGTCGACAACATCCCTGTTGCTGCTGATCCGATGCATGGCTCGCTTTCGGGACAGTTCCGACCATTTGTTTCTCCTTCGTTCGAACAACGATATGGTTGGATATTGCTCAATTTGCCTAGCGCACAGGCTGGTACCAAGGGGTCAAGCGAACGGAAGCTAACAATTCAGCATCGGATTAACCATCGAGACAAGTTGCAAAGAACGCCGAGTTCATTCGATTGGCCATTGCCATGGATCGCGGCCGACAGACCCAATGATTCGATTTCAATCGAAGAGTTTGCCGGAGAAATAGTGTACGACAACAATTTGCATTGTGACTTACAGTCACCGCTTGGTGGGGTTGAGTCCGTTATTCCTGCACAGGGAAGTAGCGCGCTGGCAATACCTTTCGACCGAACGCTGTCGGAGCCTCGACTATTTGGAGGCCTAAGCTTGAAGTCAGATGTCAAAGAGAAGGATTATGACATCGAGTCTGTTTGGCTGCAGACAATCGTAAATGCAGTTGAACAACGAGATCGGATTGTTTTTCGATTTAAGACGAGTGCCAACTCCATTTCTCTGAGCCTGCCTGCTGGCCGAATCGCCAACGGAGAGTTTCTTGTAAATGGCAGAAAAGCCATACCGAATCGCAATCCTGCGGACGTAAATAGCGTTGATCTGCCGTTGGATACTTCAGAACCAAACACTGTTGGAGTACCCGACAAGGCCTATGTTCTGGAAGTGTTTCTATGGACGTCAAACAAAACTCAGTGGCTCAAAACGCTGCAAGCCGAGTTACCTTCCATTGTGAATTGTAGAACACGTGCTCCATTGGTTTGGCAAATTGTGGTGCCAACTACGGTGCATTTGATTGGAAATACGACAACGCTGTCGCCAGGGTACCATTGGAAATGGAAAGATCTTTGGTTTGAAAGAAAGAGTGATTGGACTCAGGACCACATTGGCGAGAAAATGGGTGCGACATCGTTGCCATTTGTTAGTCAACAGACCAATGAATATGTTTTCTTTTCTCTTGACCACACGGTAGGAATGAGAGTCTGGACGGCACCGCGGTATGTATTGTGGGCGCCGGTCGCCTTGTTTGTGCTCATAGGCTCATACTTTGTTTTGGAGTTCAAATGGATTAGAAAGCCATCGATCGGAATTCTTATCCTGTTATCCAGCGTTGCCTTCTCCCAATGGGCTTGGGATCTTTCGATTGCACTGGTCCAATGTTTTGTCGCGGCAATCGGAATTGCCATTTTGTACTCAACGCTGAAATGGGTGGTTGATCGACGCTCACGCCGCCGAAGCGTTTTTGCCGCAAGACACACGTCGCCAATGGTTCCACATGCAGCTCGATCTCCTTCGCTTTCGGGCTTAATCAGTTTGCCAAAACCAGTCATATCCGGACCTCTTGTCAACGGTGTATCACAAGAAATACCACCGTTGACGACGACTACTGCTGAAGCTGATGGTGGCAAGTAATGTCAAATCGAATTGGAAACAGCGAAATCCAGCTTGTCAGTAGAGTGGTCTGCATGGTCCTGGCAACCGTTTCTATCAGCTCGGCTCAGCAAAACGATATTCCTCGAATCGGGATTCAGTATAAAAGAGTTTTTGTTCCCTCAAATGACCTCGGTTCCAGTGGGCTCGATGATTTTAGTCCAATTGAGGAAAATCGCTTGGAAGAGCTCCTGCAAAAATATTCTGAGTCCAATCCGACCGAAGCAGTTGGTGAAATCGGTTCGGATGTCGCGGATAGAGCGCAGTTGAATTCGACCTATTACGTTGCCAAACTCGTGGGCGCAGATCTGCTCTCTGAACGCTCTCGAATGACCTTTGCAGGCTCGTCGCATCCAGGCGAGCGAGTCACGCTGCGACCTTGGTCACTAGCATTACAACCACTTGATAATGTTAGTGCTGGATCGGGACCGCAATCTACGCCAAACCTAATTTTCGATGAGCAGGGTTCACCGCAAGCGGCGTTGATTCCCTCAGAAATTTGGGGGAGCACAGGACGAAGTGTTCGCCAACGAGAATTTCCTTGCGTATTTGGTTGGTCCGCCAGGGCTGAATCCGCGAGCACGCCGAACAAGCTCAAATTCTCATTTGAAATTCCAACGTGCGCCAATAGCTGCCTTGTTTTAGCCTTACCGCCTCAAGCGGTCGTTCAAGACTGTTTAACTTCTGCGAGACGAGTTGAAAGATGGACAGACATCAAACTTCGGCTTGTGGGTTGGGGTGATTTTGGAATGGAGAATTTTCGCGAGCAAACCGATTCGCGAAGCCGCGAGTCTCTTTGGTTGATTGAACTGGGTGGCAGTCAAGTCGTGTCCTTTTCTATTGCACTTGGCGTAGGGATTCGCGCGCAGGATGACACCCGCGAATCGGAGGTACATCGTTATCGTCAACTCATTCGATCGCAAAACCTTGAACACTTCGTTGAGGGACAAGAAATACGTACAACATGTGAGGCGGAAGTCAATCTCTCGCAAGAACTATCCCCAATGCGAATGAGTCTATCGCCAGCCTCGAGATTGCTCCGGCTTTTCGTCGATCAACAAGAAGTAGATTGGAAAGTGGATAACGGATGGATTCAGTGGAGTACAGCGCCTGTTCTGCAGGGAGCAACTTCAACAGGTCGCGTTAGAATATTTGCAGAGTTCCTCTCGCCGTTGTCAATTGAAGGAATAGAAAAACTGGATTTGCCAGAAATCTCGTTCGATCGAGGCTACGTTATGTCTGGCACCACGGCAGTTCACGCCGCATCGCCATGGCGACTAACCAACGTGGATTGCGAACCAAGTCGTATTGTTGAGCCAACTGCTGACACAAAGACTGCCGGAGTGAATCGTCTTGAATTCTCATGGTACGCAAAACCTCCGAGCGTTTCAGTTGGATTGGAACGAATCGTTCCAGTGCGGCGTTGCGAGTTATTAACGCGATTGACGAACGACGAACAAGGTACGTTGGCCTTGATACGCGCCAAGCTTTATTTTGCGGAACAGGATTCGTCTCAGGCCAAGATTTTGATCACTCCCGGTTGGACCATTCAATCCATCACTACGTTATATCCAAATGATACCATCGTCGTACAGCCTGAAATGGATTCATTCGCAAGCTCCCGAGAGTTGCAATTGAGATGGGGCGGGGTCCAAAAGAGTCGTGTTGGCGACGTTGAGATTCGAATGCGTCATAGCGCACCGGAAGCAACGAGTCAACTGCGACACATCGAACAAGAAACTATTGTCCAATGGCCTGGTTGGAAACAGTACGACACGATGGTAGTTGAGGAAAGCGACACATTTGAGTTGCAAGTGCGAGATTCTTTTTTGGAAGACTTGGTTGCAAGCGACTCGATTCCTGACTGGCAGAAATCGCTGTTACCTAGAATGAACAAGCACTATCTATTTCGCATGGAATCGCAACCAACGGACGGTTCACTAGACAATCAAATTACCGAATCAGTTGTCAAAACGCCGGCTTCGCGTCCCACAGGCTTGGTTTGGCTGGTGAAACCCATTCGCAATCAAGCCAAGCTAAGGACAGCGATAAACCGAATTTCTCCCACAACCCTACAAGCAAAGCACGAGATTCAAATCAGATTCGGCTCGAATCGGAACGAGCCGTTTCCCATTGAACTCGCATCTGAAAATACGCTCTGGCGTTTGAAGGAGGAAAACAACTTGACTCCATTGCATCCAATTGATTCTGTTTCCCCATTGAGCAATGGGAATACTAAAACATGGAATTTTGATTTGCGACAGCAGGGATCAGAGTGCAAGCTGTTGGCGATTGTTAATTCGGAGATTAACGATGACCACGAAGTCATGTTTCCTGTTCCCAAGTTACCCAACGCCGAGATGGTGTTGCAGGAAGCGAAAAGTATGGCGACCGATGTTGCGATTCATTGTAGCGATGAATCGTCCACTTGGAGGATTGACGATGAGGGCTACAAGTTTCTTAACTTTAATTCCGCTTCAACGAACACGGTTCTTTCAGCAATCGTTTCAGTAAAGAACCCCTCCGAAAAATGGCTTGCAAACAAAAACGAATGCCATGTAGCTGTCGATGCGTTTGGTCACCAAAAGGCAACAATTCTATTTTGGTCCAGCTCACCTCCTCGCAATACCTTAGCGATTGAACTCGACTACGGGTGGGAGCCTCTTTCAGTGAGTTTAAATGAAACTTCGATAAGTCGAGAAGTTCCCTTTAAAATGGACGGTCGACGACTGGTGATTTCTGCCGAATCGTTGGATCGCGTGGAAAGTGAATTCGAGATGCGCATTGAATTGACGGGCCCTCGTCTGATGGAAAGTTTTAGTCTTGAGACTCTAAGTGAAAACTTTCGTTTTAAGTGGCCTGAGTTGGTGGCAAACGCAAATTGTCTGCGTCAAGAACGATTTTTGTGGTTAACAATCGATATGCAGATTGCCGAATTGGACAATCCATTTCCGTTACAAGAGCGAGGCAGTTGGCCTGTCTGGAGTTGGAGTCGCAGAGTCGTTGCAACGTTGTTTGGGTTCGATTCGGCTCCAACCCGCGTGCTGTCTTTTGTTAGTTCAACGCCTTCGTGCAACCTTGTTCCACATTGGACAGCCAATGGTTGGCGAATCGTGCTTGCAATATCGACCACGGACGAGTCTTCAGGTACTGCAAACTTACGAACGGTGCTTCGGATTGGTAAAGTAGACGCCGTTCGATCGTACTTGGTATTGTTCTTTGCCTTCGTCGCATTAATCACACCACGGCTTATCCTGTTTCGACATCATTTTGCGGCTTTGGTTGCAGCGCTATTGGTCGTTTGTTCGCATACATCTTCGATTGGGATCGCTCGATTTGCCAACACGGGCTTGGTGGCTATGAGTGTTGGTTTCATTTCCTTTTTGATATATTGGCTATTGCATAGGCCTGGAATCGGTGAAAAGAGTGTTCCGGAGCGGAATTCGGAACGTTGGTCCCAGTGGAATGATCGCAAAGGCGAAATCGAAACCGAAGCGAACCACAAGAATGCAATGCCAGTTCCAGTCGGGGGGAGTTCTACAACGAACCTGCGATCCATTGGGATATGTTTAGCATTCGGTTGGGGAGCTTCATGTGCGACTTCACACCTTACATCCATTGCGTTAGGACAAGATAAATCCGATCGGCAAACTCCCGAATTTCGGATTGTCATACCGATGGATGATAAAGGAAACAAGGCGGGAACCAAGGTCTATGTTCAAAACGAAATGTTGGATACCCTAAATGTCAAGTCCGACCTTGTCCGGAGTGTCGACCATGGTACGTATCCAACTTTAGCGAAGTATACCTTTCGTGTTGGGAAACAAGGACGCGGCTTTAGTACTCCAGATCAGCTCAGCATGCGATACGACTTTTTGGTTGGCGAAGATCTAACTCAAGTTCATTTCCCAATTAACGGCTCGCAATTACAGCTGCAACGATTTTTTGTTGATGGATTCGAAGTGAATCTGGGCAGGCTTCGAAGCACAGGTCTTGATTGGATCTGGACTCCAGACAAGCCTGGAAGGCATTCCATCCAGATCGTTTCGCAACCGGGATTGAAATCCAACGAAACGGACCGCAATCGAGAGTATTTCATTCAACTGCTTGATATCGCCCTCCTCCCAATCGCAAACGCAACCATTGAAGTTGAAACCGACAAACAAAACACTATTGAAATAGTCTCGCGAGGGCGTGTAACGAATCCTGAGCCAGGGCGCTTTATTGCCATGCTAGGAGCCGTTGATCGACTTCAGTGCAGCGTGATGGCTCCAATCAATAGGCTGGGTGGCGCGTCCTCCACTTTACCGACGAACGCTTCGGACAGCGGCAACGCGCCTGTTATGCACACGGAGTTGTTCCTTCAGAATGACATCCTGCAAGCCAAGACAATTGTCGATTTCCCCAAAGGAATAAACATCGCTCGCGAGGTAGAGATCGAAGCCGATTTGCAGTGGTTGCCAGTAGGTTCCCAATGGGGGGATGCCGAATTGGTAGAGTGGCGGTCAGGTACTACTTTGTCCAGACGGCGTTACGTGCTTGAATGGAAAAACGATTCTAGCAGTTCGAACATAAGTTCTATATCCACTCGCGACCTACGAATTTCAGTGGTCTGGGTTCCGCATTCACCAAGTCAGAACCTCAATGTACTGTTCGCAGAATGCCTAGACCGACGAACTCGCCGCGGAACGCTCAGATACTCACTAGCCCCAGGTGCAAACTGGAGCATCGAGGGAATTGGAACATGGAATCCTGTCATCGACCCGAAAAATCGCCTTGACTGGCCCGAGTTAAAGTTAAAGGTATACCCTTATGCCACGACATTAAGTATTCCTCCAAATGGCGGTTCAGGAATTCTGAAATTAAAAGCAAATCCCGAAAGGCAACAGGCTCGCGTAACGACCAAATGGGTAGTCGATCAAAATCGCGAGTACTTAACCTCACGCATCGAATTGAGAGGTGGCAGTTCTACGTCCGAAACTCTTTTCGTTGACCTTCCTACCGACTTTCTAGTAACCGAATTGTACCATCGGAATCGAAACGAACCGATTCCGTTTTTGCAAAAAAAATCCAACGGTAAGCTTCAATTGCAAATTCTGGCAGAACGGAAGTCGCTTGACGAACTGTTGATCCAGGCCAAACGACAAACGGTTGAAGACTCTGTTAGTTCTCGTCAAAAGGAGTGGCAAGCTCTCCCATGGATAGAATTGCCTAGCAGTATCAATTCAGATCAAACGATGGAAGTCCTTGCATCGGAGTTCGTTGCAATTCGCTTGGAATCAGAACCATCACTGTTTTTCGGAAAAGGGCCAAGTGTTCCTGTCCTAAATTTGGCCAAGTCGTTTTCTGATATTCATTCGAATACACTAGCTTCATCTCGATACCAATTGATTGATCGAGACTCGCCGGTTGTAGGCAAGCTGACTGTGAAACTGAATTCTAAATTCAGTTCACGAGATATTGAAGTGCTTGGCGAAGCGTCAATTTCTGTGTTCTCAAGACCTAGTTTAGTAATTGAGGTTCCTGTATCGCTCCGGGACAGATGGCAAAGCGATTCGCGAATCAACGTGATTCCATGTCCTGATTACGACAAGACATGGCTTCAAGTTCATTTGCCGGAACCGACGAGTCTGGAGGGTGAAACGCAGGTAACCACACTTGTTCGGTTCATGCCTAGCTCTGATGAACCCATTAGCGATTTGGAATTAGCAAATCGAATCCACACGCTCGACCGCGTTTTGATACCAACCTACGTAATAAAACCGTTAGGAAATGACGAGGCGGACAAGATCTCGGCTCCGAACTCAAAGTCCGCAAGGTTTTCCAATGGCTTGTCAGTTGAAATGTGCATGCTTCATGCTCGTGATGTCAACTTACTTGAGTCACCGTCATCGCAAATTTTGATGGAATCGCAATACTGGATTATCGAAGCGAAAGGCTTTCATTCTGCAATAGGCAATTTGCAGTGGCAACTTGGGGATGATGTTGAGGTTTTATCAATTATGGTAAACGGCAATCCTATTGTCTACGACCAGGACGGACGCCGCATCCGATGCTCGCTTGCTCAGGCAGGACTCTGTGCCGATGTGGTCTTAATTACGAAGCACAAAACCAGTAACAAAACCGGCGGTAAGATGAATGTCGATGTGCCTCAGTTGGTTGGCCACCAAGCAGATCCGGACATGGTTTTGATCGATGACCCCCGCGTAGCGGTGAAGTTGACTGGGCGACATCTCTTGCCCACGTCGAAACTGAAAGCCATCGAAGCAATCACAGAATCATGTTTGGGAGTTGTTGAGAATACTGATATGCCTGACCCAGGCCGAATCGATCAGGGTTCGGATTTAGATCGATGGCTGAAATACTGGCGACAAAAAGCGTATCGCTATTTGGCAGAATGGTCCGAAACAGCAAGCACCGACGAGCAAAAAGCGTTTGGTCTAGCTGTACAACGTTGGCATGCGTTAGAAAAGCCCGTAGGTTTTTCGCTGCTTTCAGAATCAAAAGACCACCGCATGGAACCCAAAAGATTTACCGTGGACCAGTCTGACAGGCAGTCATGGGGAATCAATTGGTATTCGCTGCTTGGTTGCTTATCGATATTGATGTGCATAACATTGCTTGCACCTTCTTTTGGCACCGTCCTTTGTGGACGGCCTTGGTGGTATTTGCTGACCATAGGATTATTCTTTTGGATAGTATTCGGAACGACACTACCTATCCTCGTTCTTGGTTTTTTCGGGCTGATCGTAGCGGCCGACAGCTATTGGATCGTCACCTCGCGACTTCGACGAACCGGGACTCGCGGACTACGGTCACTTTGATTTCTCCCGGATAAGTTAGCTGCTCTTCAAAGGATTTAGCGATATCTCGGCAAATCTTGGCCGCGACTGCATCGTCGGTGTTCTTCGAGCTGACGATCACTCTTAGTTCGCGGCCTGCTTGAATTGCGAACGCTTGCTCAACACCATTAAATCCTTTCGCGATTGCCTCCAATTCTTCCATCCGTTTGATGTACCGCTCGAGAGATTCTCTTCTTGCACCAGGACGTGAGGCGCTGCATGCATCTGCCGTTGCCACAAGGAGAGTATATGGAAACTCGGTCGTCAGTTGGTCGTGATGGCCAAGAGCAGCGTGAACAACTTGTTCATTCTCGCCATTCCTTTTTAACAAATCCGCTCCGATTTTCGGATGTCCCCCTTCCAGCTCATGGTCTGCTGCCTTGCCGATATCATGCAATAGGCCGCAGCGACGAGCCAATTGCGGATTAAGCCCAATCATTTCGGCCATCATGCCGGACAAAAACGCCACCTCGACGCTATGCCGAAGTACATTTTGTGAATAACTCGTTCGGAAATGGAGCCTGCCCAACATGTCGATCGTTCGTTCGTGCAGACCTTGAATGTTAACCTCCTGGGCAGCTTCCTCGCCCTTTCGACGAATAAAAGCTTCGATTTGCTTTTCGGTTGCGGCAACGATTTCTTCAATGCGTGTTGGGTGGATGCGGCCATCGATAACGAGTTTTTCAAGAGACTGTCTAGCAATCTCTCGACGCACCGGGTCGAAGCCACTCACGATGACAACTCCTGGCGTGTCGTCGATAATCAAATCGCAGCCCGAAATCTTTTCAAACGAGCGAATATTTCGGCCTTCGCGACCAATAATGCGTCCCTTCATGTCGTCGCTTGGGATATCGACCGTGCTGGTGCTGCTCTCTGATGTCTGCGCCGATGCGTATCGTTGCATTGCAACCAGCAGAATATCCTGCGTCTTTTGCTGGGTGATTTCCGCCACTTTCTTCTCGTGTTTCAGAATCACCGACCCCAACTCACCCTGCAGCTCTTTTTCCAATACCGACATCAATTGTTTTTTTGCTTCGTCAATGGACATGCCAGTGACACGTGTCAAATCCGCTTGTTGCTGGTGTATCAGTTTCGTATAAAGTTCGTTCTTACGTCCAACGTCTTCCAGTCGTTCCGTCAATTTTCGCTGTGTGTTTTCAACAAGCTTTTCTTGCTTTCGAGCGTCATCAGAAGATTGCTTTTGTTGTTCTTCCTTTCTTTCGAGTGTGGACTCTCGTTTCCGAAGCTCATCTTTGACTTTTTGGTTTTCGCTATCAAACTTCGACTGCAGCTGAAGGAGCTTTTCTTTTTTTTCTAGCTCACCGGATTTGACCAAGTTTTCACAATCGAGCTTTGTTTGTTCGAGCAGTCGCTTGGATTGATTCTTGGCATCGCGGCCTTGCAAAACATTGATTCCATACATAATCCCGGCGCCAATCACCGCTGCGATCAGGGGAACGATCCAACCAGAGGCGGGACTCGAGTCGGTCGACTCTGCGAACAGATACAACTGCATCGCAAATGGGAAAAAAGGAACTGGGGAAGTGAGCACGGCATTTCTTTCTGTTAGTTAACAGACGATGACGTGCTGTTCGAATACGATACTGCCAGAGTAGATTTTTCAGGCTCGGTCAACAAACCATACGCTTCGACAATTCAACCCAGTGTTACCTACACAAATCGGGACCAAGTCTGGGCTAAGCAGCCGGCATTGGTACGATTTTGTATATTCCGACATTGCAGTCCCAGCATTAGGCAAACCGCAAAGCGGTTAGCAACAAGCAACGCTTGTTCGCAAGGCAAACAATCAATTTTTGTTGACGAGACATGCTCGGGTCTAGTTCGTTGTAAGTTCGAATCGTTCGCGACAACTTTTGCCATACCGAAATCGGAAGGGCATGGCTGCAAAACGACCATTACGAATGCAACGACTACAACAAGAAGTACGAGGTACAGTGGGATCATGTGAACGTAATCGGTAAAGTTGGTCGAGCAATCAGGGCACGTCTCGAAATCGACCACCCATCGGTCCCAAAGAGATCGACGAGGACAGTCATTGCGTCTGTTTTGAATTTCTCGGTAGTCCAAACGATATGCGGATGCTGTTTCCAGAATTTCCGAATTCAGCTTCCAACGAGAATCCTAACACAGACATGCATTCCCGAAAACAATGGGGGCGAGTTCCAGATGAAAAAACGGGAGCTTTGCCCGAAGAATACGCTATTGTCGCCGCCCGGCCTCTGTTTCGTCCCACCGATTCGCCAATGGCCGGAGGCCGAATGGCGGGGACTTAAGGCCATTCCCTGGCTCCACTGGCCTGGTGCGCCTTGTGCCAGTGGACCAAAGACTTTCAGGCTAGGTGACGCTAGAGCAAGCTACTTCGTAATCGTAACCATCAGAAAGTCATTTTCATCAGACGCAAATCCGCCAACCAACGTGGCTTTTCCAATTTCGAGCAAAAGGGTTGAGTTAAGGTTGACAGTCACAATGTCTGGCTGTTTTTCTTCACCTATGTTGTTGTCCATGCGGGATACGGTACATGCAACTTTTAGAAGCTTGTTTATGTGGAACGGTAAATTTCCCCAGCCACTCTGGAGCGATCTTGTTTGTATTGTTAGTCAGACGGCCATCTCTAACTAGCCCCAATTCCTCTTTC
>JAYTVL010000479.1:0-3945 GCA_043744075.1 Pirellula sp. | reverse complement strand
TCTTGCGATAGCATGTTGGTTTGCTGTTAACTCGGAACGAAGAATCGAGCCGTCAACAAGATGAAGAAATATGAAGCTCGGCCGCTCAAGGGGGTCTGCATTGGAGCAGGGTACTTTAGTCAGTTTCACTTCGACGCTTGGCAACGCATCCCCGAAGTTAAGGTAGTCGGAGTTTGCGATCTGGACATAGCGAGAGCAAAAACGGCTGCAGAACGATTCGAAACGGCGAGTGCCTACGCCGATTTTCAAGAAATGTTCGATCGAGAAAAGCCGGACTTTGTTGATGTCATTACACCACCACAAGCACATGCTGCCATCTGTGCCGAAGGGGGCAAACGAGGAATCGCCATTATTTGCCAAAAGGCTTTGGCTCCCGATTTCGAACAATCGCAAGCGATCGTCGCTCAAGCAAGGTTTGATGATGTCCCGCTAATGGTCCACGAAAACTTTCGTTTTCAACCTTGGCATCGCGAGATCCGACGGCTAATCGACGCGGGCGCAATTGGCGACCGACTCCATCAGCTTTATTTTCGATCGCGACCTGGAGATGGCCATGGCAAAGACGCTTATTTAGGACGTCAACCCTATTTTCGAGAAATGCCGAAGCTGCTGGTCTTTGAAACCGGCGTGCATTTCATAGATACGTTTCGTTTTCTTGCTGGAGAGATCGACGAAACATATGCCTTGCTCAAGCGACTGAATCCGGTAATCTCCGGTGAAGACACAGGGCTTCTAACTTTTCGATTCGCGAACGGTGCATCAGGAGTCTGGGATGCGAACCGATACAATGAAAGCAATAACGACGACCCTCGATACACCTTTGGAGAGTTTCTGGTGGAGGGGTCCGGCGGAAGTATTCGATTGTATATGGATGGCAAACTAACTTTGCAGCCGCTTGGTGAGAAAGAGCGCGACCACCCGTACCAACATGAACGACGCGGCTTCGGCGGCGATTGTGTATTTTTTACTCAACGGCATTTCATTGATTGTTTGATCTCAGGGACTCCCTTTGAGACGTCTGGTGAAGCCTACTTACGAACACTCGCGGTCCAGGAAGCAGTTTACGCATCAGCGGAAAACAATCGCCCAGTGAAGATCACACCTTTCAAAAAACCCCATCCAAAGCGACGAATAATCGATCTCTCGTTGCCAATCGACAACAATATGCCCGGTGTTAAGATCACTCAGTTTTCAACAATCGAAAGCAAGGGCTGGAATACAACCACGTTATCGCTTTATTCGCATTGCGGTACCCACATGGACGCACCAAAGCACTTTCTGCCAGAAATGGATGCAGCTTCGATCGATCACCAATCACTTGATGAGTGCTGTGGTCCAGCTAAGGTGATTGACTTGACCCCCGTGGAACCGAGCGAACTGATTACGATCGAGAGAATACAACAGAGTCTCGTTCGGCAAAACCTAAACGTTGAATCAGGCGATCGACTTTTGCTGAGGACCGATTGGTCTCGGCGATACGGACGAAGCGAGTACCGGCCTGAGCTGCCTCGTATTTCGGAGGAACTTTCGCATTGGCTTGTCGCGAAACACGTCGCTTTGCTTGGGGTCGAACAGCTTTCGGTAGCCGATGTGAACAACGTCCGCGAATTGACGGACGTCCATCATATCCTACTTCGCGGAGGAATCGTAATCATTGAGGGGTTAGCGAATCTCGACCTTTTGACGCAATCGATCGTCGAGTTTATCGCGTTGCCGATGCGAATTGTGGATGGTGACGGAAGTCCGGTACGTGCGATTGCCATTGAGGAGAATGGATGACTTGCATGAACGAACCGGAACTTCGAGAACAAATCGCCATGCATGGAAAATCGATTTATGAACGCGGGCTGACCAGTGGCAGCTCTGGAAACATCAGCGTTTGCGTCGAAGATGGAATACTCGTTACTCCGACAAATTCGTGTTTGGGAAGGCTATCGCCGGATCGGATCTCAAAAATCGATTGGCAAGGGAATCTGCTGTCAGGTGATAAGCCTTCGAAGGAATCATTTTTGCATCTTGCCATGTATCGTTCCCGTCCAAATGACCAAGCGATCGTTCATTTGCATTCGACTTACTCGGTAGCTGTCTCATGTTTGAGTAATCTCAATCTGGACGACGTGTTGCCACCAATCACCGCTTATTATGTGATGCGAGTTGGCCGGTTACCATTAGTTGGCTATTTTCCGCCTGGCGATCAAGCTTTGGCGGGTGAAGTTGAACGGGTTGCGAGTAAGTCGCGTGCAATGCTGCTGGCAAATCACGGACCAGTCGTTTCGGCCGGCGACCTAGATTCGGCTGTATATGCCGTTGAAGAGTTAGAAGAGACGGCTCGATTGCACTTGTTACTGCTTGACAAACAGACGCGTTTTCTAGATCAAAGCCAATGCGATGAACTCAGGCGACGATTTCCGATATAACTTAGAAGTGTTCTGACCACAACCTTGATAGGCTAGCAGCCTATCCGTCGATCATAAGTCGGGCTGAACCGGACGCTAGCGCGTTCCGGCTGATTAGCCGAAGGGCCCACGGTTTGCGGCCCATGTTGTGATCGACGACCCTACGAACAGATGAAAGAGAAAATGGGATCCTATCGAATTGCTGCGTTGCCAGGAGACGGCATCGGCCCGGAAGTGCTTGAATCGTCCTTGCAAGTACTTCATCACGTAATTGCGACGACGCAGGGCTTAGATTTACAGATCACATCTTATGAAGCCGGCGCGAATTTGTATCTCAAATCGGGCGAGACGCTTCCAAAGCATGTGCTCGATGCTTGCCTAGATGCCGATGCTGTGCTGCTTGCCGCAATCGGATTGCCGACGGTTCGCAAGTCCGACGGAACCGAAGTGCAGCCCGAGATGATGATGGGACTACGACGTGCACTGAACGTATATGCAGCTGTTCGCCCGGTAAAGCTCTATCCAGGCATCACCGGACCTTTACGAACGGCAGATGCGGGTATCGATATGGTTATCATTCGCGAAAACCTCGAGGGTTTGTTCGCTTCCTTCGGTGGTGGTTGCTTACTCAATGATCAAGTTGCGACGGATACGATAGTGATTACGCGCGAGGGAACTCGCCGCGTGGCTGACTTTGCATTTCGACTGGCTCGACGTCGCAAGGGCCGTCCACTCGACGGACAGCGAATGGTAACATGTGTCGACAAAGCCAACGTGTTTCGGAGTTTCGCCTTCTTTAGGAAAGTTTTCTTCGAGGTTGCGGCTCAGTATCCCGATGTGGTAGCCGACGCAGCCTACGTGGACGCGATGAGCCTGTATATGGTGCAGAACCCGTCTTCGTACGACGTTCTCGTAATGGAAAACCAGTTCGGCGACATTCTTTCCGATTTAGGAGCCGGCATCGTTGGCGGGCTTGGGCTCGGGCCATCAGCTGAAATAGGAGACGAACACGCGATGTTCCAACCATCGCATGGCACAGCGCCTCAATTAGCAGGGAAAAATGTCGCGAATCCGATAGCAATGATTTTGTCGGCAAGCATGATGCTTGATTGGCTTGCCGAACGGCATGCCGACGCAGCTGCAGGAAAAGCCGGGCAACGAATAGAACTCGCTGTAGCAGAACTACTTTTTGAGGGAAAAACCCTTACGGCGGACCTTGGTGGTAAAGCAAAGACGACGGAAGTCACAGGGGCATTGCTCTCATTGCTCAAAAATAATTAGTCGCGTTTCACCCACTAACTCCACGGACGAGCCATATGTAATCGTATTGGTCGTCGTAACGGCATTGGTAGCCAGACCGGACAAGCCCGCCGTCGTCCCGTTAAAAATGGGCTTCGATCATAAGTCGGGCTGAACCGGATGCTAGCGCGTTGCGGCTAATTAGCCGAAGGGCGCTAGTGCCAAAAACCTTAATTCCCTTCCGCTTTCGCAAGCGGAAAAAAGCCAATCAACATCAGCCGGAACGCGCTAGCGTCCGGTTTTGTACGCA
>JAYTVL010000478.1:0-14101 GCA_043744075.1 Pirellula sp. | reverse complement strand
CCAAAGCTTGAGACGATCAAACCCGACGAAGTCATTCCCACCACTTCAGCCTAATGAAAACACTGAAAAATCAGAGACGGATTTACAGATGCTCCCGTTGTCAGTTGTCAGTTGTCAGTTGTCAGTCTCCCCCTCGCCCTTGATAAACTTGATAAAGGGAGAGAGGGTCGGGGGGTGAGGGATTTGCGCTGTTTAGAACGACAGTCATACCCCATCCCCTTCTCCGTCCGAGAGCTTTGAGAGGGAGAAGCGGAGCTTGTAAACTCAAAAACGCACTCTTCGGAACTATGCTTTGGCTTTGCTTTGATAAACCGTTATGACGGAACTGTTATCCAGCTCACCGCAACCGGCCGATTCAGCTTGCTCGAGTAGATTGCGATGAGTCTGTGACAAAGGCAACTCAAGCTCACTCGAGGCAGCTAGACTCAAGATGATACGAACATCTTTCAAGTGCTGCGACAACTTCGCTTGTACACTGAAGTCGCTGATTAACATCTTGTTCCCCTTGATGTCCATGACGCGAGAATAAGCCGCACTCCCTCGAAGGACTTCCAGAGCTGCAGCAGGATTCACTCCGATCGCGTTTGCAAACGACAGACCTTCTGCCAGTGCGACGCGATTCAAACCGAGGACCAAATTGCTGACCAGTTTCATCCGCGAGGCGCTACCACTTTTACCGGTATAGTAAACCGTTTTGCCAAGCACAGGCCACAAATCGGCGCAAGCGTCGAAAACGGCCCGATCTCCACCGACCATCACCATCGCTTCACCACGCCTAGTTTGCTCGCTGGAGCCAGAAATCGGAGCATCCAAATAATGCACTCCAGCAGCGGCAAGTCGTTTGCCCATCGCAATGCAGTCGTCGGGTTCGCCGGTGGTCGTGTCGATCAGGGTTTGCTTTGCACGCAGCCCTGATTGCATCTGCTCGATTACTTCGGCGACGACATTACTGGAATACAAACTGATGATGACGCGGTCGCAACTCATGATTGGATTGTCGCACCACACCGCTCCGCGATCAATCAACGGATCAGCTTTGTTTCGTGAACGATTCCATACTGATACAGGAAAGCCGTGTTCCAAAAGTCGCTCGGAGATAGCCGTACCCATCAGCCCTAGTCCGATTACGCCGATCGGGGCATTCGTTGCAGACATTCAATGGACTCCGTACTGTTTTCAGTTTTCAATGGCCTATTTGATGTAGAATGCGTGGAGTGTTCACAAGATTCCGTAAGAAAATCCACCATTGTCGGCGACTCCATTGCTCGATGAAGTTCAACAACTCTGCAACATCTTCGAAAATCAATTGTCACAGCCAAAGGCAATCAACAAAAACCCAATCAACTGTAGTCTTATCTTCCACCGCTAAATTTTGCATTTTCCAATTCTCATTTTAACTTTTTCAATTCCTCGTCATAGAAAAGCCTCGGCTTGCAAGCAACTTCCCGCGATGTTAGCGAGCGGCGTCGATCTAAGGCGGGCAGCCGGATTGAAAACATTGACAGGCTAAGATGTGGTCTGCCTCTCAGTAGAACTCGGAGGGGGCAGCCGAGTCCCGCAAATTTGGGTCTGCAGTAGGATCGGGCTTCTTGCGCTTCTTGCCTATCCTACTATCGAACGGAGAAATTCCGTTCGGCCAACTGCGCCAGTCGTTGCCAGGAGAGATCGTCTCCTGCTGCTTCCAGGAAACTATGTGCACGATCCCAGTCGGCATCGGATTTCATCTCGAATCGAAGTGAGCTGTGGGTCAACTCTTCTGGCAATGGGATGAGTTTCGTTTGGAACAAGGCTGGGTTACGCCGGATGATATCAGGCACATCACAAGGCTCAGTAAGTAGATTCTCGCGTTCCATTTTTGCAATCGCATTGGCCGAACACATTTCACCAACCAATCCTAACGACTGCAGTGAAAAAGCAGGACGATTCGGTGACACAAATCCAACAAAATCAGTGGTCGGATTAGCCCATCCTCGCGAAATCAAACGATCTAGTAACATAGGGTCCATAAACGGGCAGAGTGGGCTAGAAAAAACGATCCAATCTGCTCCCAATCGATCTGCCAATTCTTTTGCCCGTTGTGCGGGCGTGCTTAGTGCACTAGGCATCCACCTGGCGTTGCACAAGCCAGTTTGGCTGATCAACTCACGGTAATGGGGCGGACCGGTTACTACGATCGTTTCGATTAAAGTCGATTCGCTCAATCGGCGAATACACCATTCGAGCAGAGTCAAACCATCCAGTCGACGCAAGGCAGATTCCACCCTCGCCGCTCGTTGCTCTTTCGCATTTGTCACAGCCAGATCAATCAGCGCTACAGTTTGTTTAGGATTCGTCGCCATACAATGCTCCATGCGTGTAAGTTAATAGGCGGATTTGGAATCACTGGTTTCCCGTGCGAGCTGTAGAATCAAGATGAAAGGGAGATGCACAGCGGAATAACTTCAATCTATCGTTGCAACGAGGCAGTTGCAAGCACCTAGTTCAAAATAACACGATTCACAACAAAGCCAAAGTGTAGCTCGACACTTAGTGCTAGCATTCAATCTTTTAGCTGTCTCTAAGCAACTCATCAACGCGATTGACAGCAAGCGTTAAGGACTTGGCTGCCATCCGAAAGTTCATGTGCCCTGACACGTCAGGCTGCACTTCTCGAAAGGACTCCGCTGCGGCTCGAAGTTTACCAATCTTCTTCCGAGCGATTCGCAGGTAGCGCACAGCATCACTCGCGTCTAACGAAGGGCCGAGCGCCAACATGAAGTCATACAAACCACGATGAACTTCGGCTAGCTCTTCGTCATCTGCCGCTTCATCTGAATGCTTAAGAAATGCACGAACCATCCAAACATGACTCAACCAGCCATCGACTTCGTGCATAAGCGATTGCGACTTGAGGTCCACAATGGGGATAGTAGAGGGACCTGATTCCACGTCGTTCTCTGTTTCGTCTACATCTTGGTTTTCCGACACGGAGTAGTCCTTTTCAAAGATGTGTGACCATTTCGGAGGCGTCAAACCGAACCTTGGGCAGCTTGGCATAGTGATCATCGGAATGTCGATATCCGAGGGCACAACCAACAATCGTAGTGTAATCGGACTCTTCGAGACCAAGAAGCTTGTCGTATTCCGCAGCAACTATCCCTTCCATTGGGCAAGCATCCACGCCGACCATTGCAGCGCTTGCGAGCAATTGCCCCAATGCGATATAGGCTTGGTTGCTGCTCCATGCCAAATGGCGGCCAGTGTTATTTTGCATAAAACCAAGGACAACTTTTCGATATCCGGCGAGTGAGTCCAGTGGTACGTTTCGCTGCGAAGCGGTCTTAGCTAGAAAAGCGTCAACGTACTGTTCGTTTACGGTTTTGCGAGCGGTAAACACAACCATATGCGAACAATCTCCAGGCTGCGATTGATTCCAAGAAATGGAGCTCAGCTTGGCTTTGTTCTCGGGTGAGCTGATTACAAAGAACCTCCAGGGTTGCAACCCAAAGCTACTAGGGGTCAAGACCAAACTTGACTCAAGAGCATTCCATGTCGCCTCATCAATTCTTCTAGATGGATCGAATCGTTTGACCGCGTATCGCCACTGATAGGACTTGACCAATTGTGAAAGGCTCAAATTTGACATGAAATCCTGTACCTCGCAATCTTGCCTGGTTCGCACCACTCAGAGTAGAACGATTGTCCCAATCGATTCCCTCGCGATTGGGACAATCGCTGTACTCTCACATCCCAAAATCTTCATCTGGATATAGCATTACTGCTTCGTCCAAGTTAAAACTTGGGGTTGGCAGTAGTGGATTTTGTTAAAAATCCCTGTGTGGAAGGATCTTTTACAAGATCCACTACTCCAAAACTAAAGTTGGATGAAGCTCTACGATCTTCTATCGTATCCGAAGTCTCTCCTCAAGCCAATGAAGAGGGCCGACAGCGCAGAAAAAAGGCCGATGGTTTCGCCATCGGCCTTTGTTGTTCCCTGGCACCGGGGCAAAATTGTTCTTGCCCCGGTGCACAGTCTTAAGCTCTATCGTGAAGCACCGTCACTTTGCAATCGACCCAGTAATCGCTAGTTGACAGTTATATGCTGCTCCAACCCAGGAGGAAGGCCGGCCGAACATTCCCGCAAATTCTCGACCGACGACAGAGCTTTAATTGGTTCTGTGTTGCAACAGGAAATACGGCAGCGGCAACTTTAACGTCAATGCCAATTTCCTGGAAATTCCTTTTTAATGTTTCAGGCTCGATCTGCGAGTTTTGCCAAACAACCTATCTTGCCCCACTCTTCAAAAAGCAACGTAGCATAGGCATCTTGCCTGTGGGGATTTCTCTTGAATACTCAGGCTGGAAGCCTAAGCTACGTTGATGGTTGTCGGGCGAAGCTCATCCAAGAATGCTTTGAACGACGTGCCCCTTGACATCGGTGAGTCGCATATCGCGACCGCCAAATCGAAAAGTGGATCGCGTATGATCCACTCCTAGCAAGTGTAACATCGTGGCATGTAAATCATGGATTTCGGTTCGGTTCTCAATTGCTTTGTAGCCCCATTCATCGGTCCCACCGTAGACGGTTCCGGCTTTGACTCCTCCGCCTGCCAGCCAAATGGTAAATCCGAATGGATTGTGGTCGCGACCGTTGGCACCTTGAGCGAACGGTGTTCGCCCAAACTCGCCTGACCAAACTACTAACGTTTCTTCCAGAAGCCCTCGTTGCTTCAGGTCCTTTAGGAGTGCTGCGATGGGTTGATCTACGGCACGCGCGTTGTTCTCGTGCCCTTCTTTGAGGTTCGCGTGTTGATCCCAACGGTCTCCGCTCACGCTCGGGCACGTCAACTCGATAAACCTCACACCCCGTTCCACCAATCGACGAGCCATCAAGCACTCGGTCGCAAAAATACGCGTCGGCTCGTACGCCGCATCCAATCCGTACATCGTTTGAGTCGCTTGTGTTTCATCTTTTATCGCCATCAGCTCTGGAATCGCAGTTTGCATGTGCGAAGCTAATTCGTAATTCCGAATCGCCGATTCAATGCCATCGTGCTTACCAAACTGGTCGCTCGCCAATTGGTCAAGTTCGTTAACAAATTCCAGCTTGCTGCGCTGACGTTCTGCCGATTTCTCTAAGGGCTGAACATTGGCGACCGCTGCACCGTTCGGCTTGAAAACGGAACCCTGATAACTGGCAGGCAAAAATCCACTTCCGAAGCAATCCAGTCCGCCGGGAGGTATCAAGCCACCATTGACGACAACAAATCCGGGCAAGTTCTGATTGACACTACCTAGACCGTACGTGATCCAGGCACCCATGCTTGGACGTCCTTGGAGACCGCTGCCAGTGTGCAAAAAGTAATTGGCAAAGGTGTGCTCTGGAAACTCGGAAACCATGGAGCGAACCACACAGAGATCGTCAGCGCAAGAGGCCACGTTGGGAAATAGGCCGCTTACCGGTAAACCGCATTCACCATACTGTCGAAACAGCCACGGGCTCGCGAGCATTTTGCCGTTGTTGTTGAACTGCGTCGCTTCAACTTTAAAGAATTCGCTTGGGTCTTTACCGTTGTATTGGACGAGCATCGGCTTGGGGTCGAACGTATCTACCTGAGAAGGCCCACCATCCATATACAAAAAAATGACAGATTTAGCTTTCGCTGGATGATGCAGGCCGTGATTTGACATTCCCGCCTTCAGGTCGGTTTTTGAGCCCTGTCCAGCCTCGCGACAATAAGCCGAATCATGCATCAACGCCGTAAGAGCTGTCAGCCCAAAGCCGTTACCCAATCGTTGCAGCAACTCACGTCGGTTAACCGGCAACGTTCTAAATCGATTGCAGTGGTACATTGGCCTTATCTTTGAAAGATAAATTCTTTCTTGTTGACAAGCGCATGAGCTAAATCTTCCCAGAGCGCTACATCGCGAATGGTGAGAGCGTTTAGGCTAGCATGCTTTTCTAGAAAGTTGCAGGTTGCCTTGAGTTCAAGTGGACTCGCCTCACGCGCAAAAGCGGTTAGATACATCCAGTTCACACGAGCATCTGGAGATTGCCCTTCAGCGATGGGAATTGTATTGCACGCGCGCCGAGCCCAAGAACTCGCCAGTTCCGTTACGAGCGGATCATTCATGAGAATAAGGGCCTGCGCCGGCACGTTGGAAACGTTGCGGCTACCCATTGAACTAAACGGTGTGGGAGTATCGAATGCGACAAACATTGGAGACAGGAAATTGCGACGAACCTCGAGGTAGATAGACCGACGGTTCGAGCCATCCTGCGGCCCGCTCTTTGCAGGTCGTCCACGGCCATCCATAAAGGAACTCAAATAGACTGGAACCGATGGACCATGCATGGTTGAATCCAACCGTCCAGCGATGCTCAGAAGCGCATCGCGAATCGTCTCACCCTCTAGTCGCTTCTGGGGATGATGGTGTAATAAGTGATTTTTAGGATCGATTTCCATCGCGGATGGACTTATGCGGCTATCCATTTGATAAGTCTTGGAAAGGACCACGTACCGAATCATGTTCTTGATCGAGCGTCCATCGGACAAGAATTTGGTCGCAAGGTGATCCAGCAATTCAGGGTGGGACGGTCGTTGCCCCAGCACTCCAAAGTCGTCCGTCGTAGGCACAATCCCCCGCCCCATCAGATGATGCCATATGCGATTCACGATGACACGTGATGTTAACGGATTTCTAGGATCGTTAATTCGTTCTGCCAACTGCAATCGTCCGCTGCCTGTTTCGATTCTCATGGGGGCTGTTCCATCGACTGCAGCTAGAAACCTGCGAGGAATCACAGGTCCAGGATTAGATGAACTTCCGCGTATGAGAACATGCTCATCTTCGCCAGTCCCATCTGCAATTGTCATCGCCAACCGTGACGTCGTTCGAATTTGTCGCTGAAGTGCCTCACGTTCATTCGACCAACTCTCAACGACTTTGCCTAGCGATTCAGCTGCCGACGGATAGGACTGAATGGTAGACTTGATCTGCTCAGTGCATCGATCCACCTGATCGGCGAACTGAGCATACGAATCTTCAATACCTTTGAGCTGCTCAGGACTTGCTCCTTGAACAACCAGCTGAATCTCAAGCACTGACTCAACAGCCGGCGTAAACTCCAAATGGTACCGGTGTCCAACATAGCGATTTAAATTGAGCGAAACCCATTGAAAACCTTCAGCCTTGGGAATGGCACGAACGGTTTCAGCATGGAGAGGCCCGGCTAACAACCGGTGTGAATCGACACATGCAACGATGTGGCCTTGCCCCTTGACTCTGCACTTCACCGTGCCATCTCGAAGAACAAAAGTAGGAGATCGCAATGTTCGACTACTTCGTGGCAACCCAGCAATGCTGCTCTTTTGATTGGGTGAGCTAACTTCTTGCTTTTTTATCTTGCTCCAGAAGGTGTCGGCAACTGCAGCACTGGATCGTGAGAATTCAAGTTTGCTGACCCCGTTTGCAGAATCCAAATAGGGTTCTCCCGAACGCTGTGGTTTTTTCCCAAACAATTCTCCGTCCGAAAGATATTCCCCCGGGTCAACATTGGCATAGTTGATGATCACACAATCTGTAAGGGACGGATTACCGGCTAATACTGGAGTCTCAGCAAGTTTGTCCATTTCCGCCATTGCAGCTGGGGCAGCTTTAGATAGGAATGATTTGATCTGTTCCCGGAATCTACCGTCAACTTCACGAAGTTGCAATCCGACAATTCGATTGTGCTCAAGCAGGTCAAATGCGACCTCTCGATAATCACTGCTTTGCAAAAAACCCGCGATGGAGTAGTAGTCTTCCGTTGAAATCGCGTCGAATTTGTGATCATGACATCGAGCACAGGAAAGGGTAACACCGAGAAATGCCTTGGACATTACATCGATCATGTTGTCAAATCTATCCGATTCGTCTTTGCGAATATCCACAGGTGAGTGAACCCATTCACCAAGGTGCCAGAAACCGGTACCTAACACCGACTCACTAAAGTCTTCAGCTGGATTGAGTCGCGGCGTTTGCAAAAGATCACCGGCGATGTGCTCGCGAACAAATTGATCGTACGGTACGTTCGCATTCAACGCCCGAATCACGTAGTCACGATATTGGTAAGCATAGGGTGCATCGTTGTCGAATTCGTGTCCTCGGGATTCTGCATAGCGCATCAAGTCCAACCAGTGCCGGCCCCAACGTTCTCCAAAGTGAGGCGAATCGAGCAACTGATCAACAAGTAGTTTCGATGCATATTCACTATTGTTGGTCAAGTAACTCTGCAATTGCTCAGGCGTGGGAGGAAGACCAATCAGATCGAAGTAGAGCCGCCGAACGAGCGCGTTTTTGTCGGCTTGATTTGCGGGCTTCAAACCGGCACTTTCCAGTTTCGAAAGGATGAAATTATCGATCGTACTCGTAGGCCATCCTTGGTCGACAACCGCAGGAGATGGCGGGTTCTGAATGGGTTGCCAAACCCAATGTTTTTCTTTTCTATCGTTTAAGTCAAATACACCACGGCCTGGGTCAACGCCGGAATCGATTTCGGTAGGCCAAGGTGCACCCATCGAAACCCATCGAGTCAAGGTCGCAATATCCTTTGCAGGTAATTTGCCTTTCGGAGGCATTTCGAATGAGTCGTATCGAACAGCCTGAATGAGCAAGCTCTCGTCCGCATTGGAGACCACCAAAGCAGGGCCAGATTCACCCCCTTTTAGCATCCCTTGACGCGAATCGAGGAAAAGCTCAGCTTTGAGACGGTTGGCTTTGCGACTGTGGCATTCGAAACATTGTTCAGCCAATAAAGGTCGAATTTCTTTTTCAAAAAATTCCAATTGTTCGACGGTAGGCTTTGCTGGTTTATTCTCGTCTTCTTGACCGCGGACCGACGTGTTTGCAATGCAGACTAACATCCATCCAATTATCGCCGTCGCTGTGGGCGCGAACGAGAATCGCAAATTCAGGAGTAGTTGGCTACAAGTTTTACGCACGTACTGGAACCCTAGGACCAATCGATCAATTATTGTCGTAGCGGAACTCGCCAAGAGTTTCGTCACCCGCCGAATCCGAAAGTCTTGGCGACTTCCGCTACGTGCAGATCGGACAGTTATTAGTCGAACGGTCCCTAGCGGACGGTTTTCGAGTAAGTTTAGTCCGCTTAGACAGTATAATACAAGCCTTCCTCTTCCGCCTCGCCTTCAAGAAAAACCGAATGAGCAGCCAGAAAAACCGCTACAACCGTGATAGTTGGCCCGAATACGGTCTTTACAGCCCTTCAGAACGTAGCGAAATACCGCAATTGCAACCACAATAACATTCGGCTCTGTTTCTAAACGTATCCTGGGCATCTTGCCTGTCAGGGATAACGCTGGAATCTCAGGCTGGAAGCCTAAGCTACGTTCATTGCTGAATAGCTTTAGAAACAAAGCCTAGTTAACCCAAACCCATTTCTAAAGCAAAATTGCAATTGAACTCCACGAGATTTATTCCCTGGCTGGTCGTTTTGCTTCCGATAGGTTGCATGATCGGAATCGTTGCGGGACTTCGCAACAGCGGTAGCTTGAGGTCATTGCTCTTGTCCGAAAGCATGACCCAAAGGCAATCAAATCCAGACGGCCATGGGCTGGCTTCCGAACAACCGCCTGACCGAAGCGATGATCCGCTGTCGATCCATGTGTCGACTGGATTGCAACGTACCTCGGGAGTTCGATTAGGTTCCATTCAGGCTTCTCAGTGGAACGACGATAGGCAGATTCCGGCAAAACTGGAATTGGATCCAGCCCGGCACTATGCCGTCACCGCACCCGCGGACGTAATCGTAGAGGAGCTATCTCGGCCGCTTGGCCAATCGATTCGAAGAGGCGAGCCACTCCTAGAAATGTCCTCCTCTCAATTGACCACATTGCGCGGTGGACTTATGCGTCAACAACTGCTCACCAAAAAAGCAAAACGCTCCGTCGAATGGCATCGCGAAATCGAAATGCGTGTCAAAGAGATCATTGAAAAGATCGAAGCTACGTCCGACAAGCCAAGCCGAGATTGGCTGCCACCGCCGAGTGTACAAACGGCCGACTACGGCGCCAAAATTCTGTCTGCGTATGCAAAGTATTGGGCGGCTACTCAGATGTCGCAAATCTCCGAACGGGCCATCAACTCTGGAGTGATGGCGGAAAAGGCAATGATCGAACGGACCACTGACCGCGAAGGGGCGCGTGCAGTCTTGCGTGGTGCAATTGAACAATCAAGGTTCGATATCCAACAAGCGATTCTCGCTGCAGAGTCCGACTTGGCAGCCGCGGAGGGGGCATTGCAAAGCATTCAGTCGGATATGCGTCGCTATCTTGGGATGAAAACATGGGACGAGAAATTAGCGACTAAACCCATGAATGAGCAGTTGCCCGACAGGTTTGTTCATTTCTCACCGGGTGATGGAATTGTTTTGGAACGCTATTTCGCGAATGGCGAACGCGCATCGACGGGGGAATTGGTTGTTCTGGTTGCAGACATCACATCACTTTGGTGCGTTGGTGATTTAAGGCAGCGAGATTGGGACTTGTTGCAGCTGTGCGCAGGGGACGCGATCGCAGCCGAAATCGTTGGGCTTGAATCCCTCGGTCACATACCGGCCAAGATTGAAATGGTGGGTGGGACCGTTCAATCTGCGACCGGCAGTATTCGATTGACAGCGTCGATTGCCAACCAAGACTTGCGATTTCGACCGGGCATGATAGCCCGACTCATTTTGTCTCGCCCCAGAGACGGAATCGTTGTTCCAACGGGAGCTGTCTTTTCGAACGATGGAAAGGACTATCTCGTTCGCCAAGAATCGGACGAAGAGTTCCGCCTAGTTCCGATCAAAGTTGGGAGACGCCAACAGACTAAGGTGGAAATCGCCGAGGGAGCGGAAATCGGCTGGACCATTCTCGTCGACGGTGTATTCCAGATCGCAAGCCAAGCGTTCTTGGAAAAGGAATAAGTCAATGCTCCAAAAACTCATTGAGGCGTCGATCCGATTTCGATGGCTGGTGCTCTTTGCTGCCTTGGCCGTTTCGGTCGCAGGGGTCTATTCGAGCTTTCAATTGCCGCTAGACGCAATCCCCGATATGACCAATGTTCAGGTGCAAGTGGTAACTTCGGCAGGTTCCCTCTCGCCAATAGAAGTAGAGCGTTACGTAACGCAACCGCTAGAGAAGCAACTCAATGGGTTGCCTCGCACGGAGGAGTTGCGAAGCATTTCTCGATTAGGAATCTCGTTGATCACTGTTGTCTTCGACGAAGGGACCAATCTCTATTGGGCACGCGAGCTTATCAATCAGCGTTTATCAGCGATTGATGCCATGCCCGGCGGAGTGGACCGACCGCAATTGGGGCCACTTTCGACAGCCTTAGGTGAGGTGTTGCAATTCGAGGTTCGAGGCGACCCTAGTCGCTATAACGCTACAGAACTTCGGTCGATTTTGGAGTGGGAAATTTCGCCAGCCCTCCGAGCGGTGAAGGGTGTAACCGACGTCAACGCACATGGTGGCTACTATAAATCGTTTGAAATTCGACCAGACCCGGAACGTTTGCGTTCGATGGATATGACGCTGGATGACATTGCAAAGAGTGTCGCTCGCAACAACATGGCGACGGGCGGTGGTTACATGATCGCTGGGAGTCAGCAGCGTTTTATTCAAGGTGACGCTTTACTACAATCACTGGAGGACATTCGCCAAATTGTGTTGCGATCGGCTGACGAGGGGTCACCTGTATTGATCAAAGACGTCGCCGAAGTTGCTGAAGGAGCTCTTCTGCGTCAGGGGGCCGCCACGCGCGATGCACGGGGTGAAATTGTTGTCGGTATGGCCATGATGTTGGTCGGTGAGAATCCTCGCATCGTTGTAAAACGAGTCAAAGAACGGTTGAAGGAGCTCAAGGCGACGCTTCCCGAGGGAGTTGAGATTGAAGTCATTTATGATCGCGAGGGGTTGATCAATCGCGCGCTCACAACCGTCGGTCGCAACCTGCTCGAGGGTGGCGGGTTAGTCATCGTGATTTTGTTTTTGTTCCTCGGATCGTTTCGGGCGGGACTCATCACAGCGATCGCAATTCCGCTATCGATGTTGTTCGCAGTCAGTTCAATGTACGCCTTGGGTATTTCCGCCTCGCTGATGAGCCTGGGAGCCATCGATTTTGGACTCATTGTCGATTCATCGGTGATCATGATCGAGAATTGCACGCACCGACTTGGAATGGCGACTGAGGACGAAACACGCGAGTCCATCGTGCGCGATGCATCCATCGAAGTCCGCAAGCCTACTCTTTTTGGCGAATTAATTATTGCAGTGGTCTATCTGCCCATTCTAATGCTGGACGGCAGCGCTGGAAAATTGTTCTTCCCAATGGCCGTAACGGTGTTGCTGTGCTTGCTAGGGTCATTGATTGTGTCGATGACGGTGATGCCTGCACTCGCTTCCCTGTTTTTGCCATTTCGAAACAAACATGGTGATCGGGAAAGTTCTGTCATGCGGATTGCGTTGGCGATCTACCAACCGATCCTCGGTTTCGTTTTAGCAAACCCGATGGTAACCCGTGTCCTGGCGGTCTGCTTAACGGTAATTGCAATTCCAATTGCGTTGCAGCTCGGTGGTGAATTCATGCCGAGGCTCGAAGAAGGAGACTTGCTCATCGAAGCGGTCCGGCTGCCTAGCGCTACGTTAGAGGACTCTGTCAATATGACGACGCGAATCGAGGGGATCGTCAAACGTCATCCAGAAGTGAAAACCGTTTTTTGCAAAACAGGCCGACCGGAAATCGCAAACGACATCATGGGCGTCCATCAAACCGATGTTTGGGTCATGCTACATCCAAAAGAACAATGGCCAGCAGGCGTAACCCGCGACACCCTCATCGAATCGTTTTCGAAAGAACTGGAGAGCTCGATTCCCGGCGCCGTCTTTGGTTTTACGCAGCCGATCGAAATGCGAGTCGACGAACTGGTTGCTGGAGTTAAGGCGGACGTTGCAATTCTGATTTACGGCGACGATTTGCAAATGCTTTCGACGCTGTCGAAAAAAATTGTCGATGTCATTCAAAAGATTCCAGGGCACGCGGATGTGAAAGCGGACTACCAAGCCAATCTCTCTACGCTGCGAATCGAAGTAGATCGAGTTGCGTTAGCTCGCTATGGTGTAGACGCATCTCTGATCATGCAAACTGTCGAGTCGTTAGGGCAGCTTGAATGTGGAACCGCATACATCGGACGTGCTCGTTTTCCAATCGTCATTCGGCTACCAGAGGTTTACCGTGGAGACATAGAGCGGATTCGCATGATGCCATTGGCAACTAGGCAAGGCCAAACGATTCCGTTCAAGGACGTGGCTACGATAGAGCCAAGGGAAACGCCGCCAGCTATCGAACATGAACGGAATCGGAGGCGAACCTTTGTATCTGCAAACGTTCGAGGTCGAGACGTCTCAAGTTTTGTCGGAGAGGCTCAGGCTCGCGTTGCCGAGGAGGTTGAGTTGCCCGAAGGATATGAAATACGATGGGGAGGAGATTTTGAGAGCCTCCAAAAAGCCACGCTCAAGTTATCGCTCATTACGCCGATCGTTTTGTTGTTGATTGGAGTATTGTTGTATCTGACTTTTAATTCCATTCCGTTGACAATTTTAGTTTTTGCTGCGATTCCGGTTGCTGCGTCGGGCGGTGTTTTTGCGTTATGGATTCGTGGCTTGCCATTTAGTGTCTCGGCGGGCGTGGGTTTTATCGCTTTGTTTGGCGTGGCTGTGCTTAATAGTTTGGTTTGGGTAAGCGCAGCGGAACAACGAAGGCTTCGAGGCTTGTCGATGGCGGAAGTCGTTCGTGGGACGGCGTTATCGAGACTTAGGGCGATATTGATGACAGCGTTTGTGGCCGCCTTTGGTTTTATTCCGATGGCTTTTTCGCACGGAGACGGTGCCGAGATTCAGCGACCGTTAGCCAGCGTCGTGATTGGCGGAGTCATAACATCGACTCTGTTGTCAACGCTTGTTTTGCCGGTCTTGTACCCATGGTTTGCTGGGCGCAAAAGCGAAGAACCGCATTCTGCTGAACCGTAGTGGATCTTGTTAAAGATCCTTGCGATTCCGGATCTTTAACAAGATCCACT
>JAYTVL010000477.1:0-1244 GCA_043744075.1 Pirellula sp. | reverse complement strand
GTGTCTTGTCGTTATACGGCGATAAACGCACCAACTTCCTCGACTCATTCCAACTCGCCGCATGACGAACCCTATCGCTCAGCCGGTTGCACCCGTTCGAGTTCTGTCGTTACGAGCATTTCTCAAGCTGCTACTTTCGAATTGACGCATCTGACCGGCTTAAAAGAGATATACGGACTGGTCAACATCGCGCCAAGTAATGCAAGCCCCGTTTACGCAGGCAGGCTCACCAAGCTCGTCGATCTAAATGGCAAAGAGACCACCGTTGCATACAAGTCTTGGACTCAAACTCAAATGGATGCAGCCCCGGATCGACAATGGCAAATCGATACGATAGCCGATTCCTACAGCAATCAATTGACTTTTACGTACGACTCCGCTCAGCACAGCGGCCGTTGGTGTGTAACTCAGATCGATCGCAACGACTCGGTATCAACAACATTCTCGTACAATTCTACACGATTGACGTCCGTTAATTATCCAGGCGGTGCGCAAGCCACCTACGGGCTGTCCTATAGTTCCACATACGGAATGAACATCACGGCCATTTCCGATCCATACGTTCGGGAGGTCGACGGCAGCTACTATACCCGCACCAACTACGCAGGTGATACCAGCGCGAATCCTCCGCTGATCAGTTTGCAAGTGCCAGGCGAAATCATGCGCCGTGTGAATGGCAGCAGCGAAACGTTATGGGAACAGTTTATTCCAACAGACTATTCACTCGATGAGAAAATGATTGTTAGCGAAGGCAAAATGACGGTCCATTATGGAGATGGCAGCAAACAGGACGTCACCGCCTGGAATGTAGGGGGAGGAGTAGCATTACCGCAATGGAAACAATACGAACGCATGGTAGATTCCGCACGAAACAAACCTGCTCGGTTTGTTTCGACATCTGCAAACAACTTAGTCTTCGCGTTCGAGTATGTTATTGATGACCTAACAATGGACGCCAACGTCTATGGCAAAGATGGGACATGGACGCAAATCCAAAAGGAAATTGCTCCCACCGGTGCTTCGGAGTCTGGTTCGCCCTTCAGCTATACCTACGATTCGAGCGGACGCCCAACTCTCGTTACGTATACATCGGATAGCACTTCGTCAGCCTATACGGTCAATGCGGCATCGCAACCAACCAGAATTCGTGATCGCAACAACAACGTCACCAAGCGCACCTTCGACTCGAATGGAAATCTGACAGCTATTGAAACCGGACTGGTCGAGCAAAGCGGCTCAGATGT
>JAYTVL010000476.1:0-3963 GCA_043744075.1 Pirellula sp. | reverse complement strand
CGCGATCTCCACCGAACGCCGTCAAGGGAGCACCGGCGGTCAGCGAGGCGATCGCCATGCCCAAAAAGAATCGTCGCATGGAAACCCTCCTACGGTTTATGTTGCGGGTAAAACGGCGCTTTGGAGCTGTTGTCTAGTACCTGAGCACCTGCAAACTTTCCTGACCGGATCGACTGCGAGCGGATTACCAATCGTCCAACGAGTCATAGCTAACAAAGTGATAGCGAACTCGCTGAACGTGGCCCCCCTCGTACGACCAGACACCTGGTTTGCGAATACCGTATGTTTCGGCAGAACGGGCCAAAGAACGAAGTGTTTTTACCAATTTTGACACTCTTCGCGATGATTCCAAAGAATCGTGCGCGCACATGCTACGCAAGGATTCGCCAGTTCCGCCAATACCCTTAGCGAGTACAATTGCGGTGACCGTTAATAACCCCCTGCTTTCCCCAGACTAACAATATGCCAATTCAAGTTCTCATTCATCATTCCGAGTTGGTCAGAAATTGTGATGTTCGGCGCATGAAAAAGTCTATCCAGAGCATTGCTGAGGATTACGGGTGGGTGCACGGTGATATTTCCATTGCGTTGATCAGCGACCTCGAGATTCGCGAGGTAAACAACAATCACCTGTCGCACAACTATGCTACAGACGTGATCAGCTTTGATCTCTCCAATAACAATGATTTCTTAGAAGGTGAAATCATTGCTAGCGTTGAGACCGCGGATCGCGAAGCCAAAGAACACGGTTGGCAAGGTGACGATGAATTGTTGCTTTACGTCATTCACGGTATGCTGCACATCATCGGCCTCGGGGACAAGAAAGCGAAAGAAACCAAAGTCATGCGAGACGCGGAACGACACTACCTTAATCAATTTAATCTGTCGTCTTAGCTTAGGCGAGCGGCAGATAAGACCTTACCGTACGACGGACTTCCAAGTCCGTCGAAAGGCACGACCGACAATGATGTCCGTCGTACCGCAAATCCAGGCCCATCGCCATCGCTCTGGGCGTGCCACCCGGTCCCCTGATATATTCCAGTTTGCCGCTCGTCTTACGTCACGCACGAATGGTTCGCTAGCTATCGCGTTGCGGCTCAAAGTTCCAGCCCGCACAGCGCGTTGCGGCTCAAAGTGAGTGCCATTTGGCTTTACGCCAGGGGTAACTTTCGCGAGTGGGTTGAACGAACAGACTCCAAGCAATGGCTCAACTCTTGACTTAGTGATTTCGATCCAGTTGCAAGTAACTCGCCGTCCCATGCGTCGAAAGGGCGGCCATCCTGTTTGGTGAGGGTCACACCCGCTTCCGTCGCGATAAGCGAGCCCGCGGCGATATCCCATACCTTGAGACAACCTGCCCAATATGCGTCGAGCCTCCCTTGGGCAACGAAACACAAATTGAGCGCTGCGGAACCAAGACGGCGAATACTCTGGCTTCGGACTAGAACCTCAACGAATTGTGCTACTTCGACTGAATCTCTTTGAACTTGCGGTGGAAAGCTTGCTGCGACCAATGCAAAATGCAACTCTGCGCATCCGCTGCATCTCAATTCACGACCATTGACGGTTGCCCCCTGGCCGATGGTTGCCATATACATTTCCTTTGACACCGGGTCATAGACGACTCCCAGCATGGTTTTACCTCGGTTCATCAGTGCGATCGAAACCGCAAAATTTGGCATGCGATGAACGTAGTTAACAGTTCCATCCAGCGGATCCACGACCCAAAGCCAATCCACCAGCGAAAACGCATTTCGGTCGAAATTCGTAAGTGAAGACTCCTCACCCAGAAAATGATGGGTCGGGAACGCCGCCCGAATTCGGTTCTCAATGCACTTTTGAGCGGCTATGTCCGCGTCTGTAACCAGATCCTTCGGAGCTTTTTCTTTAACACATGCGGTTTCAAGCATTTCGCACAAGATCTCACCAGCAGACTTAGCCGCGTCTACTGCAGTCTGCATTGCTTTTTCAATCGAAATTTCCATATCGAGCTTCTGGTGTAAAGAAAAAAGGCTATCTCACTTTGCGCTGCTTCTAAACGTAGCATAAGTAGCATAGGCATCTTGCGCATCTTGCCTGCGAGTTTCAGTCAAGCATTCTCAGGCTGGAAGCCTAAGCTACGTTCTGATACCATACACGGGGATATCGTTTCACGCATCATACAGAGTTTACGGCGATGAGTTGGGACCTTCGAGATAGTACCGCGCATTGGCATGGGTCACATTGGTCCGTTGACGTCGCTTTGGCACATGAGTCAGGTCGGCCGTTGATTCAAATCCATTATGCTTCTCAACGGCCCGTGCTTAGTGGGCCCGTGCTTAGTGGGCCCGTGCTTAGTGTTGGAATCACTCCAAGCGAATCGGATGGAGTTCATTCCGCCGCTGGATTGCAGTTTGGGGACGCTTACGTACGACAAAAGGATTTGATCGCGATTTTCCCGGAATTGGCTCCAGGGCGTTTCGGTTACCAAATCGACATACGTCTGCTTGATGAGGCTCCTCCCAAGGCTGTTGCAATGGAGATTTGGTTGAGTATCCAGACATCGTTTCTGGATTCTCATCCTCAGCTAGAATTGCAAATCAAAGGTGAACGGTTCAAAGCCTTGGTCGAGAATTGTTGGGCGAGTGAATCGTGTCGTCTGGGAGTAATGGTTCATCCATTGGACCAACAGGACTGTCATATCATGCCAGAGAAAGACGGTCTTGCAATGCGAGTGTTTGGTCGATTCATGGAAAAAGGCGTGATTCGTAGAATGCGATTTCGATTGATTGTAGCGATGGAACCGGAATCTATTTCCGATTGGCGGGAGCGTTTTGAAGAGTTTTCCAATAGTCCGCTGCCTCTAAATACATAATCGTTCTACAATCGCAGCCTGTATAAACATTACGATTCTATTGGGAGTGGATATTGACTACGAACAACGTTGCGACTCGAAAAACAGCCAAGAAAACAAACTCGCGGAAAATTGCGACAAAAAAAATTGAAAAGGCGGAAATTGCCAGGAAGAAACGTGCATCTGGAGAATCAACTAAACCCAAGCCAAAAGCGGCTAGGCCAATAGCCACGAAAAAGGTTCAAAGCGAGACGATCAAATCATGGTATGACTATCCTCAACTATACGAACTTGGCTTTTTAAAAGAGACTCCAAGAGAATCCAAATTCTTGGAAAAAGTCTTTAAAAAGTATGTCCCGTATCCAGTCAACAACGTTTTGGAACTGGGATGCGGCTCAGGTAGACTTGTTTGTGAAATGGCGACTCGAGGGTTCTCGATGACCGGCCTAGACCTCAATAGAACAGCTTTGGAATACTGTCAGAAAAAGCTTAAGAAGCTCGGGGTAAAAGGCGAAACGGTGGTTGGGGATATGACGAACTTCAAGTTCGATCAACCATTCGATGCGGCTGTCAACGCCATCAATACTTTTAGGCATTTGGAATCCGAAGAAGCGGCTCTTGCGCATTTGGATTGTGTTGCAGAGCACCTCAAGCTAGGCGGTGTCTTTGTGCTGTCTTTGCATCTGCTCCCGATCGATGGAGATCTTTGGGGGACAGAACGATGGGCCGCCAAGAATGAAGAACTGTCCGTTTACTACGCACTGACGGTTGTCGAAACCAGCATGAAGACCCGATTGGAAAAACTGAGGATTTCGATGCTCGTCAAGAAGAAGCAGGAGTCGTTTCGATTGTCCGACCACATCACACTGAGAATCTACACTGCCCCGCAACTAAAGAGTCTTATTGCGAAGGCCAAGAAGTTCAAGCTGATTGCAGTTCACGACTTTTGGTACGACATTGATGCAACACAAAAGCTCAATGCTGAAGCCGTTGATACCATATTAGTACTCCAACGCGTATAAGTGACGGCACTAGCCCTTAAACAAGCGAACGCTTGTTTGTCGGAGCTTGATTTTCGCAGCGCAGCGGCAACCCGGCCAGCGGGGCTGGTTTGATTTTTCCGATTTCAT
>JAYTVL010000475.1:0-3964 GCA_043744075.1 Pirellula sp. | reverse complement strand
GGACCGGGCAACAATTCGAGAAAGAACACTGCATCGTTGCTATCAAAGGAACGCAGTCCCTTGGGGATAACGCGGGTCGGACCGGACTTATGAGAATCAGTCGCTTCGTTAGCATGATCACCCGTTGGCGGAGTGACCGGTTTGAGGTTAACTTCTGTATGCGACGAAACAGCAACGATTGGCTTCGACTTCGGTAAACTGTGGCTGTTCAATAACCACGTTAACTCTTCGGCGAAATCGTGGGCTACTGGGTAACGGTCTGCTGACCGGCGAGCCAAAGCCTTGAGGCAGATACGCTCTAGTTCGGATGGAATCGTCTCGTCAAACATTCGCGGAGTGCGGACATCGTGTGAGGAAATGAGCGAAATCATTTCGATCAAGCTGTTCGATCGAAACGGTCTACGGCCCGTCAACAATT
Organism: Pirellula sp.; assembly: GCA_043744075.1. Classification (GTDB taxonomy): domain Bacteria; phylum Planctomycetota; class Planctomycetia; order Pirellulales; family Pirellulaceae; genus JBKCUI01. The sequence goes on along the minus strand of JAYTVL010000475.1, from coordinate 3,546 downwards.
CGTACAGCACCACACCTAAACTGTAGATATCGCTTCGACCATCGACGCGATGCCCTTCACCACGAGCTTGTTCTGGGCTCATGTAGGCTGGCGTACCGGAGCTAGGACCGTGACCTCCGAGCTCTGTTTCGCGCATGGCGATGCCAAAGTCCGTAAGAAATGGGCGAGAGTCGCGATCGAGCAAAATATTGCCAGGTTTGACATCGCGGTGCACAAGCCCTTTGGAGTGTGCATGGTGCAATGCATTGGCGATAGCCGCGACAATCTCCAAAGACAAGTCGCGATCAGGCCTATTGTTCCGAAGTCGCGATGCCAAGTCTGAGCCATCAATGAGTTTCGAAACGATGTAATAGTCGCCATCGGGAGTTTGTCCCACGTCATGGACAGGAACAATATTAGGATGATCGAGCGACGCCACGATTCGGGCTTCGTTGAGAAACGCATCGCGATCCTTGGTCGCAAGCATATTAGCAAACGTAATTTTGATTGCGACTGCACGTTGCAAATCGTTATCAAATGCTTGGAACACTTCGCCAAAACCGCCGCGTCCCAACGAATGATCAATGCGATAACGGCCGAGTTGAGTGTAAACCCCCGGTACTGCAGCACTATTGTCGGTGGCGTACATGTCTGGCTCTTCGCCAGGCAACTGGGAAGCTGGCTTAGCTGGCTCGGACGAGAAGTTCTCTGTGCCATATTGATCGTCGGCAGACGCAGAAGAATTCGAATCAAGCGGATCTGAAGAGCTCATAAATTGGATTTAGCGTAAGGCAACAACCAGAAATGGAGCAACAAATATAACCGAATGGCTCTAATGCCGCTGAATAGATTGCTAAATCGGATACTTCTCGCTGATCGCCATCAAATCGGCCTTCCGTCGGATTTGTCGCCTTTTGCTCCGCAAAAGTAGCGATCTCCACGCAACTTTCGCAGAGCGAAAGGCGACACTTCGTCTGCTAAGTCAACACTGTAGAGCGGTGAAGACTCTCCCTCTCCGTTTTCAGGGTGAGCGTTGATGTAGTTGATGACAATCAAAACGTCCAGCGGCTCGATGCTGCGATTTCCGTCGACATCGTAGTATGGAGGCGGTACTAGCGTAGTGCCGGCAAGCGGTCTGGCTCCATTGCGGTTTATCTCGTTGATCACAATCAAGACATCGATAGCGGAAATCAACCCATCGTTATTGACGTCGTATCGCTGGGTTTGATTTTGCCAAAACGAAAGTGCAAGTGCGAAATCGACATGAGTGCTCGGTGTTCCAATGACCACCGAGGATGAGCGAATACCGGTGCTCGGCTGAACCGTTTCGTAGTTGTTCGATGGCGGAGTTATTTCGACTTGATAGGTTCCTGTTGGTATGCCGGCCAACAGATAGCTGCCATTGGTCTGAGTCGTCGCTTCGGTTGCAGGACCGATCACCAAATTGTCCAGTTTAATGCGTGAATTCTTTGTGCCTCTCGCAACCACATAGGCGATGTCAGCAACGTCCGATGTCACCTGCATCGTGGCCTTTCCGCCTGTATTCAACGAAATCGTTTGATGCCGGCGTACTATCTTGCCGTCCGCACTGTAAGCATCCAATCGTCCAACAGTACTATCGTTAACTGCTATCGCGTCGATAGATACGCTGGAAACCGCTTGCGGAAACGTAATCTTTAATTGTAGTTGATCGCCAAAAAAACTGTCTGGGAAACCAGACTGCACGTACGAATAGGGCCGAAAGACTTTGGTACCCGTTGTTGCAGAAGCATCTGCGAACACGCCGACTGTCCCGTTGGCATCGTCGCCGATCGCTTCTATGAGCACTCCATTTTGGTTGGTCGGAATTGTCCCTTCCGGAAAGTTATCAGGTTCGATTTTGTTCTGCAGCGCAAGTTGTTGACGGTTGCTGTCCACCAAACGAACGCGAGCGCCCGCAACTGCAGATTCAGTTGCATGCCATTGACCGTCACGGTTTTGATCGCTCCAAACCAGGCCTTGGATTCCCGGCACTGCGGCGGTACTTCGAATTAGTCCAAGTGTTGAAGAAAAGATGTTGCTCGTAATCCCATTGGTTGCTTCTACGGCACGAATTTCGATCGTGCCAGTCATATCCGAAGAGATGGGGATGTTCAAATTCAAGTCGACCTGATACTGGTCTGAAGTTGAACTTGTTTGCCAACTACCGTTGTTGAAACGATACTCGATGCGACCGATTCGGTTAAGAGTGATATCGTTTTGAAGCCCCGAGCTATTGACGTTTGGCAATGCCTGGACGGAAGCTCGCCCCGTGAAGTTGTATAGTGTTCCGGCGGCATTGAGTTGACCAAGCCCCTCCAGTTTCAAGGGGACGTCGAGAACATCGAAGATCCCATCGCCATCGGAATCAACCCAACCGACAAGAGCGAGTGTGGCATCGGATGTTGTGACATTTTGAAAGGCCCGGTCAAGGGCTGCGTTGCTGGACATTATGCTGTCCGCTTGCACGAAGCCTGGCGTTGGATTCAAGTCGATGGCGTTCTTGTTTTGAACATTGTAATAACCACGTCGTTGGAAGTAGTTGGAACCGCCGGTGTATTCATCCCGAGCCCAAAACATGTGTCCCGTTTCGTGTGCAAAGATCGACGCTGGGCGAGTGGAGGGTACCACCTCGAACAGGCCACCGGCAAACGAGAATGCGCGATCGAATGAACCACCGGATGCAAAGTTCCCATCGGAATCATTTTGGGAATTGACGACGAAGATTGTAAACGACCAGTCGGTATTTAACTTCATGCGCTGAGAATTGTTAAACGCTCGAACATTGGTCTCCAATTGACTGCTCTGCGAGAATCCAGTATCAACAAGAAACCGCGAGACCCAATCCACATAGCTATTTGAGATTCGAGAAATCGGTTCGTAGGGTGTGGGAGCTGGTGTTTCGACGTAGGTCGTATCAATGATGAAATCAAGCGAGTGAATAGAACTCTTTGTGGCAAGTAGCTGCTTCCACCAATTCAATCCAGTGCTGATATTATTCAGAACAGATTTTTTTTGCATGGCTGTCCAGTTTTCGGTGCTCTGGTCGATTTGGCCGTTGCTTTCGAGGAAGACGGGCGTCACAGCGACACGCCCAAGGAGGAACTCACCGGTATCCTCAGGTGTGGCTCCAAACGGCAATCCCGCGAACAGGTTTCGAGGTTCGAGCGACTCCACTCGCAAACGCCGGTTGGCTCGGGACGGTTTGCTTGCAACTGCCCTGGCTTTTTTCAAGGAATCGACAAGACCGCGTAGCATGACAAAGGCCTATTAACTGACAAAAAACCGCAACTCAAGGCTTGGAAACCCCAATTTTAACCAGATTCCTGAGAATTTGACTGAACAACAACCCCGAGTTTGGATGCTAATGCAACGAATCGGTTCCAAATGCCGCCGAAAGTTCTAGAGATTCGGGTTATGACGCTAGTGCCTCAACTCGGAAATGATTACGCACTCGTGCATTGTGACAGCTAAGATTTAGGGTTTGATAGTAGTGGACGAGGCGACGAGTCCCTGCGATTTGCGTCGCATACGGGACTCGTTGCCTCG
>JAYTVL010000474.1:0-52968 GCA_043744075.1 Pirellula sp. | reverse complement strand
TCCCTTTTGTCCGGCGCCCCGATAAGCGGGGTTTTTTACAACATTGTTGGCCTTGTGCTGCGGATCGTTCAGGTTTTCTGGCTACATACGGCAGGCCTGCGAAACAAAACCGAATCAACCAAATGTTGTGTCAACCCCGATTTTTTAACAGCCCAGGCTAACGCCATTCGGCTGACCCCGGTGAATAGTCGGGGTTAGCCAAATAGGAGAGGAGGCTCCAAATCCAATTCGAAATTTACTTGACTTTATCAGCATTTTTGTCAATAATTCATCATTTGATCGATAGTTTTCCATGTGATGTTGTTACTTATTCCGCCTGGACCGTTTCACAGCCAAGTGAACGAGGGATCATAGAATGGATCGAAAGACACTTTTGGAAGCTGTTCGGCGCGGGCCGGTTCGCGTGGGAATGAACGATGGAACTAGTTACGTGATTCCGACAATTGAGTTTTGTTTGATCTCCGACATCGCGGCTTATGTACTGGTCAAGGATCAGGAAGATGGCAAATTGCGTGCCAAGCATCTTGCGCTCGTCTGCATGGTTTCGATTGATGAACTTGAACATGCAAATTAGTGCACCGCATCTGTGACGAGGACATTGACCGCTTCCAATAATCGGTGGTATCGCGACGTCACACGTTACCAGTGGCTCGTCCTCATCGTTGCTTCGTTGGGTTGGGTGTTCGATGCTTTTGAGGGACAGCTCTACAACATCACTCGCGCGGACATGCTACCGGAACTGTTGCGAGTCAAGGCCGATGACCCTTTGGTCCGCATCTGGGGCGAACGTTTTCTCGGCATCTTTCTGCTTGGAGGCACCTTGGGCGGATGGGCCTTTAGTTCGCTTGCCGACAAATGGGGACGCAATCCCGTCATGGCACTGACCATCTTGTTCTATTCCATTTTCTCAGGTCTTACGGCATTCTCCACCGAGATTTGGCATGTAGGAGTTTTGCGATTTCTGGTCGCGATGGGAGTAGGTGGTGAGTGGGCGGTGGGAGCAGCCTTAGTAGCCGAAGTTTTCCCGCAGAACGCCCGCGAACGAGCGGGAGGCATCTTCCATGCAACAAGTGTTTTTGGACTCTGGCTTGCAGCGGCTGCAGGGCTCTTAGTGGGTACGAATTGGCGAACAGCTTACATGTTGGGTGTCGTCCCTGCGCTGCTCGTGCTCTGGGTACGTGTGAGTATCAAAGAGCCAGACGCTTGGAAAGACGCTAAGTTAAACAAGCGAGAACGCTTGGGCAGCTATTCCGAATTGCTCGGCACGCCGCGATGGCGCTCGCGAGCCATTTTCGGAGCGATGCTGGCCATGGTTGGACTGGCCACATTCTGGGGCGTGGTGATTGCAGGACAAGACCTTGCTGCTGATATGTTAAAACGCCTCGGTGAGGACAACATTCCGGCCCGTTCCAAGATTGCATTCGGTTTTATTCAAACGGCTGGAGCAGGTATTGGAATGCTGACTTTTGGTTCGCTAAGCGTTAGAATTGGGCGTAAAAGGACTTTCGTCATGATGCATGTGGTAGCGTTTGTTATGACGCCTATTATCTGTTGGTTACCCTCCTATTTCAACAGCTATGCGTTGCTACTTTGCTTACTTCCTATCTTTGGCTTTTTCGCACAAGGCATTCATGCAGGTTATGCGGTCTATTTCCCAGAGCTTTTCCCGACCCATCTGCGGGCCACCGGTTCAGGCTTTTGTTTTAACACTGGGCGAATCCTGGCAGCGCCCGTGCTAATCTGGCTATCCGCCTGGATGAAGTCGACACTTGATCTGCGTCTTGCGGTAACGTACTTAGGAAGTATGTTCTTGTTAGGATTGTTATTTCTTGCGTTCCTACCCGAGACAATGGGAAGGGAATTGCCGGAATGATAGGGCGTTGCCCTGGCGTGTCAGCCGCTGCGCGGGTTAAACAATTCGCGATGCTTGAAGCATGTTTAACCGATCGGAGCGATTAGCGCAGATCGCGGGCCCTTTTAAAAAGCAGTCAACGAGGAACTACAGACGTTCCTGCCGTCAAGTATTCGAGCAAGTCGAAAATTTCGTTGGCTTGAAAACCATCCACAAGCCCGGAGGGCATAGGTGAAACAAGTGATTCTCGAACCGATTCGATCTCGCTCTTGTCGATTTCGATTGTTTCTGTGTCTTTTAGCGAGTCGGTTGCAATCTGAAGTTTTTGAGAACGATAATCGCCTTCGATCAGGATACGTCCAACGATAACGCGTCCATCCACGGTCGACACTTGAACCTTGCGATAGATTTCGGCAACCACATGCGACGGTTCGATGATCGAATGCAAAATATCTTTGCGACTAAAACGACTGGCAATCTGAGTCAAGTCGGGTCCAACAGCAGGGCCACGTGCTCCGCTTCGATGGCAGCGACTACACAACGCTTCAGCAAAAACGCCCTCACCTCGCTTGACGTCAGGTCGGTACGAATCCCTCGACAATCGAGGGACGAGTTCGTCCATCGTCCATTGCTTGACCGTCGGGCGAGAAACAACAATCGGCAGCTCCTCGGTCGAATCGACTTTTGGATCGAGCAAATCGGCCAGTTCCTCGCGTTCTTCGTCGCTCAATTTTGCCGTCGCGTCGCTTCGGATTTGGTTCAAAAATTTCTGCATCCCTTCACCACGCAAAAAACTCGATCCTTCATTGAGCGTTCGGAAATACTGCTTGCGAGTCTCAGTGGTCCAGCCAATTTGAGCTTTTCGTAAGGCCAACAGGGCGTGTAATCGCTGTTCTTGAACCGGTCTGGTTAGCAAGCTTTTTGAAACAGAAGAAACAATCGTCGACGAGCCGAGAGATGTAAGAATCGAAGCGCATGTACCCAATAGATTGGCGCTCGTTCCACATCGGCCATGCCCGATTACCGGCGAAGTCAAATGAGAAACGAGTGATTCAAGCTGCTCTACGATTCTCGTTTTCCGGCTCTGAAGTTCCTCTGATGCTGAATACTCCAATAACATATAGCATTGCACCATCCCCCACGCTTGGCTCAGCCCAAGAACCTCTGGTTTCATTTCTAGCAAACGATCCAAGACAGTTGCGGTAACGGATGGGTCACCGCTTCGAACAAGAGCGAGACAGGCTTCGATGGCTGCAGTTGTGCGGGATTCAGACAGCCCTCGGTCACGCCACGTTGCTATCGGTTGATGCTCAATCGCAGTGCGTGCCGCGTTTCGGATATTCCAGTCTGGAGAATCCAAATGCAACCAAGCTAACTCGATATTTGCCTGGCCCATCGCGGTTTGCATTTCTTCCAATTGGGAACGAATCTGCTTGGCTTTCAAAGCGTGTGCCGCACAATGTTGCTCGTGAACGGAAGGCGAGTTAGCTGGCTCCAACTTGTCAATATAGGCGATTCGGTAGAGTGACGACTGCGTTTTTCTACCTCCTGTCACAATGTAAAGCGCACCATCTGGACCAATCGTCAGATCGGTCACATTCAGAGGTCGTCCTTGCAAAAATGTCTCCGCGCTAGCTCGATAGCCCGCCCCTCTCGGTGACATATGGACGGCCAAAATGCGTCCATACGTCCAGTCAAGAATCAAAAGTGATCGACGATAGGCTTCAGGGAATCTTGCTTCGGTTGCAAACAGAACTGAGGTTGGGGAACCCCTACCAATATCGAGTGTTGGCATCGCATTGTCTGGATGGTCAGGAAAATAAGGTGGCCATTTCCCCGTTACAGCTCGCCAACCGTAATCGGCTCCCGAGAGCAATTGCACAACTCGCGTTGGACGGTACCACGCCGATCCCATATCAAACTCTGCATCTGCATCGTAGGTAAACCAATCGCCGTCAGGGTTCATCGCCAACCCAAATGGATTTCGCAGACCCGAACACACGATCTCCCATTGCTTGCCATTTGGGTCCGTTCGTATCACATGCCCTTGCCCTGCTCGCCCCCGAATCGTATCTCGAAAAGGTGAAGTTCGATCGACCATGTCGTCTTTCGGTACCTCGACGGAATCGCCGTGAATTGAGTAAATCCAGCCGTCTCTTCCAAGCGACAAATCATTTCGACCGTGACCAGTTCCGCCGGGAAACTCTCTTAGCAGTTGGACGTCATCGAGCGTATCGTCACCATCGGTATCTCGAAGTCGATACAGCCCTTTCGAATTGTTTGCATTAGCATATAAAGCATTGTGAGCGTAGAGTAAGCCTCGACATTCGAGCAGTTGGTCGTTGATCACTTCGACCTTTTCAACCGACTTCGCTGGTTCGTCCAATGTCATTCTCAACAAACCCTTCTCCTCACGAGCGATCGTCAATCGCCCTTGCGGATCGAAAGCCATGCTCACCCAAGAACCTTCCTCCGAAGTTGCTGTTCGGACGAGCGATATCTCAAAACCAGGTGCTGTCCAAAATCGATTTCCTTCTACCGATTTTCCGGCAACCGCTTGTCGCCACTGCTCGTAGTTCTCGGTCGGCTCCACTTTGGATGAACGACGACCGATTTCCCAAAGTTCTGGCGTTACCGTCCCCAGCGAGACTATCGGCTTCATTTTCGATGCGCTGCTGGCTATACCTGACCTTAACGCAAAGTTCCATGAATCATCAGTTACGATGGATTGAATTTTGCTTTCGTTTGCGACACCAATGGATAGGCTAGCTGCGATTGCGGACGGACCCGAAATAGGAATGGCCTCGATTCGAAAATTGTTCTTGCCAAGCTGCACTGCATCGGTGACATCCACTTCAATCGTCTGGCTGTACGGTTCGATAGCAAAGAGGTATTTATCATTGACGTTAACCGTGGCAGAGCAGAAATCAGCCGCCAATCGGATGACTGCCGAACGCACCGGTAAGTTCACTTCCAATTCACGTTGGAATACCACCGGCGTTTTGGGAGGATCTTCCCCACTAGGTGTCATGTCGTCAGCGGTAGTCCAGATCCAATGCGGCAATGGCAATTCCGAATCCGTCGCAGCTTGAATTGTGGGGCTAAGAATTCCAATTAGAATGGCAACGGAGCCAACGTGTGAATTGAACCTGCTAAAACTTAACATGTCAGCCTTATCGATTGCTTGTCTCAAGCCAAACTTTGACGCGAAGATAGCGATCGATCGCTAGTTCGCCCTGTGAAATATGCATTATATCAGAGTTGGATGGATCACTCGATTCGCTAACTTTTGCGGCCCGACGAAGAAGAAACCGGGTATGCCGTCATTCCAATGATTCGTCAACGGATTCGACCGTCAACGTTTAACTTTTTCCGTTCGCCCCTTGCCTATCGACTGTAGTGACAATATCTTGTTTAATGCATTGATCGGTTACTTGATTGCCGCGCCGGCAGCTCCAGGCTAACAAGAGGTTTAAAGCGATGATTCGCGAAGACTTGATCGAAATCATTCGCCGTGGGCCTGTACGGGTAACGATGAATGACGCGAGCACACACATCATCCAGTCGCTTGAGTGGTGCTTGGTTACACCCATATACGCTCACGTCCTTTATCGCGCAGAGGACGGTAAACTGAAATCGTATTTTCTGTCGCTAGTCTGCATGGCTCGCGTTGAAGAATTGGAGCCGACGGAGATTGGATAGCGAACCGGACGACAAAGTTCCCCGCCGTTCCGCCGTTGGATCTAACGGCACGGGAAGCAGAACCTCCAGGAAAGTGCGTTACCAGACAGGAGCCGGAAAACGAGCGTATTCGTGGTGGCGAGTGCGATTTCTTTAGTCTGTTTTTTTGACAGTTGGTTCCCTCATCTGATAGAATGGCTCCGTTACCTTTAATGCCGAAGGAAATATCAATTATTAGCTTGAGTTAAAGGACTGAGTCAATCCCCGCTGTTCCTTAATTTTTTCGGAAACTGAAATGATGATTACTATCGAAGGCAACTCCTGCAACCGCTTCTGTGATGGCTTGCCTCGCCGCAACTTTTTGAAGATCGGTTCGCTCGGGTTCGCAGGACTTTCGATGTCGCAGTTGCTGCGCGCCGAAACGGCCAGCAAGACGGGTACCTCAAACAAGTCGGTGATCATGGTTTATATGCCTGGCGGCCCACCGCATCAGGATATGTACGATCTCAAGATGGATGCTCCCGTCGAGATCCGCGGTGAATTCCGACCAATCTCGACGAACGTACCTGGGATGCAAATATGCGAGCATCTTCCGCGCTTAGCGAAACTGGCAGACAAGTATGCGATAATCCGATCCATGGTGGGAGCTAAGGATAGGCACGAATCGTTTCAGTGCATGACCGGGCGACTGAATGAACGCAATCCACCTGGTGGTTGGCCGGAGTTTGGCTCGGTAGTGTCCAAGCTGCAGGGAACGCAAGACCCGACACTTGCTTCGTACGTGAATCTGTCTCCGAAGATGAGACACACACCCTACAATTTTGGCAAATCAAGTTTTCTTGGCCACGCACATACACCGTTCAACCCATCGGGCGATATCAAGGATGATATGGTGCTGGGCAGTATCACATCTCAGAGACTCGCGGATCGCAAGGCCTTGCTTTCTAGCATCGATCAATTCCGACGGGATATCGATAGCAGTCGGTCAATGGAGGGCTTTGATTCCTTTCAGCAACGCGCCTTCGATATCTTGACATCAAGCCGGATGCTCGACGCACTCGACTTATCCTCCGAGGCTCCAACTCTGCGGGAGCGATATGGTAAAGGGACGGACAAAGAACAAGGGGATGCGGCCCCAAGACTGAACGAACAGTTCTTGCTCGCTCGTCGGCTGGTTGAAGCGGGTGTACGCGTCGTTACGCTGAGTTACTCGTTTTGGGACTGGCATGGGAATAACTTCAAAATAGCCAAGCAGAACTTTCCTGACTTCGACCAAGCTCTCGGCACGCTCATTGAGGACCTAGACGAGCGAGGCATGCTGGACAGCACAACTGTGATTGCGTGGGGAGAATTCGGGCGTACTCCAAAGATTAACAAAGACGGTGGGCGTGACCATTGGCCAAACGTTTCTTGTGCGCTGCTTGCAGGCGGCGGAATGAAAACAGGCCAAGTCATCGGTGCCACGGATCGTTTTGGCGGTGAAGCAGTACAGCGTCCAGTCACGTTCCAAGAAGTAATCTCAACACTATATCACAATCTGGGTATTAACGCAGCTACGACGACCGTGAGAGACGCAACAGGTCGCCCGCACTATCTCGTCGATGACGGTTACCAGCCCATCAAGGAACTTGTCTGACGATTGTGCTTTCTAAAAGCCGAGCAACCGATCAAACGCGAGCTACATGGCAGCTTCCTGCTGGAGTCTCGCGCGGGACATGGGACTATGTCAACGAGTCCTCAATCGCGACGGACTACGATCGATTTCACGCGGGACATCCTTTACTCGAGTTGGACCGGAGGTTGATTGCGGAGCAACTAGGTCCATTAGCAAAACGGCCAGACGGTTCGAGTCGGATAGCAGTTGATTTCGGCTGTGGAACAGGCCGCAATTTGATTCCGTTGGCGGAACAAGGCTGGCGCGTGATTGGCGTCGATCTGAGTTTGGAAATGCTTCGCGAATTTAAATTCAAAGCGGCACCATTGGCTCAGAACCAGGTCGTTGCGATCCGCAGCAACATGGCGAATTTGGAGTGTTTGGCAGATGGTTTTGCCGATGCTGTTTTGTGCATGTATAGCTCATTGGGGATGGTTCAAGGCAGGAAGAATCGATGTTCGTTCATGAAGCATGCTCGTCGAATCCTTGCGCCCGGTGGCAAGTTTTTTGTTCATGTCCACAATCGTGGCTCATGGCTTCGGGACCCGGGCGGAGTGCGGCGAACGGTGATGGATTGGATTCGAGGCATGCGAGATCCAAGTTGGGAATTAGGGGATAGCGTCTATGTGTATCGCGGTTTGCCGTCGATGTTTCTCCACATCTTTTCAGAGCGAGAATTACGAAGAGATTTGAAAGCTAGTGGCTTGGTGATCGAACGATTCTATCGGCTTAATCGTCAATCGAGCGAGATGCTAACCGGTTCCTGGTTTCCTCATTTGAGAAGCGGGGGGTTCCTGGTGGTCTGCATATAGGTGCAGTAGGTGCCGCCTGCCGGGCGGCACGTGCAGCTCATTTTACCTCAACGATGTCCAAGCCTCCGCACGCCGAGTTCGAAGTCCTGCCCGGCAGGCAGGACCTACTTACCATCGTTACGTCAAAAAACGTTTGCCCCTAAGAAAAACTTGCTTCACTTCCAGGCGCCGATTGAGCACGATGAGATCGGCCCGCTTGCCGACCTCCAAACTACCGATCTGATGTGCGACGCCTGCTCGCTCAGCCGGCGTTAGGCTTGCCATCCGCACAATGTCGTGCAACGGCACTGCTGTCGTCCGGTGCATCGTCCGTACCATGTGGTCCATACCGCGGACGGAGCTTGCTAAACTACCTTTGCTCGCCCAACCGACTTGTCCATCGCTTTCAAACCAAGTCCCAGTCTTGCTTGAGCCGAAACGATATTTGCCAGGAGGACAATCGACCGCTCGATTGCTGTCAGTTACCAAACACAACCTCGATGCAGTCTTCATCTTCCATGCAAATTGCAAGAGTTCGCCAGCCAAATGACAACCGTCTGCGATCACTTCGGTGCTCATTTCAGGATTGCTGAGCACATACTCAAGCATACTTCCCTGCATGGGAACACCCAGCCGAGAGCGGATCGATGAAACTGAACTCATGGCGCACCAGAAGTGATCGACATGCCGCATTCCCGCCTTGAATGCCCGATCCATCTCAGTCCAACTGGCATTCGAATGGCCACAAGTGATCAAGCAGCCTCGACGATGCGCCCGACGATAGAATGCGGCTGCACCGGGTAGTTCGGCCGCACATGTCGCGATTTTGATCATTCCGGTTTTAAAATAACGATTGGTTTCTTCTACTGTGGGGTCACGACAAACCTCGGGGCTGTGGCAACCGGTCTTGTCTTTCGCAAAGAACGGGCCATAGAGATGCACACCTCCGATGACCGATCCATCGACTGCAGTCCAGTTGGATTGCGCCTCCGAACAAGCTGCAATCATCTGCATGATCTCCTCGCATGTTCCAGTGGTCGTGGTCGGAAAAAGGGTTGTCGTTCCGTGCTTCGCATGCGCTCGACAAGCCGTTCGGACCGCGTCGACTGTCCCGTCCATGAAATCGGCTCCATCAGCTCCATGCACATGGATATCGACAAATCCCGGAACGATGTAACCGCCTCGCAACTCGATACACTCAGCGTTCTTGGGGACTCGGTTATCACGACTTGCAACGGCGCCACCGGTGATGGAAGTAATCATGCCGTCGCGGCATTCGACTTGTGCTTCTTCTAACAAACCGTTCGGAAGAACGGCGGTCCCGCCTTGAAAAATCAGTACTTCTTTGGTCAAAGTCATGCTAATTGTCTTGAGGAAACAGTTCGCCAATCAGAGCAGTTGTATGCGATGCAGTACCGCCTGACTATCAATAGCTTTATTGACGACATGAAGCGTAAGCGAGGAATAATAAAAAAATACCTCGCTCGCGTGTTTTAGTTGCAAAAATCAATAATCTAGAGCCGAAATATTCGCGAATAATTTGACTGTTTTGGACGAATTATCAACCGGTAATCGCTTGCAATTTCCGTATAGATGCTGGTAAAAGTAACTAGTGAACGATTTGGACGAATCCAATGTAGCGTTTTGTGCGAATACTTAAGAGGAGGTTAGCTCGCAAAGGCTCAAATGTGGCCGGCAGCCAGCCTTAGGCAAAAATTGTTCTTTTACGAACCCGCGGAGCAAGTTATGGTCCATACGTTAGTCGATTCGAAGAGTAGGAAGAAAACAAGCTTGGATTGCCAAGCTAACGCGAGAGTCCCGGCAATACGGAAGTTGCCAAAGACGTTTCGGCGCAAAACTGTTGAGGATGAATTTGTCCATTTCATGCAATTATCGAGTCCAGAACAATGGTCGGTAAGAGACGTTGAAATTGCTTCCAAGAAAATCAAAGCACTGAAAATTGAGTTCATCGCCAGCGGTTCATTCTCTGAGCCAACTGCAGAATCGGAAATTCTGGGAGACTATCTTTTCGGGACAGGACTGAACGAAACGAATGTTAAGCCATCGAAAGCTCCAGATCTCCCATCGCATTTGGCACGACTGTGCGAAGCGCAATTATTGACACCGGACGAGGAAAAAAGTGTTTTCCATCGAATGAACTATTTGCGTTTCCGGGCTGAAGGCCTGAAGATGAACGCGGATTTAAATAGAAGCTGGAATTTAAGACGCATCGAATGTCTGCTTAAGGCTGCAGATTGGTATCGCGATAGGATCGTAAAATCGAACATGCGTTTGGTCATCTCCATCGTCAAGAAGTTTGTCAATCCGCAAAATGGATTTGACGACTTACTAAGCGACGGAATCGTTGCCCTAATAAGAGCAGTCGATAAATTCGATGTAGGGCTGGGATTCCGCTTCAGCACTTACGCTACCCAAGTTGTACGTCGAAGTACTTACCGTAGCGTGATGGAAAAGCAATTGGAGCGTCAGCGTAACGTAGGTAGTATTCACGAGAATGGGCTCGATATCAGTGATGACCAAAAAGAGTCGTCGATGAGCGAACACCGTTGGCATGAGCTTCGGGCGCGATTATCGCTAATGCTGGATCATCTAGATCGCCGAGAAAAGTTCATCATTCGTGCAAGGTTTTCGCTTGGCGGACACCGACGCATCCAGACGTTGCAACGGCTAGCTGATAAGCTAGGGGTCTCAAAGGAGCGAATCAGGCAGCTTGAAAAGCGGGCACTGGACAAGCTTCGAAGAATGTCAGAGGCGATAACCCTTCCAGACGCTTAATTGTAGCACATGCCAATCTTCGAACGTTCAACATCAATAGATTGTGATCGGCAAGATCTATTCCAATACCATTCTAACCCCGGAGCGCTGAATCGCCTGATTCCGCCGTGGGAGAAAGTTACAATCGAACAACGAAGCGACTCCTTAAAAGTTGGATCTGAGGTCGTCCTGCGGAATTCCTTGTTCGGGTTGCCGATACGTTGGCATGCTCGACATACCGAACTTCGCGACCCCGAGAGCTTTCAAGATATTCAGCTTTCTGGGCCATTTAAGTCGTGGGTACATGATCACGTTTTCGAAAGTAAAGGGAGCGGACACTCGATCCTGCATGATCGTATTGAGTTTGAAACAAAACTCGGCATGCTCGGCAAACTTGGATTGCCTCTGGTTCGAAGTAAGCTCTCCGCGATGTTTGAGTACCGACACTTGACCACGCAAGCCGATTTGCGATTTCAGGATTTTCTTCGTCAACATACTTCAGGCAGAACTCTTCGAGTCGGGGTTACAGGAAGTTCAGGTTTGATTGGACGGCGTTTGGTGGACATGCTTTCGGTGTTGGGGCATCAAGCTATTCGAATCTTGCGACCTGCCTCGACCGATCATCGAGCACTTGATTTTCCCCTTTCCTCTCAAGCGGTAGTTTGGCGGCCCGGAAATGGTTTTTCCGACGACTCGTCGATGAATAACTTGGATGCGGTGATTCACCTTGCCGGCAAGGGAATAGCATCGACGCGCTGGTCCGAGTCGGCAAAGCAGTCCATCCGTATGAGTCGAATTGAGGGAACGCAAACGTTGGTAAAGGATTTGTGCAAGTTGGACTCACCGCCGAAGGGGTTTATTTGTGCCTCGGGGGTTGGAATTTACGGAGATCGCGATTCAGAAGTATTGGACGAAACAGCGGAAATTGGCGACGGCTTTCTGGCAGACCTCGCTCGCGATTGGGAGAAATCTGCAATGGAATTTGAAAGGTCAGGAAATCGTGTCGCGGTAGGCAGACTTGGGATTGCTTTGCATCCTCAAGATGGCGCGCTGGCAAAGCTTCTTCTTCCGTTTCGTTTAGGCTTAGGCGGTTCTATTGGCAATGGTCGGCAGTATTGGAGTTGGATACATGTGGACGATGCTGCGGCTAGTTTTTTGTATTTGGCTGCAAATCCGAAGTGCTCGGGCGTTTATAACCTTGTCGCTCCAGAACAAACGGACAATCGCACTTTTTCAAAAACGTTAGCAAAGTTATTGAACAGACCCTTGCTGCTGCCAGTTCCTGCTTTTGCCGCCCAGCTACTACTCGGGGAAATGGCGGAAGCTATGTTGCTTGCAAGCACGCGAGCGAACTGTGGTCGACTATACGACGAGCGTTTCCCGTTTCGGGCGACTCGTTTAGAAGATTGCCTTCGGCACATCCTAGGTATGAATCGCAGAGAAGTCTAGAACCTCGATCCGAATACCTTCCTGACAACTACAATCCCAATTAGAATTGCTTGACGAAAGCAACGCGATTTCCCACGCTCGTTCAGCAAAGTGCTAATGTCCGCAACGATTCGAAAATATGCAGTCACTCACAAGACTCGCTATGAGTATTCTTCGCCCAGCTCGCTATGCCACAATCAATTGCATTTGCGACCGCGAGACTTGCCCTACCAGTGCGTGCACCAGTCGCACGTAGAGGTCTCGCCTTCTACAGATTTTCGCTCCCAATGGATCGATAGCTTTGGCAATCGAGCGGAGTTCTTTAGCATTGAGCAACTTCATCCGCACCTCACCATAACTTCGAAGTCGATTGTCGAACGCAGTCAGCCGGACTATTGGTTAGATCAATCGCCAACGTGGGAACAGGTCACGCAATCCGCAATCCATCCCAAAGGAGACGAGGATCGGCAAGCAAGCGAGTTCTTGTTTGATTCGCGGCATTGCCAGCGAGGAAATGCATTTATTGACTTTGCAGGAGACATAGCGGATAGCCATCGCAGCTTCGTTGAATGTGTTCAACGGCTGAACACAAAGATATACCGCCAGATGGAGTATTCGCCAGAAGCAACACAAGTTTCGACGAAGCCAACCGATGCGTTAGCGCGACGGCAGGGGGTGTGCCAGGACTTTGCTCAAGTAGCAATATGTTGTTTGCGATCGCTTGGCATTCCTGCTCGCTATGTCAGCGGCTACCTATTGACGCACCCGGCACCCGGAAAAGAAAAGCTCATCGGTGCCGATGCGTCGCATGCATGGTTTAGCGCATATGCGGGCAGCTTGGGTTGGATAGATTTTGACCCGACCAATAACCTCATTCCGGGGCTTGAACATATCACAGTAGCATGGGGCCGAGATTACGCCGACGTAGCCCCAATTCACGGTGTCTTTGTGGGTGGGGGATTCACACAGCTTACTGTCTCCGTCGACGTGCAACCGATTTAATCCGCCGGGATGCCAGTTTTGCAGATTGCAGCATGGTTGCGATTCATGTTTAACCGATCGAGGCCCTCAAGCCTCGATCGCTGACCTGACGGACACGGTCGCGGAAGTCGAAAGTCCTCCTCTAGTTTGATGTGTTTTTTTTCGCAGGACGGGGCTTCGTTTCGCGTATTCTTGAATTTTCAAACTGATGCGAGCCCCGTGGTTCGATTCGGCAGTTCGTGCAACATTAGGCTCAACCACTTGATTGAACTCGTTGACTACGAGATCAGTAACCAACTGGACTATCCCATCCGGCCATGTAATTTCCGCTTGCTGTAACTTTTCGTCAGGTGGAAATGCGAAGTGCACAATGTATGGGTTTTGAGTTAGGTAACTGCCTCCGCCGATGACGTTTCGCAAATAGCTCTTCTTGTTTGTTTGAAAGACGATTCTCGAACCAATGCAGTCGCGATTCGAATTGGTGCCGACGAGCTCCAGGCTACACCAATTCCCTTTTGTCTTAGTTCTATTTTCAAGAATGGCGCAGGGTTGATTTACGTTCGAAAACACAAGATCCATATCCCCATCTCGATCGAAATCAAAATTCGCGACACCGCGGCCTCGCCATTTCTTACCGAAGTAGCTCGATGGTTCAAACTGTTGTCTCGACAGTTTCCCACGTCCGCTATTTCGCAGTAACAAAGGAAATTGCTCAACCGAGTTACCTTTAGGGAATCGAAGCACATGGCCATTCGCGACGACAATGTCCTCATCACCATCGCAATCGAAATCAGCCGCAACGGTTCCGAAAGCTACGAACAAAGTACCGAGCGCCGTCATTCCAGTAGAAGATGTGACGTGTCGAAAATTCGAATTACCGTCGTTTTTGTAAAGGGCAAAGGTTTCGTTCTCATAATTGCATACCCAAATGTCCGGTCGAAGATCACCATCAAAATCCAGGACTGCAACACCCATACTTCCGTTGGACTTGCCCCGTTCGTCGAGTGCCGTGCCACTTGCTATTCCCTGCTCATCAAAGCGGCCATTTCCTTGATTGACGTATAGAAAGTTGTTGACAGCATCGTTCGCAACATAGACATCGAGCTTCGAGTCTTGGTTGAAGTCGGCACAGACGACGCCGAGTCCTTTGCCTTCCGCAACGAGTCCCGCTTCTGATGTAACGGAACGGAAAGATCCGTCGCCGTTGCTCATGAAAATGTAATCCTGCTGTCCTTTGAATGCGCCGGGTGGACAGATTTCTCGCACGCCGCTGGATGACTTGCATTCAGGATTCTTTTCCCACGACCAATCCACGTAATGAGCGACATACAAATCGAGCGAACCGTCGTTGTCGAAATCTCCAAAGCCGGCGCTAGTACTCCAGTGCGCATCCTCAAGTCCTGATGAGTCAGCCAACTCAAGAAATGTTCCATCCCCTTGGTTCACGAAGAGTTGCAGTCCGCCGTAGCCTGTAACGAGCAGGTCGGGAAATCCATCATTGTTAATATCGCCGGACGACGCTCCTTGCGAATAATACTTTGCATTATCACACCGGGACGGACGCGATACGTTGGCAAAGTCTCTGCCAAAACCGTTTCGCCACAAAGTTCCTGGAAGCTGAGTTATGGTCTTTGTCTTGGTGATATTACCTCCGCCTGGAAAAAAAAGATCCGGCCAACCGTCGCGATCGAAGTCCAGGACTGCGAGCCCTCCTCCCATGGCTTCAAGATAGGTAAATTCATCCTGCTCCTCGCCGTTTTTGTATTGATGTGCTAGATGCATCTCACTGGTAACGTCTGCGAACACAACTTCTGCATCGATGTCACGGGAGACGTTGTTTTTGTCTGCAAAAGTGTCTGATGATGGAAGTGTTGTGGACTCTTTACATCCGGGAGCAAACACGAAACAACAAAGAATACAGAATAAGATAGTCCAACTCTCGAAACTGCTCAGTCGAAAGACTTGCAATTGCAAAGGGCACTCAATGGGCATTTGTTCACTCCTCTATTAGGTAAGAAAATGTAGGTAGGAAAATGTAGAACGAACTGCTTTCACTTTCCTACCTCTTTGTATGATGCACTACCTATTTTTTCCGACAAAGGAACGGTGATACGCAGCACGTTTCTCATCTTCGGGCGTCTTTTTCTTTTTGCTATCGAAATAATTGGCAATTGCCTCGTGTGCCTCTGAGTTGATCGGATCGTATGAAAACACACTCTGAAGCCAAAAAAGGCCCGTACGTTCGGATTCGTGTTCAAGAATAATTTTTCCAATCTTGATTCTCGACTTCGTATCGTGAGGATCCAAGCGGAGCACTTCTTGCAATGTGGTCACTTGGTCAAGGGCGGCTCTTGCGGACCGCGTAATTGCAAAATTTTCTTCCGCCTCTTTTTGCAGTCCAAGCCCTCTGAGTGCAACGGCATAGGAATACCGAGCAATGGAATCAAGCGGGTGCACGTCTAATGCAATCTCTAGGTGTTTTCGGGCTTCGGCAAAATCGCCGAGCTCCGTCTCAATGATTCCGAGTTCAGACGCGGCAACAGACCTTTCTAGGATTTCATCCACAGAGCGGTATGACTCGACTAAATCCTCATAACTTGATTTCAGGACTTCCTTAAGGAGCGAAAGAGCTTTTTCGGATTCACCGAGAGTTTTGAAGCAACGGGCCATCCCAGTCTTGGCAGCTAATGCAGGCGCGCCCGATTTGCACGATTGAAAAAACTTAAGAGCTTCCTCCGGACGCTTTTGATCAAGCAATATGCGTGCGAGATTATAAATCGCTTTTTGGTACTTGGAGTCTTTTTCTATCGCCTTTCGATACTGTGCCTCTGCTTCAGACGCCTGACCAAAATGTTCATTGACCCTTGCGATTCGATAGTTCGCAATTGGCTCCCATGGCGCATGCTCTTCCCATAAATGGAGCACTTCCAACGCATGTTCAAAGCGTGAGACGGTCGTTAGTCCATTGGAGTACGAATCAAAAATCTCGCCCGATTCTGCGTTTGGCTCTTGAAGCCATTGGTTTAATCGATCTTCGACATCCTTGGTTAGGCGCCCAAGACTAGCCGAAGCAAGCGCCTGTTCCCGTTCGAGCCGATTCGGATCAAATCCCTTGGAGTATGCAGCCTTTAAGTAAACCGACATCTTGTCAAGATTGCCTCGTTGCCGCTCTGTCCTCGCCTGAAAAAAATCAATGGACGCATTGGAGGAAGCGATAGACCTAGCTATACCCAGCCACCAATCGGCAGAATCCAGTCGCTTGGATGCAATCGCGTTCTGTGCCATCGAATTGGCAAATCCTACGATCCCACCAGTCCAAAGAAATGCAATCAACAAACAAATGAGCAACCCGAACAGGGCGTAGCGATACCAGGACTTCGCTGGTTTGGATTTTTTTAAATCATGCACTTTACTTTTCGAATTGTTCTTTGCAAGTGATTACTAGCCTTCCAGCCCGCACGCTAGCGCGTTGCGGCTCAAAGTGAGTGCCATGGGCATTCGCCCATGGCTACAACATGTCGCCGCGTTGCGGCCCTTCGCAATGTCACAAAACTCTGTTTAGCAGGTATTTCAATGGTTCATTTCGATTTATTCTAGCTTGTGTCCTTCAGAATCGTTAGGGCCTTGGATTGCGGCAGGGCTTCCGTCCAAGGTCGCTAAGTAAGCTACCAGGTCTCTCAATTCCCGCTTATTGAGATATTTGAGCAGATCTACGGGCATCGACGAAAGTCCTTTTTTGCGTTCTTCGATCGAGTCCATTGCTATCTTGATCAAAGCTCCCTGCGCGTCCATCAATGTCAAGCTCTTTCCATCCTCTGTCTTTAGAATCCCTGATATTGTCTTTCCGTCGTCGTCCAATATCACCACCGTTTCAAAGCCTTGTGCAATTACTGAGTTTGGCGAGACGATCGCTTCCAAGAGATACTCCCGTGTCTTTTGAGCGCCGAGCCCACTCAAGTTTGGTCCGACTTCTCCGCCGGTGTTGCCGACTTTGTGACACCGAACGCAGGACAGACTGCTGCGTGTAAAGAAAAGTGAACGGCCCTGGTTGGAGTCTCCGCCGTCAATGCAGTCTTCGAAGTGTTTTTTCGGATCGGATTCCTTTAGCTCCTCAAGGTCTGCCAACCTTTCGGACAACTTTTGATTCAATTCCTTGTCAAGTTTTCCATTTGCGGCTTCAACCACGTTGACCCAGCAATCCCGTTCAAGAGTTCCTCTGAGATACTCGTTTACTCCCATGGAGAGCACTGACTTGGCAGCTTCGGTTGACATGGCACCCAATTGATCCCAGGCAAACTGGCGTTCGCGAACCAGCTTCGAACCGATCGCTTCCTTCAGGCTCGCAGTGGCCTCCCCTGGTGTTTGGTTAACTTGAAAAGCCATGCTTGCCATCCGCACTTCTACACTCGCGTCTTGTAGCAAATCATTAATCATCGGCTTAATGGAATCGGGATCGAGGCTTGTCAATGCTTTAATGCCTGCGCCTCGTCGAGCACCGTTAAGAGTCTTGTCTTGAATAGTATCCAAGATAATTTTTGATATTTCCGTTAGACCTGCTTGGGCACCGACCTCCAGAAATTTGTCACGGACCAATTGTCGGGTCGCCGAGAGTGCTTCGATTCGTTCTCTTAGAGCATTTTTGGCGATGGCCGGATCTCGATCCTTCAGTGGTTGGTGTCGATTCATGATTCGGTCTCGATTACCTGGCTTTGCCCAGTCGGAGAGCATATCCAAGGCTTCGACTCGCAAAGAATCTTTGCATGCTGAACTTGCAGCAAAGTCTGCTAGTCTGGCCGCATCTTGGTCGCGTCCCAATCGAAAACTTGCGTTGAGAACTCGGCTTACAACAGCGTCATCGGAATCAGATATAACCGTCAATTCGGCCAAGGCAGGCATTTGACTATGCAACTGAGGCACATCGTGAATCGCCCGAACCGCTTCTTTCTGCACCTTGGCGGAACCATCGGAGAGGAAGTGTGAGATGATCGGGTTAGCTTGCTTGCGCAGAGCGACAACCGTTGCAAGTCGAACGGCCTCACTTGCGTGGGTCCTAAGCGAACTAAGCTTTGAATATTCATGCACACCAGAGATTCCCATGATTCCAGCGTGCCGAAGAATTGGGTCGCGGTCGTCGTTCTCCGCCAGAACCTCGACAATCTTCGGGAGTGCATCGTCCGAGCCCAAGAGTCCAATGGACAAGCAACTCGCCGATTTCACAATCGCTGAATCGTGCTTGAGCAACTCGGTCAAGAATGGAAGAGCCGGCTTGTAACCTCCGTCCCCTATCACTTCAATTGCACGGGACACAACCATTGGATCGGAGAGCTTAAGGGATTTTATCAGAGCGTCGGCAACGAGTTGGTCATTTGGTTTTGCGCGAAGCAACTGGCCAAGCCCCCAGACACCGTGCAAGAGCTTCTTTGTTGAAGCACCGGATTGTTGCGTCACGGAGATGAAGATTTCGCGGTTGCCTCGGCTTGCTAGCTCCCATTGCGACTCTAGTCGGACACGTCGATCTGCATGGTCAAGCAATTCACTCAATTCGGCTTCACTACGCGACTTCATTCCATCGCGAAGTAGTGAGCGCGTGTCCCTTACCAAATCGCTCGTCTGGGCTTGTTCGTCCGCAAAACGGTAAATCCGGCCTTTGTTCTCGCCGTTCCAACCATTGACCCAATCGCTAACATACATTCCGCCGTCCGGGCCAAACTCAACGTCGGTCGCCAAGATATTCCATACAAACTCCTCATTGCTCTTGAGCTCAAAGAATGCGCCCTTGGGGTTCACCTTGATCATTCGAATGCCACTATTGGATGCTTGGCCACGAAAATCGCACAGAAAAAAAGCGTTCGCAAATTGATCTGGTTTTCCGTCAATTACCGCAAACCCAGTCCCTGGATAGCATGCTAGTCCGGATGGACCGTCTGCAATGTTTGCAATCGGCGGTACCGTATAGGCCGGAGATTCAGCACTAAAGGGGTGCCATATTTTTTCTCGATTGAAAGGGCCACGGTCGGATATGTATTGGTACATCATTCGCCAGCCTGTATCGCCACCTCGAACGATGTAAACCCAACGTGCTTTGTCACCAGAGTCAGAGTTGTTATCCCCTGTAAACAAGTTTCCGAAGTCATCGAACGCTAGTTCTTGCGGATTGCGAAGGCCACTGGCGACAACTTCAAGCTTGGAGCCATCTAGCTCACATCGAAACACAGCACCGCTTTCCGGATTGGCGATAAGGCCGTTCGGCGTTTCTACGTGGTATCCACGATCCCCGATTGAGAAATAGAGTCGTCCATCGGGTCCCAAAATGAGACCATGCATATCATGGCCACGGAAGGCTACGCGCACACCGTACCCATCCGAAAGAACAATTCGTTCGTCCGCAATACCATCATCGTCTTTATCAACCAATGACCATAGCTTGGGTATATTCGTGTAGTAGATTTGATTGCCACGTACCAATGCGCCTGAGCCCGTTCCTTCTTCGATGCCATTGAAACCTGAGGCGAAGATAGTTGCTTTGTCTGCTTGGAAGTCCCCATCGGTGTCAATTAGGATGCGAATCAAATCGTCGTATGTCTCGTACTCGGACGCCTTTTCACCTAATTGATCGCGATGGTAGCGTATTCGGTCTGCCACCGTTTCGGCAGCTAAATCGGCCGATAACCACTTTTCGTCGTGCCCTCGATTGTCCGTCACTCCTTTATTCTGACGGTAGGATTCGCAAACAACAACTCGCCCGCGATGATCAATCGTAAACGCCACGGGGTTTCCAACCATCGGTTCTGCTGCAAACAGGTTACAAGTGAAGCCAGCGGGCTTCTTGAACGAGCCAATGGCTGTGGTAGCTTCATTCGACTTTTCCGCTAATTGTGGAACGATTGCTTGAGGACGATTGGACGTGTCGTCGCCGTGAGCCACCAAGAAAGGACAGGCCACCGCCAGGACAAAGCCCAGAATGCGAGCGGAGGATTGCGACGTGCCGTAGCACAACGTGCGAGCTAGTGATTCAAGAATGAAATTCAATACTTTGCGCTTCGTTTTGACGGAGGAATGTTTGAAGGAAGCCATAGGGTTTTCGCGGCGAGTTTGGTTTTTAGTAAAGTCACTGGCACAAATGGTATTTTGTCCTCATCAAACTGCCAATGCTGGAATGCGATTAGAGGGGTTGTTTCGATCGTTTTGGAAACGCGGATTCTAACAGCCGTTTGCAATTCGATAGATTTTAGAAACGGCCTCAGACGACAATAAAAATTGAGTCGTAATGGTTCATCAATGCATTTGATGAACTATGTTTTCATTGCGGCATGGACGCCAAGAAACACTTCAGCTGCCCTAGCGTAGGCTGAATCGTTAACCTTCGAGGCGTCCAGTCATGCGTGCAAAATCTGTTTTGTTACTCGTTATCGCTCTTGGTTGCGGGGTGGTCGCGTCTGTCGCGGTCAGCCAAGTTGTTCTCGACCAAAAAAGCCGAGTCGTTCAAACCGTCCCAGTCTTGGTTGTAGCCAAAGAAGTCTCAGCTGCGACAAAAATAAGTGCGGACAGTTTTCGACTCGAACAGTGGCCGGTGGACCGAGTGCCCTTGGGTGCAATTTCTGACCCCAAATTAATCGAAAACAAGTTCACCAAACAACGCCTCTACCCTGGCGAACCAGTTATTGAGGCTAAGCTTTCCGGTAAGGGACGTGATTTTACTGTTCCCGAAGGTTACCGAACGTTTGATATTGGGGTCAAGGACGAGACCGGAGGCGGAGGCTACATCGGCCCAGGAGATCACGTCGATGTTTATGGCTATTTTGAAAAAGGCGCACGCGTAAAGGCCGCCAAAAGTGTAAAAGTAATGGAAAACCTCGAGGTGGTGATGATCGATGGCAATGCCATTATCGACCCTGAATCGACCAAGCAGAAAAAATCGCAAACCATTCAACTTCTCGTCAAGGACTCTCAGTACGTTGTTCTTGACACCGCATCAAACCTTGGGAAGCTTCGATTGGCGTTGAGACCACCAGCACAAGTTGCGGCAAAAGGCATACAAACCGATGACGGTGAAAAGTTTCTGGCTTGGCTCAAGGAATCAGATGCCGTTCCTGTCGAAAAGTCCGTTTCTGATACGGTTGTTACTGCGCCTCCAGTTCAGCCTGAAAAAAATGAGACACACGAGATGGTGATTGTATCACCTTCCAAGACAACTCTCTATCGATGGACCAAGGACCAAATGATGCCTCAAAAAGTAGATATGGAGCATCCTGAAGAGTCCTCGTCGAACAGCGGCGTACAAAATCAAAACCAGAGTGCTTTCGTTAGCCCGCCGAGAAAAGTCAATCCTTCCCAATCACAGCAGTCAAATGCTAGCTCATCTGCCGGCACCTTTCAGCCACATCCATCTATGGTAGCAAACCCTGAAAACGGCTTGACGCCTGTTGCACCCTGGGATCCATCCAATGGAAACTGGCAGTCTGGGGGGTTTAAGGCAACCTACCCCACAAGTCAGTGATTTCCACACTCGATTGTGCCGAAGATGAGAGTTGGGGATAGGTTGTTTGTCTTGCAAACGATCGACTTCCCAGCATTTAGCATAGCCAAGGATGGCGATTTGCTAACGACTGGATACTAACATACTGCCCAATTGGTTGCAGTAAGTCCAAACAATGTTCACAGGGAAGTGAATCAGTGATGGGACAGAAAAAGAGCTACCTAGTTCGGACCGCTTCAACGCTGGCGGTTACTTCGTTTTTTGCTTTGGCACTAATCCCCAAGCCAGCGAATTGTGGGGACGGCGAGAACATCATTCCAACAGGAAGGCTCGCAATTGCTAAGACTCAGCAATCACTTCAGATGGTGGTTACCACGTCTCAGTATCTTACGTTTCCGCAGGCGATTCTAAAAGCAACCATTCAGAACGACGCAGCCATTCAGGTGCAAGCGTCTGGGCGAAATGAAGTGTTGGTCTCGGCGGTTGCGACAGGCGTTGCTCAGATCGACTTATTGGGTGCTGATGATACTGTATACAACGTTCAAGTTGTCGTAACTGGTGATGCACGCGAGCTTAAAGCGATTCTTGCACAACAGTTTCCAACTGCGACGTTTGAGATTACTCCGATCCAACAGGCCGTGATTCTTTCCGGAACAGTCACCGCGGATGAGCATGTTGAACAAGCCGTGACGATCGCTGAACAATACTACGGAACCGTTATCAACCGCATCAATGTGATCGGGGTCCATACGATCATGTTACAGACTCAAGTCATGGAAGTCTCGCGGACCAAGCTCCAACAACTTGGCATCGATTGGTCCATGGGGTTCGGTAATGACTTCGTAACGCAGGGCGTGAGTGGTTTAGTTTCAGGTGGCGCATCAAATCAGCTTTCCATTCCCACGGGGGGCGAAACCTTTAAATTTGGGATCGTTGATAACGGCAATACTTTTTTTGGCCTCTTGAAAATGCTTCGAGAAAAGAAACTCGCCAAGTTGATGGCTGACCCAACAGTTGTGGCAGTCGATGGGAGGCCAGCGAGTTTTAATTCGGGGGGTGAATTCCCGATCTTGGTTCCCTCGGGTCCACAGCAGATATCAGTGGTGTTCAAAGAATTCGGTACTAGGCTTGATTTCGTCGCCAAGGTGCGCGGTGATAGCCGTATTTGGCTTGAAGTCAGACCAACCATCAGCGAAATTGATCCTTCATTGAGCGTTACCGTCGGCGGCAATACCGTTCCAGGACTTAGAAGCCGATTTGTCGACACGGCGGTTGAACTAAGAGCTGGCCAGACATTAGCCCTTGCTGGATTGTTACAGATGCGGTCAGAAACGTCCTCGATCGGATTGCCAGTGCTCTCAGACATTCCATACCTCGGGGCACTCTTTCGGTCCAATCGAGAAACGCAAAATGAAATTGAGTTGCTCATCATGGTTACGCCGAACTTTGCCGGTGCAATGGATGCGCACGAAGTACCCCCAGGCGGACCTGGCTACAATAGCACTAACCCACTTGGACAGGAATTGCTGGGCAAAGGATACATTGAGGTTCCTCCTGGCTGTTCGCCTCAGGGCAATTGCCCTCCAGGCAACTGCCCACCCAGCGAAGGGGCGCAGTTGTACAACAATGCATATGTTCCGAATGGAACGGCAGCGACTGGCATGGCGGCGAACGGTCAACATCGCACGCTAGCACCGGTCTACTCTGCCGCAAAAACTCAAACCGCTAGCCCTGGCGGCGTTGCATACCCGCGAGCAGTTCCAAACCGTCGTTGATATGCATACTTATAGATGACGCCATGTTTAACCCGTGCAACGGCTGGTACGCCCGAGACTTGCGGGCAGTCCGCGATCTGTGCTAATCGCTCCGATCGGTCAAACAAGCTTCAGGTTTTGCGACTTGAACCGAATCCAACGCTTATCGTGAACTGATTTTAAATGAGCAATGTATTAAGAACAGCGATTGTCGATCCCAACGACCAAACTCGCGAAAGCCTGAAGGCATTGTTGCTGGGTTTGGATATTGTCTGGCTGGACGCGGAATGCTCGCGTTATGACTTCTTCGCCGATGTGGTTGACCAATCTAAACCTGATGCGGCAGTCATATCTCTCGATAGCAACCCGGAAAAAGC
Organism: Pirellula sp.; assembly: GCA_043744075.1. Lineage (GTDB taxonomy): Bacteria > Planctomycetota > Planctomycetia > Pirellulales > Pirellulaceae > JBKCUI01. The sequence continues at coordinate 29,199 of JAYTVL010000474.1, read as the reverse complement.
GCTCGCGCTGATGGAGAAGCTGCGAGCCAGTTCACCTGATTGCGCATTGATTGCTGTTTCGAAAAGTACCGATGGGCAACTCATACTCAAGACTATTCGCGCTGGGGCCAAAGAGTTTTTGCCATTGCCATGCGATGTTGAAGAATTGCACGTCGCTCTTGAACGCGTTCTCCAATCCAAATATGGCAGCAGTGCTGACGGTCGAACTCGCGGTTGCAAAATGATTGCTGTGGCAGGCGCGACGGGCGGTGTCGGTTGTACCTCAATTGCCGTTAACATTGGGTGCAATCTAGCGATGCGTCCGGAAAACACCGTTGCACTTGTCGACTTGGACTTGGCTTTGGGTGACGCTGACGTATTCCTGGATACCATTCCAGACTATAGTTTGGTGGATGTCACGGAAAATGTCGCACGGCTGGACTTTCACTTGCTTCGAAAATCATTGACGAAGCATTCCTCGGGCTTGTATCTTTTGCCGAGGCCAGTTCAATTGCAGGACCTCGATTTAATTACACCGGAGAGTCTTCGAAAAGTTTGTGGGCTCCTCAGGGCTTCTTTTTCACACATCGTACTTGACGTCTCAAAATCGTATTCTCAAGTCGACTTAACTGCGATGGAATTGTCCAATGAAATAGTGTTGATGGTTCAGCTCGATCTGCCGTGTTTACGCAACATGGTTAGGTTGTTGATGAGTCTCCAGCAAATGGATAACATTCGCGATAAAGTCAAAGTCGTCGTCAATCGCGTGGGACTTGAAAGCGGACAGATTAGCCTTAAGAAAGCCCGCGAGACCATTGGTCGGGAAGTTTTTTTCCAAATTCCAAACGACTATCGAACGATGGTTGAGATGCGAAATAATGGACAGCCGTTGGTCGAGCAAGCACCCAAGGCGGCGATTACTCTGGCTGTCCAGCAGTTAACAGATCTCTTGGTCGGTGCCCAGGTCGTCAACAACGAAGACGTCGACAAGACGCCAACGGAAAAAGCGTCCTCAAACAATTGGAGAAATTTTTGGCCGGGCACGAAAGCAAAGTCAAAATAGTTGTTTTGATTTACGCTTGCGATCAGTAGCCTTTGCACTTACGTTTTCGCTCAACTTGGATATCCGAAGCTGCCTGCCAACAACCCAGGCGCGTCCAAGGACCTTGAAGACTTCCCGGGGCATGCCAGCCGGAAGATCGACAGTACTGTAATCGTCGAAGATGGCGATCTGGCCTATATTCGCGGATTCCAAGCCCGCCTCATTCGCAATGGCACCTACTAGATTGCCAGGGCGAACGCCGTGCGCTCGGCCAACTTCAACGCGGAATCGTTCCATTTCATTTGACTGAACTGTGCCAGCCACGCTAGGTCGAGAAGTTCTATTTCGATCGCGGCTGGATGACTCCCTATCGAAACCGTCTCTCGGTCCACGGCTATCATGCGGGACTCGGCTATCAAGCGAGCCCCGTGCGTCACGAACATTGTCGTTAGCGAACACGTCTCGACGTCGCGTCCCTTTATTGGAATCCTCGGTAAGGAACGGCTTGTCACCTTGGAGGATCATGGCGAGCGCGGATGCAACTCTCGTTGCAGGAATAGAATGCTCCGTCATGCACTCCTCAATCAGTTTTTCAAACATGGTCAACTGATTGTCTGGAACGGAGTTTTCCTCGCAGGCCTTTACAATTCGGCTTTTGAAACGATTCACTCGCATCTCGTTGATTTCTTTGGCCGTCGGGACAGCCATCGGTTCGATCATTTGGCCAGCAGCGCGATCGATTTCCCGCAAAAAACCACGTTGCCGAGGAGCAATGAAAACGATTGCCTCGCCGCTACGGCCTGCACGACCCGTTCGCCCGATTCGGTGCACATAAGCCTCAGCATCAACGGGCAAGTCATAGTTAATAACGTGAGTAACACGTTGGACATCCAACCCTCGGGCAGCGACATCGGTTGCAACTAGAATATTGAACGAACCTTGCTTGAGTTGCTCGACGGTGCGCTCTCTTTGAGCTTGGGCAATATCGCCATTGAGCGCAACTGCAGCATGTCCCATCGCAATCAAATTGTCAGCCAATTCGACTGTAGCCAATTTGGTCTTTACAAAAATGATCATCCCTTCGTGGTCGGTCGCTTCAAGGATACGAAGCAGCGCCTCAAACTTGTGGCTATGTTCAACCAAAACGAACCGTTGCCGAATCGTCTCGGCCGTCTTTTGTTGCGAATCAATCGAAATGACATGAGGATTCTTAAGATGCTGGTCGGCGATCTCTCGAATTGCGGAAGGCATCGTCGCAGAAAACAATGCGATTTGCCGGTGCTTTGGAGTTTGCTCGACAATCCACTTTACGTCATCTACAAATCCCATTCGCAACATCTCATCCGCTTCATCCAGAACCAAACACTGCAACGTATCGACTCGCAAGCGGTTTTCTCGCATATGATCCATGACACGGCCTGGAGTACCCACAACTACATGTACGCCGCGTTGGAGTGCATGGATTTGAGTCGAGTAGGCTTGGCCACCGTATATGGGAGCAACCCTCAGTCCACGCATGTGCTGAGCGTAACGTTGAAAAAACTCGGATACTTGGATTGCCAGCTCGCGTGTCGGTGCGAGCACCAATACTTGCGTTGCAGGATTTTGGATGTTGATTCGGCTCAACAAAGGCAAGGCAAATGCAGCCGTCTTACCAGTTCCCGTTTGCGCTTGCCCGAGGACATCGCGCCCTTCTAACATGGCCGGGATGGTGGCTGCTTGGATTGCGGTAGGGAATTCGTAGCCTGACGTTAGCAGTGCGCTGCAAATTTCGGCTGGCAAGTTGAAATCAGAGAACTTGACGCGAGTGTCTACCTCTGCTTGGTCATGTTCTTCAGTTATTTCAACCGAATCGCCCTTCTGCAAATCGCCTTTTTTGAAATTCTCGAGGACGAGTTCGTCTTTCGCTTTGACTTCTGCTTCGTCAACGACTTCAATCGGCTCGGCTATTGGCTTTACTTTTTTGCGTTTCGGTTTGGCCGTTTTGGGCTGCGTAGCTTTGGGCTGATCGGCAACCGGCTGAGCTTCCTCGGATTGCGAAACGAAGTCATCCGTCCCGAAGGTATCTAGGATATCAAGGGAGGCAATTAGTAGCGAAGCTTCCTCGAGGTCAGCCCTATGAAAATTATCTTGGTGCGCAGAAATAGCGATGGTGGGCTCTTTTGAGCTCATGTGTTCCTCTTCAGATACAAAGGGTCGAAAACCTAAATTCCTTGGACTGCACCGTACTTGGACAGTGCAGAAACTCGGGAAAGTCTGGCTCGATTCAACCTTTGTCGGCGGAAGCCGCAATGGACTTCTGTATAGCGTTGAGAGAAAGAACCCTGCTTTCCAAGCTTTAATTAACGAAGATATTAGCCAAAATCGAGGATTTCAGAAGGGGCAAAATAAAAAGATTGGTGTTTGCGAGAGTTGCTTTTCACGAAATAGAGCTCTTCTCCGGACTCGAAATACTTGCCTTAGGTCCCTAGTGTGCGCCATAATCGTGGAATCGATTGCGGTGTGGATTCAAAGCAGCGGGCTCGGACTCCCCACAGCTCGCTCATAAGGTTGTTTTGAATCCAATAAAGGCGAGCGAAAAATGCAGGAACAAGTAAAAGGTGTTTTGTCGAATACCTCTCAGCAAACTAAACTTGATGTTGGTCGTGGCAATCACAAAAAATGTGGCAGCGATCAGTGTTCGAACCAGAGTGTCTTTGAAAGCATGGTGATTTGGATTGGGAAAGATAGCAAGTCGCAATCGAACGAGTATCTGGAAGAATGCAATATGCATCAAAGCGGAGAATGATCCGCCAGTCCTGTCTCGTTTGATGGGTGTTGAAACAGAATACGCGATCCGTTGTAAACACAATGCTACGTCTGCGGGTGCATCTTTGGACTTCGATCGTTTGATGACAAGCCTTGGATGCGAAACGCCAACTGCCCCTAGCTTTCGAAACCCATACCGTTTATTCCTTGCAAACGGGGGATGTATTTCGCTTGAAACTGGAGCCTCCGCTAGCTTGAAGCATGCAATGTTGGAGTCAGCGACGCCGGAATGCCATAGTCCTCGCGAGCTTCTGTGCTATCAAATCGCGATGGAAAAACTGCTTTCGGAGGTTGTTAGTAGTACCTTTGTGGAGAAAGACGCGCATCTGTTGAAGGGAAGCGCGGATGCTCATGGACACACATATGGACAACATGAATCCTATGAGATGCATATCGCCAAAGGGCCAATGTTAGTTTGCTGGCGAATTGGACTGTTGGTATTGCTGCCGGTCATTTTTTCCTACCGATTTCTTGCTGCAATTTGGTTTGTTTTGGTGTGGCTTACCAGCGAAGCGACAAGCTTGGTAAATCGATCCGCACGAAGTATTCGCAGGTCTGTTATTGGAACACGGCCATCGGACAGCAGCCACACGTGGTCGCAAAACGACCGACTAAGCTCACTTGCCCCTCGTTGGGTTTGGTTATGTGCCGCAGGACTTCGCATCCTGCATTGGCCCCTTTCGATGTTGCTATGGATAAACATATATTGCTTTGCGTTAAGACCCCAACGAAGACACCTAACGGCATTCTTAGCGTCCCGTTGTATTGTGGATGGAGCGGGCTACCTTGACAAAGAGAATCGCTTTTGGGTCAGTGCTCGTGCTTCGACGGTCAATTCAGTAATCGGTTTCGGAAGCTATGGGAATTCGTGTCCTTTATTCCGTTGCGATTCGTGGCTTCGAGGACTGTGCGTGGGACCGTTGTGGTCTCTCGGAAACTATGTCCAGCTATTTGGGGCTAAGCAGCGAGTTGAGATTGCAATTGGCGACTCTGGAATGTGCGAACAATCTCAATATGTACGACTTGGCTCATCGGCTCTTGTGCTTGACTTGGTTGAGAGAACAAATCCGAATGTCCCGCATCTGAAGAATCCGATCGAAGCGATCGTCCGATTTGCTCGGGATTGGATGTTGCTAACAAGTGTCCCAGACCGTTCAAGTCGGCAATGGACTTCGTTGGAAATACAACATGCTTATGCGGCTGCGGTACGACAGATGTTGCAATCCAAATCCAATGTTCCGCTCGAGGCTTGGAGGATTCTCGATCAGTGGCAATCCACTCTGAATCAGTTGCATCCGACGGACGACGAATCCAATCTGCCTCGCACGATGCTTGGACGTATCGATTGGCTTAGCAAACTATGGTTGTTGCATCAAACAGACTCGGATTCGACTTGGCAGGCTCGCAAAAAAATTGATTTGCGCTATCACGAACTGTCAAGCAAAGGGTATCACCGAAGATTAAGCGAGACGTTGGAACTTGCGCCGATCCTCGATCCATTTGACATTTCACGTTCCAAGCGCACTCCGCCGATTGGCTCGCCTGCAGCCCAAAGGGGCTATTTTATTCGTGAGTTTGCGGCGCCTGAATGCAACCTACACGTCGATTGGACTCACGCCGAATTCGAATTCGAAGGCAAAAAACGCAGAGTTAAGTTCTAGAAAAACCAGTTCTTTCGTTTCAATCGCCATCGTCCAAACCGGACTTCATGATAACGGCTATTTTCAACAAATCTCTCTCAGAGCCAATGGATGGCACCGCCGATGGAGTGAATTGATTCCCATTCTGTACCGTTATCTTGATGCACATGGATGTGCTCAGCAGTAAGACATCCAATGCTATCCAATTTTCTTCAAAAACCAATTGGCCTTGTCACGGTTCTAGGTGCGGCAGTCGGCGGCCCGTACGCAGCCTTTGAGACAGACTTTGGAACGCAATTGCGACGATCGCTGGTTAGCCGCATGGCTCAGTTACCGATCGTGACAAATAGCGTGGAAGCCAAATATTCAACTTCTGATCCGTATTCTTTAGTAGCTACAAATAGCTCCAATGGTTCACAATCCGCGTCAGCAGCACAGAATTTCTCGCAGATGCCGTATGATCCGAATAACCCAAGCAACAAGTCTGCGGCTTTAACTCAATCCAGCTTCGGCAATTCAGCTCCTAGTGGTGGTACGATTGTTTCGACTGTCTACGGGCCAGCAACGATTCAGCCGATCGGTCCACCAATGCAGCATCATTCCGTGCCATATACGGGGTTGGGCAATTTGGCTCCTATTTCGAACCCTTCTATCGAAACGAGATCGGGGCCCGCTGCAGCCGTCCCCGGCAGCACTGATCAGCTTTGGGACTACACGCTCGGTACCCCCACACTTAACCAGATTCAACAGCAGCCGAACGCAACTGTCGGAGGCGGAGTCGTATATGACCTGAGAGAAGTGTTACGGTTTGACATTGTACCTGGTTGGTTGCCTCAACGCTTCGCACGCGTTTCAACGGTCACTTCCAATGTTCAAATGGATGGATTAAGAGTGCCACTCATTACAGGAACGCAGCCTAATGATATTGCAGGCACGCTGACTTACTACTTCGACGCAAGTCAAACGTTAAAGCGTATCAATCTTCATGGGCTTACGGGTGATCCCTCGCAACTCGCTAGTCTGATGGTCCAATACTATCAGCTCAGGCCTGAACAAAGCCTAGGCGGGCAACTGTTTACCACTCGCTGGAACAATCGCATCACAAGCATCTTACAAATTGCTCCTGCCCCCATTATCTACGCAGGGGCTGATCATTCCAAATACATTATTTTCCTTGAACTCAACCAGCCTACAAACCAGTATGGTTTAAGCACCGAAGCCAGCGAAGCCCTAGGGTTCGCCCAAGCTACCCAAAGATGGTAACTTACGTCGGAGCAGCTTGTCTCCGAAGCGCAAAGATGCCAGCCTCACAAAAATCGCAGACTGGTAAAGTGTCCAGGGGCTGAGTACAATTACACTCATGCTTGGGGGTTCGGCATCCGCAAAGTCGCGCGTGAAACTGGTATACATTAAACAAGGCGAGACTTCCATGAAATCTTATACGGTTGTTATCGAACGCTGCCAAGAAATTGGATTCTATGTCGGCTCCGTTCCCGGTTTTCCTGGCGCTCACTCTCAGGGCGAGTCTCTGGAAGAATTGCGTGAGAATATGCGCGAGGTTATTTCCATGCTGCTGGAAGACGGTGAACCGGCTCATGAATCCGAGTTCGTGGGCACTGAATCTGTTGAGGTGAATGAGCTGTGGTCGTCCCAGTTCTGAAGCCGCGAGAGGTGGTCGCGATCCTGAATGCTCTCGGATTCATCGAAGTCCGGCAGCGAGGATCTCATAGCAGTTCCGACACGCAGACGGACGAGGAACCACAGTTCCGATTCACAAAGGCCGAGACATCGCGCCGCCTCTACTGAGAAAGATCGCCCTGGATATTGGAATGACCGTGGAAGCATTCGTGCAGGCCCGGCCGTGACCAGCAGGCGAATCGCTTGCCGAATAAATGCAATCGGGTTAGGGCCTGTAAAAAAATTTGCGTTAAGTAAATTGCTGGAAGGATTTGGAATTAGCTCCAGCCTTCCTTAGAAGGCAAATGAAACCCTGCATCTGATTGTTCTTAAACGCATCCAGCTGCTAAACAGCTTTACAAACGGCACCCGCTACAAAACTCTGAAGTGTTCCGCATCGTGGGCAGGTGGCGATAGATTTGACCCCAATCTTGTCGATTGGGAATCGCGGATTCCCAGCGTCCGCCGTTTGGTTGAGACGCAAACAGGCCCACGTGTCGCGCCAGGCACGGACTTATGCTAGTAGTTCGCGAATAGGCTATCATTAACGAACGAACGCGAAACGGGTCGCTGTTCGATTTCCAGTTCAATTCCTTTCCGCGAGCTAGCCGTATGCGCACGACACTTTTGATCACGATGCTCATTTTCTTATTTCCGTCCGAAGGCTATTCCCAACGCCGTCCCCCGGTTGCCTCGCCGGAATTTGGAGACGCAGGAAACGTTTCGTTTCGCATTCTGGCACCCGACGCGAAAAAAATCGAATTGGTGGGACAATGGCCCAACGGAACGGCCGCCATGAACAAGAACGACAACGGCGTCTGGGAACTTGTCGTCGATAAGATCCCACCGGGTGTTTGGGAATACAGTTTGCGAGTCGATGGAGTCACCATGATCGATCCAAACAATTCGGAAATCAAGCCGATGCGTTCACCTCGTGCGAGCATTATCCACGTGGCCGGAAATCCTCCACTCATTCACGATTTTCAGTCGGTCCCTCACGGCACGGTCCATTCCCACACGTACGACTCACGCGCGAGTGGACGCCCTCGAAGAATGGCGGTCTATACCCCTCCCGGATACGAACTTGACACAAACAAAAAGTATCCAACATTGTATTTGCAGCATGGGAGTGGCGACAATGAGGCAACTTGGGTGGTTCACGGAAAAGCGCATTGGATCGCAGACAACTTGATCGCATCCAACAAAGCTAAGCCGATGGTCATCGTCATGATGGACGGTCACATTGCACCGCCAACCGATCGAGGCAGCAACACGGAACTGTTCGAAAGAGATCTTGTTGCTCAAGTGATGCCGTTGGTTGAATCCACATATCGTGTGATTGCTGTGCCCGAGCAGCGAGCCATTGTCGGACTGAGCATGGGGGGAGGCCAATCTTTGAGCATTGGGCTGAGGAATACCGATAAGTTCGCCTTTGTCGGAGGATTTAGTTCCTCTATTCCAAGCGAAGAATCGATTGCAGCTTCGCTCTCGAACCCTTCGCAGACGAACCAACGACTTAAGTTGCTTTGGGTTGGATGCGGAAAAGACGATTCGTTACTGAAACGCAATGAAGAGTTTATTGCCAGTTTGAAATCGAAGGGGATCGAGTATCAGTGGCATTTGACGGACGGAAACCACAGTTGGCCTCTCTGGCGCATTTACTTGTCCAATTTCCTCCCGGCACTTTTTTGAATGCAAAATGCTAATGCTTAGTGATTACGGTCTACCTGCAGCGGATTGAACTCTTTGGGGGTTTCTGTATTCGTACCGTCCTTGCCAACATGTTCCACCCAAGCTTCGTTGGGACCGTCGTTCATGGAAGCATCTCGAATCGAAGTGGTATCTTTACGATCGAAGTTCAACTATCGGCCAAACCTGGGTTGACTCAGCGGGTCGTATTCTATGGATGCGAAGTCTACGCTGGGCAATTGCTGGAAGGGGATGATTACTCGGAACTCAAGCCGGTTTACACGATCTGTCTCTATCGCGGCACACTTTGGACAGAGGATTCTGTGTTTCACCATCGATTCCAGTTGGCTGATGTGGAAACGGGGCGTATCTTAGAGGAGACGGTTGCGATTCACTTGGTTGAACTGAGCAAGTACAATATGAAGGAAGAGGAGTTGGTATCAGCTTCGCCTAGCGACCGTTGGTTGTTCTGGCTGTTGTATTCGAATCAGTATTCCAGCGAAGAGCTCGTGAGGCTTTTCCCTGAGTTGGCGATCCAGAGAGCGACGGTGGCTCTTAACAACATAAACCTTATTACCAAGGACAAGCAGATGTACGACTTACGAAAGAAAGCCGAAATCGATTACAACTGGGGCCTCAAAGCGGCAAAACGGGAAGGCCGTGAAGAGGGGATCGGAATCGGGGAGAGTGCAGGCCGAAAGAAAGAAATTGTTAAGACGATCCACTTTTGCCAATCAATTCTCGCGGTCCCTCAGACGCCGCTAGAAGAGCTAGAAATGTTCGACGTGAATGATCTGGACAAGATCGCGACCGACCTTCAATCGCAGGTCCGTGGAAGAGCTACTTAAGATGACGCCGAAGCTGTCCTTCGTGGCAAGTAAAATGCGAGTTTGCTCGCTATGCTGCTTTCCGAAGATTGGTCGCCAGGTCGCCGCCTCGTGGCGTTAATCGAATGCTGGTAAAGGCGACCGGCGAATTCTCGGCAAGGCAACACCTGACCGTTATCATGTCAACCATCAAGCTGGGACCGCTATCCGCTCGACGCGGACCATACAAATCAAGGATAACCACATTGCCCGATACCGACCATCGTTGCCACGTTGTAGAACATAGCAGATGGTTTGATCGACCATGCATGATTTGTGGTCTGGAATTTCGTAAGTAGTCCCATCATTCATGAATATTCTTACAGGCCCATCGTCAATAGCTCTCAAAAGTGTTTCGCGATCCATAGTTCTAAGTCTTCAAAGTCCGAAACCGTTGGGGCGGATGAAACGTCATACGCGCAAAATAGTTATATGGTGTCGGCGAGTCCTCCGTTAGTCAAGCGCAGCCACAGCTGGAGAAATTCGGCTGACAAAAAAGCAGAAAAAGGAAGGGCACAGCGATTGGCGAGATTTGCCGTTTTGGTATTTTTTGCTGATTGTCGCGATTCTCACTGACCTTGAAACTTGGGGACTTATCATGACTACAGCGAGATTGCACTGCATGAATTTTGAATCGGTGATTCAATGCAATCTACAGGTCCAATGCTAAAATGTGTCTGTCCTTTAGTGTTCTTTAGTGTTCCGGTATTCTCAACAAATGTGAGCCATTCGCCGAGACCCGGTCCTTCGCGATCCTCTTCCACTTGGGACATTCACGCTACGTGATGTGTGCCCCGGTCGTTTCGACGTATACGGCGTACAGCGACGAACTGCCAGTCATGAACAGTCGATTGCGTTTGGTGCCGCCAAAGCAAACATTGCTGCAAATCTCTGGCAACAAGATCTGGCCAATGCGAGTCCCATCGGGGGCGAAAATGTGTACACCGTCGTAGCCATCGCCAACCCAACCGGCGCTTGCCCAGACGTTACCGTCCACATCGGCTCGGATGCCGTCGGCGAAACCGGCCTTCTTTACTCCGCCGATTGCCAGCTCCATCGACGCAAAGCGCTTCACGTTAGCCAACGTCTTTTCCTCAACGACGTCCCACACCTTAATATCCTCAACAGCATCCGGATAGTGCGATTTTCCGGTATCAGCCACGTATAGCTTTTTATAGTCTGGCGAAAAGCAGAGGCCATTAGGTTTGTGGATCTGATCCGCAACCTTGTTCAGCTTGCCGGTCTTGCTATCGATTCGAAAAATAGCTTCCTTCTGAAACGGCTGGACGGAGCCGGTATTGACGCGTACGCCTTCGTAGTTCATCAAACCGCCGTAACCGGGATCGGTGAACCAGATGTCGCCGTTGGGATGCACGACCGCATCATTGGGACCATTCAGTGACTTGCCGTCGTAATTCTCTGCCAAGACGGTTACCGCTCCGCCGTATTCGTAGCGCACGACTTTGCGCGGACCATGCTGGCACGAGATCTGGCGACCTTGGTAGTCGAAAGTATTGCCATTGCTGTTTCCCGCCGGATTGCGAAAGACGCTGACGTGTCCATCCTCTTCCAACCAGCGGAGTTGAATATCCCGCGGAATGTCGCTCCAAAGCAGATAACGCCCCACTCCATTCCAAGCCGGTCCTTCTGCCCAGAGCATCTCGGGGCTGTGATAGAGACGCTGGATCGGACTATTGCCGAGCTTGTATTTCTTGAAGCGGTCATCAAGTACGACGACATCGGGCTCGGGATAGCGAACTGGCGGCGCGTTGGGGCCATAATCGCGACCTAGCGCCGGAGATGCGATTGCCGCAGCCGTGGCGGCCAGGAAAGTTCGTCTGCGAATAGTCGTCTGACTTGAAACAGTAGTTGCGATCGATTCTGTTTGCTGATGATGTTTCATCGTTGGTCCGATCCAAGTTGTAAGAATGGGTTTGATAACGGTTTTCGATTTCGCCACGACTATTGTCGCTTAGCGAAGTCGAGACGCAAGTACAGGTCAGATAGTAGTACAGAAGATCGTACTCGATTTTCGCCGTTTGACTGCTTTCGGCATGACACAAAACTCACGTTCAAGTCATAATCGCCGTGATTGGATTTCCGTAGTCTACTTCGAGTCGCTTTCGGCCGGGAATCTCAAGCCGTCGTGCTTCCAATCCCATCAAATGCATCACCGTCGCATGAACATCTGTCATGTAATGTCGGTCCTCGACCGCATGGAAGCCGAGTTCATCCGTCGCGCCATGTACGACTCCCTTACGAATTCCAGCACCTGCCATTGCAATCGAAAATCCAAAAGGATGATGGTCTCGCCCATTAGTCCCCTCAGCACCGGGTGTTCGGCCGAATTCCGTCGCTAACACCACCAGCGATTCGTCCAAAAGTCCTCGCTGCTTGAGATCGGCAATCAACCCCGCAATCGGTTTGTCGATCTGTGCTATTTGCTCTCGATGCCCTTTTTCTAAATTGCTGTGCGCATCCCACGCTCCAGCGCCGCCAGTACTGCCATGATAAATTTGAACAAATCGAGTTCCAGTTTCGACCAATCTGCGAGCGACCAAGCATTGCCGGCCAAACGTATCGGTAGGAGCCGTGTTGATTCCGTACAATCCATGAGTGTCCGACGTTTCCTGTTCAACATCGACCAGTCTTGGAATCGAAGACTGCATGCGAAACGCGAGTTCGTAAGAAGCAATTCTCGCACGAAGACGTGTGTCTCCGACCGATTCCTCTTGTGCGAGTCGATGCAGTGAGCGCAGCAAGTCGAAATTGGCCATTTGCTCTTCACGATAGACACTCGAACCAGGCGAAGCGTATGGCAATGGATTATTTCGATCGACCGAAATGGGCACACCGGCAAACTCAGGGCCAAGATAATTGCTGCCGTGCCCGCCCATACCACCGCAACAATCTGCCAACGGAGTACCAAGCACAATAAATTGCGGAACGTCATCACACAGACGAGCTAAACCGTATCGTATCCTGCTACCAATGGTTGGAAATTGTCCTTCAAGTGCATGCCTGCCCGTATGAAATTGCAATTGGGCTCCGTGATCGTTGTCCGTCGTCCACATGCTTCGAACTATCGCTAGTTCATCCGCAACTTTTGGCAGGTGTTGAAACCAATCGCTCATCAAAATCCCGCTCGCACCACATGCTCGATACCCAACTTGTAGGGGATATATATTCGGTAAAACTTTGTGTTGGCCGGCGACGAACTCTCGAAGGTTGTCGCGAACAAGCGGGTTGGTAGCCGCGTCCTTGTACGGTGTTTCAGATATCGACTTGCCCGCGTATTTATTGAGTTCCGGCTTTGGATCAAAGGACTCCAAATGACTCATGCCGCCTACCAGAAAGATCCAAATCACACTTTTGGCACGAGGTCTGAAATGCGGATCGCCATTTGGCGGACTGAATGCGTTTACGTCTGAATTCGCTTGAATGGAGTTCGGACTGATCAGCGAATTCAATGCCAAACCAGAAACGCCAGACCCAATATGGCTCATAAAAGTTCGACGGCTGGAGTCTTGATTGGTCATGATGCTCTCCTTCAGCTACCGAATGGTGACAAAGTCGTGATGATTGAATAGGACATTGACCAGATTCTCGGTACACATCCATCCAATGCCTAGCCCATCGTTGTGCATGTTCAGGAGAAACGAGTAAACGATCGACCGTCTTCGCATAGTTCTCATCGGATGGATCGGCAATGAATTGATCGATTTCATCTATAGAGGGTGGAATGCCGACTAGGTCCAAATAGAGGCGACGAAGCAGAATTGCAGGATCCGCTTGTGGTAACGGATGATTACCGGATTTATTATGGTGCATCGCGATGATTTCATCGATCGGATTATTGCTCCAAATTGTTGGTTCTGGTTCCAACGCTTGCGGGAGGTGGTAGGCCCAATGATCGGCAGTTCCGAAAGGCTCCGGTTAATTGGGCATTGTTGCCCCATCAGTTATCCACTGACGGAGGACTTGGATTTGAGCTGCCGAAAGCGGTTCACCATCCTCGGGCATCCGTTTGATGTCGGTCGTCGTACCTTCGATCGCTTGTATCAAGAGGCTCTCGGCTGGAGCGTTGGCAATCACCGACTGCCCTCGATCGCCCCCAAGCGAAATTCCACCCGCGAAATCGAGCCTCAGGCCACTTTCGGCGAGGAGGGTCCCATGGCAAAGAACACACTTGCTTTGCAGAATAGGCTTGACGTCTTTTGTGTAATCGACGGCCAGCAAGTCATTGTCGAACCATAGAAACGCGCAAATTGTCAAGACTGCTGGTAGGAAAGCCGCTGGCAGGAAAGCCGTACGAATGGGCCCGCGAGACGAATTGTTGCAGTCGAATCGTCGTGTCGTGTAGTTAAATTGGCATTTAGAAATGCTGGTCATGCAAAGCCACCCTGCGGTAGGAACTGTTGATGGCACATGGCTGGTGGCCCCAAATCGTCGTGTAGCATTCTTTCAGTATAATCTTGTTCGTTTGGGTCAGCTACATGTTTCACACGGAGGGCGATTTAGCGGTTAAGATATGGATGTCGACCACATATGAACTCCCGCCTTTTTTCATTGGACTGGCCAGCTTATGAAATTCATCCTTACCCTAAGCATTTTTGCGTCGTACTTGACTATCCCGCTAGAGGCTTCCGAGAACGAAGCTCCAAACACACCGCAGACAGCAGTAGCTCAAGCTGCCGAGCAGAAAAACAAGCCCGTCGCCAAATTTCAGTACAAGTCCGATGGCATTGAAGTGCCTGCGGCCACCGCCGACGAACCTAAAGTAAAATCCTTTGGCCCGGAGAGCATCTTGGCTGCCAAACAGTATCTAGACGATGGAGCAAACTATTGGGTGCGAGAAAGGAAATGCGTGGCATGCCATAGTACCGGGGTCTACATGGTCGAACGTCCAGCCTTGACAACACTGCTGGGCAAACCAAGTGACGAAGTCCTAGCGTACTTTGTCGAAAGCATTCCCGCGAAGATAGGGCCGCCCGAAATTCGCGATGGCGTAAAATACTGGGGAGCCAGTATTCAGTCGGTATGGCGCAGTTCCGGACTTGCCGCCTGGGACAAACACGTTACTGGAACTCTTTCAGAACATACCGACAAGTCATTGCGTCACACCCTCCAATGCCTTGCCGACGAAGGCTTCATCAAGACGATCGATCAAGTAGAGATTCCATATATCACCACCGACTTCGAGCTGACCGTGCAAGCCGCGCGAGCGATCGCCAACGCTCCAGGTTGGCTCGCCACGGTGACGGATACCGATACGCTTGATCGCATCTCGTCTATGAAGAAGTACCTGACGCAACATTCCCCTATTAGTGACTATGAACATGCGGTTAAGCTTCAACTACATGGCCTCATGCCGGATCTCGTCTCACAGGAACAACGCGAAGCATCCGCAGCAATGCTGTGGCGCCAACAGCTCCCCGACGGCGGCTGGTCCACGCGGCGCATGTCCGATCTTATGAGCTGGCACAAGAAGATGGACCCCAAAGTTGTCACGATGATTCAGTCGGAACCGGATGCGGCAAGCCCTGAAAGCGATCCTTACATGACAGCTTTTGCGATTGTCCTCTTGCGCGAAGCCGGTGTGCCCAGCCTAGATAGCCGTATCCAAAAAGGAGTTGCTTGGCTAAAAGAGAATCAACGGGTAAGCGGACGCTGGTGGATGAAGTCGCTCTTTCGCGACACATATCATTACAGTACTTACATCAGTACCGCCCAAGCCTTGCATGCATTGGCTCTATGCGGAGAGATCCACCCGATCGCCCAGTAGGTCCTGCCTGCCGGGCAGGATCGTCAGCTTAGGACCGTTCGAGAAACAACTGTCGTAGCTGGACTCGCACGAGTTCAGTATTGGCCGCGATTGCTCCGAAGTCTTGCGAATCCTGCTACGGTTGGTATTTTTGTAACCGCTACTTGTATTAGAAATCAAATGTCTTCCGAATGTGGTAAATCACCGAGCGACTCTAGTCCTATGATCTCGAGAAATCGGTCCGTTGTAAAGTAATGAGACTTGTCTCCAGGTCCGTTCTGCGAAGGACGCTTCTCAATTCTTAGCAGCCCCTTTCGGACGAGCGAACTCAGCATGCTCGCAGCGGGTTGATTCCACTGATCTTCCAGTTCCTCTCGCGTTGCACCAGGTTGGTATGCGACCAAGGATAGACAGTCAATAGCTGATTGAGTTAGCTGCGTCTCTTTGGTTTTTCCATAAAATCGGTCTCGAACCAAATGCAACTCGGGCACCAATTGTAGGCGGTAGCCGCCCGATTGACGAACAATCGTCATGGCCCGATTGTGAGCTCGGTAAAGGTTGTTCAATGAGTCGACCGCTTCATCGATTTCGCCAACGGAGATTCCACGAAGCAACTCTAGTAGTTTATCGACGGGAATGGGGCGATTGTTGCTCGTGCCCAGGAACAATATAGCCTCTAGTATCGTCTCAGGAGTCACGCGCACTCCGTCGGTCTCAGTTACATTTGGCGACTCTAACATATCGAATGACGCAGACATATCGGAGTTGTTCAACGCTTCGGAATTGGTAGTGGATTCACTTTGTGACGTTAGTTCACCGGACGCCTGTTCGATTGCGTTAGCATACGCTGTACCAAGCTCCTCCAGAGAGTATCCTTCGATCTCAACTGCCTCCACCTCTTCGGTTTCAATCGATTCAACTCGCCTTACTCCTTTGCGACCAAACATAATCTCTCCTTAAACCAGATTGAGTCACGGGCGCTAGCCGCTTTAGAAAACGTGAAGATCTATTAACGCGGCTAGCGCCCGCAGCTCAAGGCTCATTGTCTCCACAAATTGAATATGCATCGAGCCACGTTGGCCCTCGCAAGTAGAGTAAGCCATTATTGATAGCTGGGTGCGAAAAGATTTCCCCAACTCCATCCAATGCCTGAAATCGTCCAAGTTCCGAAACGCCACTTGCATCGACCTTAAGCAAGATTTGAGTCCCATTCCCCGTGCAAACCCAAACGCGATCTTCGTTCACAATCAACGAGCAGTGCCTCTGTAAAACGACGTCTGAAAAGCGAGCTACTTCTTTCAGTTGGTCTAACGGGTCAAGCACTACAAAATCGCGATCGACACCAACAACCCAGTTTCCGACGCGGACTGGCGAATGGGAATCGCCACTGAGCAATTCGGAGCTAGCCTCGAGCTTCAACGAATACGGAAATTCTCCTTCCGCCGGCACGATCGAGTAAACGCGTGCTCCGTTGTTCTCGGTTACTACAAAAATCTTGTTTTGAACTGCAAGGGGAGTCGGGACATTGAAGTCGTTAGGAATCTCGGGTTTCATTTCCCAAAGTCTTTTGCCGTCACGTGCTGACCAACCACCGAGTGAAACGGAGTCATAGCCAATGAACTGTTTGAGCCCATCAAACTCAATTGCGATTGGGGAAGCATACGCTGCGGGCCTTCCTTTGGAACTCCATTGCACTTTGCCCGTCTTCACATCGAGCGCCACCCAACCTGCCTCCAGTCCGCCGGGTTGCACAATTAGTTGACCGTCTAAGATAATCGGCGAAACCGAATAACCCCAAAGAGGCAATCTTCCACCGAGGTCTCCGACCAGATGATGTTTCCAAAGGACATTACCTGTCTCTAGATCCAGGCAGTGAAGATGCCCCTGAGCGCCAAGACAAATTGCGAAAGTGTCGTAGACAATCGGCGTAACTCGCGGTGAGTTACCATAGTCAAGCTCCAAATCGGACGGGTAAGCTAGTTTAAAAAGAGAGAGGCCTGTTTCGGCATCTAGCACTTCGAATAAATCCGACTTGTCGTTTGCATCGCGTGAAGAGACGACTACAAATTCATCGCTTGCCGCGACGCCTCCGATGCCCTGAGACGGCAATTCGTGCCTCCATAATCGCTTGGGCCTAGACCACTTCCATGGGAGACGAGATGTATGGCTGTCACCCGATGGTCCCCGCCATTGCGACCACGAATCTCCCGTCTTCAACAGCTTGATAGAATCGCTTTTCTCCGTTATCGAGCTGACCGTTCGCTTTTTTTTTCCTGCGCGCTTGCTGTCTCAACAGCTGCATATTGTAGAAAACCAAGTTTGGTCTCCATGGCCTTAAGCATGTCCTGGGACTGGTTCATGGCAAGCAAAGCAGACGTAACGTTTTGTCGAACTTCAGGTGAAAGAGAACTATCAACGAAGGCAGAAATGAAGGGAACGGAATCGCTTTCACCAACTACCTTGAGATCGCCTTTTTTGATGGTACCGCATCCTTCAAGCAACGGACCAGCATACGAACTGATTACCGTTGCGAACTTACCTTTGGCATCTAGTTCCGTTAGCCTCTTTGCCCCGATCGAGCACGAAGCGCAGATTTCGCCCACCTGGAAGTCGATTTCCAGTTCGGCCAATTTCTTTTTAGGAGCAGCATCTTTTTCATCACAGTCGGCCGGGCCGAAAAGTATCTTGTAGTTTTCTAGATCAAGTAACGATGCGGCCGGGTTATCTTTCAAAACGACAAAGAGCCCTTTTTGCTGGGTGCTACCGTTCATGTCGGTTAGCTGCGCCACCGGCAATAGTGTTTTTTTGGCCTCTTTTGCATCACTGCGCACTACCGAGTCTTTGCCGATCACAATTTGCGCGTTCTTGGTTTGCGATTTGAGCGAGGAAACAAGTGATTCGCCCCAAACAACTCGAACGGTCATTCCCGTTTTTTCGCGAAGATAGTCAACCAGTTTTTCATACTTGCGTTGCGCGTAGCCTTGAACACAATCGCACGCGAGTGGGGCTGACATTGGATCCATCACGACGATAGTGATCTGAGCATCTGCGGGTCCGTACGGTTCGACGGCATGAAGCGTTGCGTTTGCGAAGACGAAAGCCAAACACATAACCATCATTGGCGCACGACCCATTTCGATCCGCATATCAAGCTCCTTCAAAAAAACGGTTCTTTGTTGTAAGTAGGTCCTGCCTGCCCGGCAGGATTTCAGTTAGTAGGTCCTGCCTGCCGGGCAGGATTTCAGTCGCGTAGTCCCGCCCGGCAGGCGGGACCTACCAAATAGTCCCGCCCGGCAGGCGGGACCTACAATAAGACTACGGTCGGCTAAGCGTCTTTGGAACAATGACTTCGGGCTTAAGAGACTCTACTTCGATGCGATTTGGGACGGAGGGCAGCTCAACCGATGTTCTCACGCCTTGTGGCTTCGGTGGTGATTGAGCGAAACTCTCTTCTATTGTTGATGGTTGGCCCTTGACTGAGGTGAGCATCTCTTTGATTGCAACGCTTAGAACACTTGCCGGAATTGCATACGTTGAAACTCTTCCAGCTCTCGCAATATTGAGGCCAACAGCATTTCCATTGACGTCCACAATAGGTCCACCACATTGATGAGGAGCAATCACCGAATCGTGTTGAAGGATGTTTAGAAAGCCAGTTGCGCGAGCGCTGATGTTCCCGTTTACTTCCATTTCGGTCGGATCCACGAGAAGCGAATTATTTAGATCCATCATTTGGGCCGTAATCAATACTTTCTTTCCGTTGCGAAGAATTCCGAAGTCCGCCCTTTGTCCAGCCGATAATCCCTCCAGTCTCGCTCTGACATCGGGCTCAGTTGACAGTGATACGCCATCAATGGCAGTTATTAGGTCGCCCGCATGTACTCCCGCTCGATCCGCGCCCCCACCTTCAAAGACTTTCTGGACCATGGCACCATTTTCGCCTTTTGGTGCCACGACCAATTCAACCCCGAGATACGCTTTTTCACGCCGAATTTTACGGCTTGCAACACTTATGACTCCGATTGCAATAGGCAATTTGCGAAAGTCTGTCGTGGCAAGCCAACCACCAACATGCACAACCGCGGACGTATTCCATTGAATGGTTGGCAAGTCTTTTCGGTCAATTTTGATCAATGCCAAATCCAAATCATTCCTGCGAAACTCGACCAAGCCGTCTGCTTTGGTATTGTCCGAAAGACGAATCTCGATAACTCGATCTGGGATTTCGCTTGATTTCGATACGATCCAACCGTCTGTTGAAACGATGGCACCTAGTGCGATCTGACGTTTTCTATCATGAATCTGTACCGTCGCCATCCAATTGTCTGCGACAGATTCTTGAAACACTTTCAAGGTGGTAGAATGATCGCGTTGGTAGGTTTTATTTCTGTCGTTCTGCGTCTCTCTACCGAATCGCCCACCTTGCTGTTGTACAAAACGGGATTTCCAGGTCGGGCTAAAATTCTCGCCGGCATCGTCGTCTGAACAAAGCTCGTCACTTTGGGACTCGACTTGGGCGGTTTGATCCAGCGATTGCACTGCGATCCATGCATCAAAAAGTGGATCGCCGATGGTGGCATAGGCAACGATGCATGCGCCGACGCTTCCGCGAACAATCCAAGAAAACCAATTTTTCATCGGCATTTGCCTTAAGTTGCTTCGAATCGAAATATTCCGCTCATCAGTATAACAATGAATAGCACCCCAAGGAACGATTTATTCCTTGATCCCAACGATTAATCGTAGAGAGATACGTTTTCCGTCCCGCTGCAACTCGACGGTAACCTGCTCGCCTGGCGTTACCGAATTGACGGCAGAAATGAGTTGGTCAAAATTCTGGACCTGTTGGTTGTCGAATTTCAGAATGATGTCTCCAGCTCGAATACCTGCCACATCCGCGGGCCCCTTTCTTTCAACTGAAGCGATCTTGCAAATACCTTCACTTTCGCTGTCTCGAACGCCTACCACACCAATTGCTGGCTTGAAACCCGGCAAGCTGCCCCACGTTTCGTTTTCGACCAAACGCGACCAGCTTTCGTCAAACACGTCGACTGGAACGTGCATATTGTCGTCTACGTCGACCCCGATCCGACTATGAACGCCAATAAGTCTGCCTTCTAAATCGAATAGTGGTCCACCACTGTCACCACCAATCAATGAACAATCTGTGACGAGTGTTGAAGGAATGATTTTAAGCAGCCGACCGATTCGCACGACCGCAGGACGATCTGGCATCCATCCCCCAGGATGTCCTGTTGCAATGCACCACTGTCCGAGTTTTAGATCCGATGATGAACCGAGCGTTGCATGTGGCCAGGGATTGGCTGCCGTATCTCGAGGCTTGGTGATACGGACCAAACCCGCGTCCATGTTTTTGTTTGAGCCCAAGGTAACACCCTCAACTCGCTCTCCGTCGTGCATCATGATGTTTATTTTTTGATTGGGGCGACCTGCTACGTGAGCTGCGGTAAGGACATATCCTTCTCCGGTAATAATAACTCCGCTACCCTGTGTACTGCCGTGCTGTAAATTCACAGTTACTAAGTTGATTTTTTCAGCGACTTTCGTTTGTTGTTTGTCGAGGGAAATTAGCTCGATCTTAGTTCGAGGCTGTTCACCCTTGAGCAAGCGTCCAAGTCCAGGTTCGAGACCTACGAAAGTGCTGCCTGCGACCTTGGTCGGACTGCTTGTCTTGGTGTCGGGCAACGGCGGGCGGAACGAGGTTTGGTCCACTCCTTGTCGAGGTTGTTGCTTTGATTTCGCAGGCGGCGCAAAGTCCTGCGAAACGGACACTG
The DNA here is from genome assembly GCA_043744075.1 of Pirellula sp. GTDB lineage: Bacteria > Planctomycetota > Planctomycetia > Pirellulales > Pirellulaceae > JBKCUI01. The sequence goes on along the minus strand of JAYTVL010000474.1, from coordinate 7,939 downwards.
AGGTGAAACAACTGAACACGCAAGCGATAGCGATCAACAATAGCTGTATCGATTGAGTGGTTTTGCAGCATTTACTAGACACGATAGAATCCGTAAGCTCTTGGTAGCAAGCAAATAAAAAAATCCGCACATTGTTTAGTTCGGGTTTGATTATTCGCTAACAAACTCAAAAATGAAACCCATTTGACTCAAGAAAGTCAAGAAAGCACCCGAAGAGCGACCCAGATGCTGCGATTTTGTAGGGATCGTGCCGGTTTTTCTAGGAAGGCCGGCCATGGCGTCTAGACTGATCGTCGGCTGCGGCTATGTTGGAATGCGAGTGGCAAAAAGGTGGTTGCAACAGGGGGACACTGTAATTGCGATCACCCGTTCCCAAGCTCGATCTGACGAATTAAGCCAATACGGTATTCAATCTATCGTCTGGGATTGGCTTGTTGGAGGAAGTCCTCGTACCAACCAACCGTTGCGAACGCTAAGTGAAACAGAGGGGACTCCGCTTGCAACCATTTTGGTTTCCGTTTCGCACGCAGTTCAACCGAATTTGCATCCAGAAGAGACACATACTCGAGGACTGAATCATCTAGCTGGTCTATTGGGATCGATGGGATGGCTTTCGGGCGGTGAATTGGCGCAAACCAAATGGATTTATCTTTCGACAACGGGTGTCTTCGGGCCCTCCTCCTTCAGTTGGGTGGACGAAGATTCAGCGGTTTGCCCTGAGAGACCAGGTTCAATCGCGGCGTTAGCAGGTGAACGATGGATTGAGTCGCATGTTTTCAAGGACGCGCGGGTGACCCTCCGACCAGCAGGAATTTATGGCCCCGATCGGGTGCCTAGCTGGCAATCGATCCGCGACAATACTCCTTTACAGGTCGATCCCGAAAGTTATTTGAACCTCATCCACGCAGACGATCTTGCTGCAACGGTAGTTGCAGTTTCCACAGTTAAAATGCAGCATTCGTTGTACTGTGTTAGCGATGGCGAGCCTGTTCGCAGAAAGGAATATTACGAATTCATTTCGAAACTTGGGAATTGGCCGGAACCGGTGTTCTTAACCGGCGATTCGGGAGCAACTGGCCGTTCAAGTTCCCGTAGTGGTTACAAAAGGGTTCGAAGTCATCGAATAAAGACTGAACTAGCGATTCAGCTGATGTTTCCCAGTTATCGAGAAGGACTGAAATCGTTATTGGATGTAATCCCTTCAACTCAGCAGACATTTCAACAATTCCACAAATGAGGCCTCTGGACAGTTGCCCTTGTTGCCCCGTGCAGCCTAAAATCTCGTTCACCATTTTCCAAAATCTCTTCTACGACTTTCTTGATGCTCCAACGCAAACCGATTTTTCCAAATGTGATTGAACTCAACGTTCAGGCAGGGCACTTGATCGGGTGCAATGTTTATTTAATCCACGACTCCGACGAATGGGTACTGATTGACATCGGCTACGAAGACTCGGTAGAGGAGGTGATCGATCTGATTCGCGAACTTGATTTTCCATTGTCTAAGTGCAAGACGCTGATAGCTACGCACGCCGATGTGGACCATAGCCAAGGGTTCGCAAAAGCAAAGCAATTGCTGAAAACTACCGTAACAGCCCATCCCAAAGCGGCGGCTTTGCTTGAGGCAGGGGATCGTTTGCAAACATTTGCCGAAATTCACGCGCAGGGCATTAGCGAAGCGATGCCCCCTGTTACCGTAGAAAAACATGTAAACAATGGAGACATAATCAGCGTTGGAAAACTGAAACTTGAGGTTTGGTCAACCCCAGGGCATGCGGATAGCCAACTAGCGTTTCGTTTGGACAACTTATTGCTTAGTGGCGATAATATTTATCGCGACGGAGGCGTTGGCGCGATCGACGCACATCACGGGAGTGATATACCATCGTTTATCCGTTCTTTGGAACGCATACGAGATTCGGACATTCAGTGGCTTCTGCCGAGTCATGGCCCTTACTTCCGAAAAGATCCGGCCATGATCGACAAGGTTTTGGTTCGTCTAAATGGGTATCTGCATCTGTCGGATTTTGGGACGTGCGCTATCGACTGGCCACTAATGAAACAATGGGAGCAGGAAATTGCTGAAGGACGCCTGCCGGACTAGTAGGTCCCGCCTGCCGGGCGGGACAGAGAAGTAGGTCGCGCCGGCCGGGCGGGGCTTTGCGACTGTTGTCCTGCTGGCAAGCAGGAACTAATCTGTGCATAATAAAGGCTTATGCGGAAATCGAACGTATGCACAATTCGTTATTAGAGAAAAAAAAGGAAAGTAAACCCGGCCCGATTGGCCAACTCCTCAACTCCAGACTTCTAATATTTGTAATGCTTTTTGGGGTTACCGGCTTTTTAGGACTTCCAATTCTGTGGATGAGTCCATCGTTTTCAAGATTGGAGAAGTACTTTTGGTCAGTAGTGAACATTCTTTACACAACCGTCCTAGTCATACTATGTGTAATTATTTGCTGGTGGGCGTACATAAGAATTGTAGAGAATGTGTAGATTTGCAAATTGCCTATTCCCTAAATCCTTCCCAGACTGCTTGAATTAAGGCGGATTCCAGGTATCCTTAACGGGTTAACGAAAAGATTGCGAGGTATCGCAATTTTGTGCCTGGACTTGGAGGAACGTCGTGAGAAATACAATGAAGAAATGGCTTTCGGCTTCAACGCTTGTTGCGTTGGTTTTTGCAGTTTCAAGCCCCGTGGAAGCTGGATATGGATCCAGCGGTGGCAGCAGTGGATACGTTGCGGGCTACGGTTCGAGCGGTGGATATTACGGTGGCGGTTCATCAGGTGGGGGTTCGACGGGTGGCGGTTCGTCAGGCGGGCATGTCGGGCCAATTCGACGACTTGGTGCACGCATCCACGATCATTTCCATGCAAAAGTTGCGCACCGTGCAAACTTTGGTTCATCCGGCGGGGTCTACCGAGCTAATTATGGCAGTTCAGGAGGATCGAATGGCGGTTACGTGACCGGTCACGCAGGTTCGTCGGGGGGCGGATCGTCGGGAGGAGCCTATTACGGTAGCACCTATTCCGTTGGAGGTTCGACGGGCAATTATGCTCCAGCTCTCTCCGGCGGAAGCACTGGTTCCTATGGCGGTGGCAGCGCTGGATCAGTCATGCAATACGGCAATTATGAAGGCTACTCTTCACAAATGCCAATGATGGACGGTGGGAGCAGTTCTGGGACTGTTGTAGTGCCAAACTACAGCTCAGGTGTTCCCGGAGCTTCGTCGGTCACTCAGACGGCACACAAACTTGCTTCGGGCCAATCCATTGGACCAAACGAAGTGCACTTGACTGTGAATTTACCCGAAACTGCTAAGATTTTCGTAAATGGCAACCCAACGACTACAACGGGTTCGAAACGACACTTTGTCAGTCGCGATCTAAAGCCAAAGGATTCTTACCGGTTCGAGGTCAAAGCTGTCTTGACCAAGGAAGATGGTACCGAATTGGTACAAAACAAGACTGTGGTCGTTGACAGCGGAAACGGCGAAGAACTGAGTTTCGAGATGCTCAAGGCAGAAGATCCGATCGAGACTGTTTTGACTCTCAATGTTCCCGAAAAAGCACGCGTGGTTTTAGCACAAAACCAAACCAAGAGCGAAGGGACTTCGCGAGTTTTTCGAACTAAGCAATTGCAGGATGGCCAATCCTGGGATGATTACAAGATTGAGGTCACTTATGAAGGAGTTACCAAAGCAAAAACCATTCGTTTGATTGCTGGCGATAAACTAGAAATGACCTTCGATTTCGAAACGAACGAAGGCGCTAACAAAGTTGCGATGAACTAGCGATCTGCTTGGTCTCCGTTGCCTATTTAGAACCCTCGACAGAAAATTGGAGAGGGTTTTTTGTATCCTCTCATCTGGCCCATGTCGCAAAGTCTTCATTTCGCTAAACTAGCGATTGCTTGGATTTGGCTGGTTTGGAGGTCAAATCGCATCAGTACTTTTCATTCCCTCACCGGAAGTCAAATCGCCTTATGGATCGCTCAGCTCTCATCACTGGAATCACTGGCCAAGACGGATCTTACCTAGCTGAGCTACTGCTCCAAAAAGGATACACCGTACATGGTTTGGTTCGGCGGTCAAGTAGTTTTTCTACTGGCCGAATCGACCACCTTTATCGCGATATCCACGAAAAACCAAAGCTATTATTGCATTACGGAGATCTCACAGATGGGCAGTCATTGACCAATTTGGTCCAAGAAATCGAGCCCGACGAGATATACAATTTGGGTGCTCAAAGTCATGTTCGTGTTTCGTTTGACCAACCCGTTTACACGCTGATGAGCGATGGTGTCGGTTCTCTGAACGTTTTGGAAGCCGCTAGACTCTTGAACAAACGAAAAGAAGTCCGAGTCTACCAAGCCAGTAGTTCTGAAATGTATGGAATGGTTTTGGAGACTCCGCAAACCGAGAAAACGCCGTTCAATCCACAGTCGCCGTACGCTTGCGCAAAGGTGTACGCATTCTTTCAAACCGTAAACTACAGGCGAAGTTACGGAATGTTTGCATGCAATGGCATCCTATTCAACCATGAGTCTCCACGACGAGGCGAAACATTTGTCACTCGCAAAATCACTCGAGCAGCAACACGTATCAAACTCGGACTCCAAGACAAGCTATACCTTGGAAACCTAGATTCGAAGCGAGATTGGGGATATGCAAAGGATTATGTCGACGCCATGTGGCGGATGCTGCAACAGACTGAACCGGACGATTTCGTTATCGCTACTGGCGAGACTCGAACAATACGCGAGTTTTTAGACATGGTGTTTGGAAGATTGGATCTCGACTGGAATAAACATGTCGAAATCGATCCGCGGTATCTTCGCCCCGCAGAAGTGGACTTATTGCTAGGTGATGCCAGCAAAGCCAAGGCAAAACTGGGTTGGGTCCCAGAAACCGATGTCCGTGAACTTGCTCGCATCATGGTGGATCATGATTTAGAGCTCGCCAATCGGGAAAAGCATGACAAGAAATTTGTGAACACATAGTATTGCTTTAGCGCAAGACGATTTGATACTCTCAGGTGTTATGTCCGCAGTCGGTCCTCATGCCAAGGCGAGCATTAGCACTTGTTCACTCCGTCTTTTGCTACGAGCTGCTATGATTTTTCAAAAGATTCTCTTCGTCAGCCTGTTGCTGGGCCTGTTCATGATTGGTTCGTCTGTGTTCGCAGAACAGCCCTCGACTGCCGAGCAAAGTTTCGTGCTTTTGCGAAATGGCAACGTTCTCAAGGGACTTGTCCGATCGGAAAAAGACCGCATTTCTATCGCTGAGGGTGGTAACAGCATTGTCTCTGTCGAGACAAAGCAGGTTTCGTTTATTGGCCCGAACCTTGAATCCCTTTACCAACACCAGCGATCAAAAGTGCGAAACTGGCGCACAGGTGAGCATTGGCAACTAGCTCATTGGTGTATTCAACAGGGACTCGTCGATCATGCAATTCAGCACTACAAAGTTCTAGAAGAATCCGCCTCGGATTCGCCTCGTTTCAAGCAGCTTGAACATTTACTTCGCGAAGCTATGCTAGCAGATGAAGCTGTTAAGCAAGCTGTTCAACGCCAGTCTCAAGCAGCGGCGCCAAAAACGTCGAATCACGAGTCTAATTCTCAAGCCAGTGCCGTGGTCAAAGCCAACGCAGAGACGCCGATACTAAAGTCCGTTCCCAATGCAGAATCAAGTGAATCATGGAATAAAAATGAGATTCCGGGTTACATTAGAAAGACATTTCATAAAGATATTTTGCCGGTCTTGGTCTCGCGATGTGGGCAATCCGGCTGTCACGGAATGTTGGGGAAATCGGATTTTCACATCTACCTACCCTCCGGAGATCAATCTGCGAGCATTTTAGCTCGTGATCTCGACGAAGTGCTTAGGTACATCGACCGGGATCGATTTCAGGATAGCCCACTCCTGGCATATGCGACCAAATCGCACGGGCTCCAAAGAAACCCAAGTTTAAACCAATCGAGGGATGACGATCGAAAATTGATTGAGCGGATCAACTTTTGGGTTAAATCTCTTGCGTTTTCGCAACGGGCCGAAACGACAATGCCAGCGCAGTACCCAATGACTCCACCGGTGGCGCCGAGCGTCACATCTGCCGTCGCAAATGTCCCTGTCGCTAAGTCTTCAGCTCGCAATTCCAGATTAACAGACGAAGTCGAAAGAGACCGAAACGCAAAAATATCGAAACCAGCCAAGTCAGCGCCACCGACTGAATTCATTTCGATATCGGAAATTGCAGAGCTTGAATCCGTGATCGAGAGATTTGAGAGGCAATTGGGCTCTGGTGCTAATGGTTCGGCCGCCAAGAAAGATCCCTTCGATCCGGACGTCTTTAATCGCCAATTTAGGTAGTGCGAGTTGCTTTTTGCAGCTATCGGTCTTTCTGGTACACTAAGCCTAGTGCACCACTAGATGCATTGTCGCGACCGGAAACCGTTTTTAGAAAGATCGAATAATGAGCACGGGAGAGGGAGCCTCCACTTCTTTTGAGACCATTCATGGTCGTAATTATCCTACCCTGCGCCAGTTTACGGTTTTCCTAGAGAATCGAGTTGGACAATTGCTCGAGGTCGTTCGTCGATTTGAGGGTACTGGGATAAGGATAGTTGCCCTGTCGATTAATGATTCGGCTGAGTGCGCGTTTGTTCGATTTTTGTTAAGCCATGCGGAACGAGGCCGCGAAATCTTAGAACGGGCCGGGCTGGCTATTATTGAGAGCGATTTGATCGGCGTAGAACTCCCTAAAAGTACGCAACCGCTTTTGCAAATTTGCACCGCTCTACTACAAGCAGAAATCAATATAATCCAAGCCTATCCGCTGCTCTTCCGTCCAAACGGCGAGCCTGCCGTGGCGATCATGGTCGACAATACCGAACAAGCACTTGAAACGCTCGCCGACAAAGGTTTTCGAATGATTACCGAAGGTGACTTGCTTGACGGAACGGTCTAGTTCAATCAGCCGCATCAATTTTGTTGCGACATAACCCTTCAGGTGATTTGTAGTGAATCGCAACACAATTCGAATTCTCGGTATCATTGCAGGCCTCTTGGCTGGTACCATTCTAGCACTCTCCTTCCGTGTTTCTTCACAACATCTAGTCAACCAAGGTATCGGCAATGCTTCATCTAGCAAAAGTGGTTTAACTGTCGATGCCGACGACGAACCCATTCGGCGAGAAGCGACTCCAGATCCTGGCAGACGCAACGAAATCAAACGCATGGTTGCCGAAGCAAAAAAAGAAGATGCTTGGCTAAAGGAGTTTGAGCTTACGGAACGAAGCGGTCGCACAGTCAAGTCCGAGGATTTGCGAGGGGAGCCTTATGTTGCGTGTTTTTTCTTCACGACATGTCCAGGGACTTGCACCCGACAAAGCAATCAAATGCAATTGTTGCAAAGCAAATTCAAAGGCAAGCCGATCAAATTGATCAGCATAACCGTGGATCCTGATATCGATACACCTGAGGTGTTGACCGCGTATGCTGAGAAGTACCAAGCCAACAAAGATAGATGGTTATTCCTAACTGGTCCCCTTGAAACCATTATTCGAGTCGGAGCCGAGAAGTTTTTTTTAGGAAGAGTCGAAAAACGAGGGCATCCAGACCAGTTTTGTCTAGTCAATGCTGAAGGGGACTTGGTTGGTTCGTATGTTTGGCTGGACCAAGAGGAACGAGAGTTGTTGGTTACACATGTCAACGAACTGCTTGGAATAAACTAGCGGGATAGGCTTCTAGTGGTTCGACAATGTTTAAATTTAGGGTTGTGAGCGGCAAGGCGCTAGCCGCCGGTTCCTAACCCTAATTCTTGATGCTGACGAACAACTAGCCTGTCATATTCAGCTTGACAGGCTGGAAGCCTTTCCCACTCATGTCCAACGAAATAGTTTTAAGGCAACGACAAAGCTAACGATGGACCATGTA
>JAYTVL010000473.1:0-3992 GCA_043744075.1 Pirellula sp. | reverse complement strand
GACGGACTATCAAGTCTATACAAAACCTCGTGTCTGGAGGCGGCACTCCCGGTAACGACCAAAACGTGACGGTCGAACAAGTCTATACTGCCGGTCACCTTATATCCCTCAAAGCGGTGAACCCAGTCACGGGAGATCAGATCACGCAGTATCAATATGGAGTAACCCTTTCAAACAGTGCCATCGCGTCGAAAGACCTACTGAGCGTCGAGATTTATCCCGATGCTGTCGATGCCACGGATCGAGTTACCTACACCTACAACCGCCAAGGCCAGCAAACCACCAAGACCGATCAAAAAGGCTCCGTCCATACCTACACCTACGATAAGCTCGGGCGCCCAACTGCCGATTCCATAACGACGATTGCCACCGGAGTAGATGGCACAGTTCGTCGAATTAGCCGGTCCTACGAAGTCCGCGGCATGATAGCCAAGATCACCAGCTACGCGAACGCAGCCGGTACCGGAACTGTTGTGAACGAAGTCCAGAGTCTCTACAATGATTTCGGCCAGCTGAATACCCAGTATCAGTCACACAGCGGAGCGGTGAATACCATGACAACTCCGAAAGTCCAGTATGCCTACGAAAACGGCTCCGCGAATACGGTTCGCCCTACCTCAATGACATATCCCAACGGCAACGTCATGGTCTATCAATACGATAGCACAGACGCCGATGGACTTTCACGCGTTCGTACCGTGCGATGGAAAGGTACCGACATTTGTAGCTATTCGTACCTCGGTTCCAACACATTCGTTGCGACTGACTATCTCCAGCCGCAGGTAAAACTGAATTACGCCACGGGAAGTGGAGCCAATCCGTACACCGGCTTCGACCGATTCGGTCGTATCATCGATCTTCCCTGGACCAACTACAGTACTAGTGCTTTCATGGTCCACCTTAAGTATGGCTATGACCAAGTCAGCAACCGTACTTGGCGAGAAGACCTTGAAGCACAAGCAAACGGGCAAAACTTCGATGAACTCTACGGCTATGATGGCATGCAACGACTGAAAGAATTTGATCGAGGTCTTCTTAACAGTGGGCACAACGCTATCACCAGTCCGACGTTCGATCAAGACTGGCAACTCGATGCTACTGGCAACTGGAAGAATTTTGCGCAAAACGTTCCTGCCGATTCCAGCCAAGACCTTAACCAGCAGAGAACCAGCAACAAGGTCAACGAGATCACGAACATCTCTCGCACCGTCGGTGCCAACTGGGTCACGCCGCAATACGATCGGAACGGGAATTCAACTTCGATCCCTAAACCGAGCGATCCAACAACATCCTACACTGCAACCTGGGACGCCTGGAATCGGCTAATCGTCATTCAAGATGGCTCGACGACAATCGCCACCTATGCCTACGACGGCCAAAACTGGAGAACCACAAAAACAAGTGGCGGAGCCACTCGTCACTACTATTATTCATCCGGCTGGCAAGCACTCGAGGAACGGCTCAACACAACCACCACACCCGAACGTCAATTCGTGTGGGGCATTCGCTACGTTGACGATCTAATCCTTCGTGAACGCGACACCAGCGGTGGCGGCACACTCGATGAACGCCTCTATCCGATGCAAGACGCGAACTGGAACGTCACGGCCATCGCAAACACGAGCGGAGTGGTTCAAGAACGTTACAGCTACCAAGCCTATGGCACCACACAAGTCCTAACGCCAACATTCGCAGCACGCAGCAGCTCATCCTTCAACTGGGAAATCACCTACGGTAGCTACCGATTCGACTCCGATACCGCTTTGTATCACATCCGAAACCGATACCTCAACTCGGCGCTCGGCAACTGGTGCTCCAGAGACCCCATTGGTTATGTAGATGGACTGAGTCTATTTGCATATGTGAATTGTAAACCACTTTCTTTGGTAGATCCCTTTGGTTATGTTCGAACTCTTCCAGACTCAAAACTTTCGAATTGCTGCTGCTGTTGCCCTGAATCACTTTTTGCTGAAATTGGAGCATCTGAGTCAACAGGAACGAGTTCTAACCACACGTTTGCACGTTCGCTGAAAATTCATCTTGGCGTAATTTACCATAAGAAAAATCGCACCGTACCGCATCATGACGGCAATGAAGACTGTCAATTACAATGGTTTGAGTGGATTGATTCGGGAAAAACTGGGTATGGTGGGACCGCTGGTACGTGGCTTGACTATCGAAAATTTGAACTTGCAGCCGGATCGACCGTTTTTGATGATTGGTTTACATCGGCAAGGCCTGAAAACTGCGCTCCACCTACACGTCAATCCTTCCTTTTCTCCGATAAACCGAGTGCGGCGAATGTTCCGATTACATACAAAAATACTGGATACATCGCGATTCGTGTTAGAGGGAATTCGTCTTGCGACTGTAGGACCAATGACCGGTATCTTTTCTTAACTATTCGTTACGATGGAACGGGGAATAATCTTCCAACAATTGCTGCATCTGAGACGAATAATTTCCCAGTTCCGCCAGGGCTTCCCGATCCGCACTTCTAAGTATTGGGAGAACCTTCGGATGAAAAATTTCTCGCAAAAAAACTCCGCAGAAGTTGTCTGCGCCTTGACACTCTTCACATTAATATTGATATCGTCCTATTGGTTGTCCAGATTGCTGCGACCGGTGAATGTGAGGATATATACGGGAAACGCTGAGGCGACCGCATCATTGCTTGACGCAAACAAAATTTTCTACCGCGGAATTTCGATGACTGGTTGTGCAACCTGGGAAATCGCGCCCAGCGATTATGATTCAGTTAAAATGCACTTGATTGCGGACGCGCGGTATCGCAACTATGGTATGAAGATCGAATTTTTGCATAGGTTGACATTTTTGGATTGGCAAATGGTCGTGAGTGGTCACGATTAACGCGTGTGGTAAAAAAACACGATCAAATCTAATGGGTAGGGTCTCTTTTACGCGAAATCACCATCAAAGAGACCTGACCCATTTGATGATTTGATGATTTGATGATTTCAGATGTTGAAATTAATTTAACTGCGCTGATTAAGGTTACAATAGTAGATTGGGTTAACGTGCCAAATTCGAAACGAGCTGGGTGGGATCGATTGCATGCCGCTGTTATGGCGCACGAGATGTTGCATGTTAGGGATGCGTCTGGAGTGATTACAGATGCAAAGAAAAGAGCGGCCGTATTGACGCTCAAACCGACGTTCAGACTAGTTTGTGGGGACGCTGCTGCCTTGAAAGCGGCTAGAGAAGAACTCAGAGCCGAAGTTCGCGATTTCGCAGATTATCATGCTTTGAAGGCAGGTGATTGGATTTCTACGCGATATCAAAAACTACGTGATGATTTGGATCGTAGAGAGGGTCGTATTCCCATTATTGACTATATTACGCCGTAATAAAAATCTCTATGGATTCGGAAGATCAAGCGTACTGCGATACATTGATCCCTTTGGATTTGAATCAGAGAATCCAGACGATGTTCCTCCGCCCCACGCCACGCCTGGGACGCAGGTACACGTTGTGCTCCAGAGTATCTTGCTAAGGGTTGTTGCTGCACGAGCGTTCATGTGAAGTATTTCTGACTAGTGCTCAAAAGCAACAGTACGTTCGAGTTTGTTTAACGCGGCGCGCAAAGACAACGCAAATTTACACGGATGGTCGAAGAGTTGATCCGACAGGTCATAATTTCCAATGGCACGACGATCCACCGATTGACCAACAGGATTGTTATTCACGATTAGGGCCGAATGATCCGCTGAACAAAGACATTAAACCTCCCTATCGAGTACTTCCGATCGAACCATCGCTCACCGATTTCCCAGGCGCGAATCAGAAGCCGTGCCGATCCTTCGGATTGTTTGAAAAATGCTGTCACAGAACTTGAGTTTTGACGAGTTAGTGAACCCGAAGATTGACGATTCTCAAACGGTAATTTAGGTAGTCTGGGTGATTGGATTCCCCAAGACTGCTCCAGCCACTCTGATTCATGCTTTCCAAATGAGCATGAGGATGATGCTGTG
>JAYTVL010000472.1:0-3993 GCA_043744075.1 Pirellula sp. | reverse complement strand
TCATCGACTACCAAGTTTTGTGGTTCGTTGAAATGCTGCTACATCCCTTTGCGATAGCATTCCACGCTCAAAAAAAGCCTAGCCGGTTGCACCCATTCAAGCCAAATAGAAATTCTTGTAGGCTTTAGAGTTCCGGAGTTAACATGGACACACTTGCATCACTTGCATATCATTTCCTGTTTTTTGTGCTATCCGGGATAATTCATTCTGAAGACCATGACTCCCCACGCACACCAGAGCAGCTCAAAGCAATTCGAGAGTTCCAGATTGAAGGCGTAGGCTTGAAAACAACTCGCGATGAATTCTTAGCAATTTTTAAAGAGGCGGAGTTTGAGAAGGAAAACTCCATTCAAAAACTGGGTATCGATATCTATAAGGTGGGACGCACGCGAGAAACAGACGGGATACGAGTTAAATTCCTCGAAGGGAAGTTGGTAAAGATTCTAGCCTCGTACTCACAGGCGAGAATCAAAGCAATAGGTGGCGACTCAATCATCCCAGACAAACTCAAGTTCAGATTTGGCTTGACTGAGCTAGATGGCGGTTATGGCTGGTCTTCGCGTGGAGAAGCGCCGATTTTGATTGTGACGAGACAAACCGATGAAGGTCTTACCGTAGTACTACTGGAAAATCACAAGCTTGAAGAGAATTGTAAAGCAAGAAAGGCTTCTGCTGCCAAAGTTGGATTTTAGATCGGGAATAGCACCGCTGTATTGATTGGCAATACAGTTCAGAATAATGGGCTAACACTCATAGTCAGTTCGACGTGAATAGAGACATCAGGGAACGCGTTGCACGGAAATCAACGGTGGATGCTGCTACTTTTTTCTTTATCCCAACTTAAGGATGAACCTGGATTTCTCCAAATGAGGATGGATTAGCCCCTTCATAACCAGGTTCTATGAGTGCAAATGGGCTTTGGGCCGAGTACACCCCGCCAGGACTCGAAGCATCGCATAGGAATCATCGACAATCTAGGAAAGGGATTTATGGACGCAGCTCAATTCGCTTTTCTGTTCGCCTGTCAGCCACGATGACAGAAGACTATTGGTCGCATCCCAGCACCCACCGCACCCACCCAGGACATGTCAAAGAAAAGTGTTCGAGTTCTCGGCATGCTGACCAACTTTGCAATCTCCGCAATCATCGAAGGGGTCAGTCTGTTGGGTCAGACCCTGTTTTCGGTTTACATCGCTTCGGAAAAGTGCTACGATCAGAGACCGGTACGACCACTTCGAATCGAATATCCAAATGCAATTTATCATGTCATGGCCCGCGGAAATTGTAGAACCGACGCCTTGAGATTAGGCTTCGCATCTCGTAAACATCCTTCGGTTTTCCCGCAACGTTGACGAACATGCGGCCAAAGTTTTTGATCTGCAATTTCCAAATCGGTGAACAACGATGTCGATTTGTGTGTTCGTGGAGTCGTGACGAGGAATGAACTTTTATTGTTCGACGTCGACGCCATTTGAATCGGACTTTTTCGAGATAGCGAATCGTCCGATTGCAACGTTCAACATGGTTGTTGGTTCGAACTTTAATCTTGCCGATCGACGCGGTAATCAGTAGGCACAGGCCGTACGGGGGAGTCACAAGGCCGAAGGCCAGCGAGATGGCACTGATGATCGCAAAGTGAATCGGATGCATGAGCGAGGGACAGTCCCTCGCTCACGCTTCGGGTTGTGATATTTCTGGCCGCAAGCCGCTTTACCAACGCCCTCGATCGACCATCCAACTGAGGCTCAGGTTGGACGAGAGGCCAGTAATATCGGAGCCATAAACCGCTGACTGCTCGCCAGACGTGACGAATTGGGGGATGCAGCGCATCAGTCCTTCCAAAATCTCTAGCTCCTTCTTAGAAGGGCTGGCTGGGTTATGGCCTGGTCGCATTCGCATCACAGTTGGATAAGCGTCCAACGTTGCAATTGGCCAACCAAACCGTTCGATTAAATACAAATCCTTAGGAGCTGCGATTCGCTGTTCATCAAAAACGACCGTACTTGCCAACAACTCGTCTACGGATAGCTTTCCTAGCAACATCGAATGCGCATCTTCCGCATTGTCAAACAACGACAAACCAAGTGTCATTCCAGAGCGCCCCATCACGATCGCCGCGCGTCGATCGCCGTTGGGAAGGACCACGCGTATGGGTATATCGCCGGTAACTCTCCGCCAAGGAGACTGCCGAAAATACTGGGCCGCTGCGTGATAGAATGACTCCAACGCGTCGTAGTCCACACCAACCCCGTCGGCAACGCTACATTTCCCTGGTTCGTCCAAACTGTCGACAAGGTCCATCAAGAACTTATTCAGTACTGGCAATTCGTCTCGCAGGACGCACTCTATACCAGCGCGAGTGATTCTGTCTTTTATAGAATCATAGACTGAGCTGTCCGTTAACTCGATTCGTCGTGGACGCACAGAATTGTTTTGCATGTGCTTTAGTGCGCTTTTCCAGAGCAAATCTGGATGAGGTTGACCCTCGACAAAATCACTGCCGAGCACGATTTCTGTTTGACAATCGATCGTTATTACCGACAATAAGCGACACGTTCCCTTCTTGGAATCTTCGATAATCATTGGGTGTAGGAAGAACGCGATTTGCCACACAGCATCCGAACAGGGTAAGTCGTTAGGTTCAAAATCAACATTGCATTTCTGCGAGCTTTTGATCGCCAGGATTTGGTCCATGCCGTCAATTAACGCTTGAAGCTGCGGCATCCGGTAGACGACTTGACATTCGCAATCCATTTCACGAAGCATTCGCTGCAATGCCACTCGGATTTCTGGACGTGTGACATCGATACACGATGGACGCGATGGTTCACCCTGAAAAGGCTTCAACATCGCTTTCATGACTTCCGACCAAACCTGCGCAATTGTCGGTTGTTGCTCAAAAAAAGAAACATTCCGTAGTGCTTCTTTCTTGGTGTCGCCGATACCGAGAATCCAACCGGCGTCTTTGTTTTTCGAATCCTTTTTCAAAGGTGAAATGCAGACCTGCCAAGTCGCTGCAGTTCTTTGGAGTGCAGTCAATTGTTGACGGGGAAACGGCAACGCAGCATTCTTCTTCGCGGATTCGTTGGAAGGGAAATACCGCAACACTTGCCGGGTCCATGAAAGGGAACCTGGTACCGTCCGCCATGCAGGCAGAATCAGACGAGCAAAACTGTGCATCGAAACGTCGGAATCAAATTGCACTGGCTTTCCCGTATTGACTTGCGCATCCCCTAAAAGGTAGTCGATGAATTTTCGATTCGCCCGATAGGCTTCACGTAAATGCAATCGGGCCGATTCGGAATCGCCATTCGTCGCAAATGTCTGCAAAGCTCGAATATAGAGTACGTGTTCGGAACGCTGGTCCAAGTTAGCCATGAGCAGACCAACTTCGTCAAACTTACATTGGCCCAACAAGCTGGCAGCAAGCCAATACCGTGCAAAACGAGAATCAACTGGATCAAGAGTCAGCATTTCCTTCAAAACGGAGATGGCTTGATCATCACGATTTAGTTTCCATTGCGAGCTAGCAATGCCGAGAAGTGCATCAAGATAGATTTTGCCTGCGCTGCTCACAGCAACTGGTTTGGGCTCAGATTCGAAAGCAATTTTCGCGATCACACGCTGGCAGCCATCAGCAACTTGCTGGAAAATTGCCAATGCTTCAAGTGGCTCTGGTTCAAACGCCGCTTGCTTTAGGAGATTTTCATATCGTGATTCAAATGGCCAATTCAAATTGGATAACGAATTGCCGGGATGAGTTGTAACACTTTGATTTTTCTTAGCCACGTAAACCTCCTTGAAATACCCGTAAATGGAATCGTTAACTTGCCTGTAGCAAATTCTAAACGCAAATCCCTACCGTGACTACATCCCACCTAGTACGGTTCCGCGGCGTCGATCATAAGTCGGGCTAAGTTGTAAGCTAGCGTTTCTGATGGATCGTAGTGGATCTTGTTAAAGATCCATGCGCTGTCGGATCTTTAACAAGAT
>JAYTVL010000471.1:0-14350 GCA_043744075.1 Pirellula sp. | reverse complement strand
TATACATGATTAAGCAAACCGAGTGAAGCTTCATTTCTTCGAACAAGAAGCGTTTGAGCCTTGCGTTCAAACCATGTAATCTGCCAATCCGCGACGTTGGATGCTAACTCGAGATTGAGTATTGGCAAAGAAGCCTTGGAATTGCTCGGCTCAAAGTACCGTAGCCGCTGCCACAAGCATACAAGACCGCGAACAGTTCAACGTGCAACATATGAGGATGTCGCTGAGTTCTTCCGGGAGCTGATCAGCGTTGATGGCAGACTGCGACGGGTCGGCACGGCTTAGTGTGGCGCACAAGCGCGGTTCGACGCCACCGCGAGAATTGGTCGTGTTGCGACCAACGGCAGTTTTCGATAGGTGACTCAGGACTAACCGTCCTGAGTCATCAAACGAAGTTGCCGAGTCTATCAATTTAGCGGGGGCTTTTGCGCCCATATGAATTCGATTGGCAGTGTCGGTCGCCCAAACAAAGGCGTCTAGAATCTTCGTTGCAAGCCTGTTCCAGTTGCTGGACCATATAATCGTGACAGACTCGTCTCACCGATCTCTAAGCATCGAAAACGCTGAGCTTTGGCTAAGTTAATTCGCCAATAGCGGGCTCCACGGGTTGCGAGCCCAAGATGCATTTATGCATCGCGACGCGCGCACCATCAGCAAGCTCGCTTGGTGCCGCGACCTCGATTTTGCCATTTCTAACGGTTCCAGTAAGTTGGATCATCTTCTTTTCCTCCGCGCCAAAGACGGTAAACGCATTGCCATCAGCCGATTATACTCCATCGAACGGCCAATTAGCACTGTTTTTCAGTATGGTCACCGCCTTACCACCCCCAGATGCCATTCGCATGATCAAACGAAGAGCAATAGCGGCTGGCCTATCCAACAAGGTCTGTTGCCATACCTTCCGAGCCACAGGCATCACCGCATATCTCGAAAATGGTGGAACGATCGAGAACGCCCAAGCGAAAGCAGCTCATGAGAGCCCCAGGACAACGAAGCTGTACGACAGAACGACCGACGAGATCACGCTAGATGAGATTGAGAGAATACGCATCTAGGCAGTCCAACTACTACTATTGCTCTTGTCGGTATTGCTCAAACGCTGCCGATACCCGCTATGAAATAATCTGAGCTATTGCAGCTGCAAGCACTTGTTCGCCAAAACCTAACAGATAACAACGTCAACCTACATTTTCGACGCCAAGCAATTTGCATGCTTCTTCGTAGCCTGCCGCACGGAAGCCGTATTGGTCTTCGCGGTTGTAGCCATAGGCGCTGGCCGTCACGCGGGCTAGGCCAACAATCTGACGCCAGCGAAATGCAGGTCGAGTCGTACGGAACTCCTCGCGAACCGTGTGATAGTACTTTTCGCCGTGCAATCTGCCGTCTTGGCTGATTGCGAACTTTAACATCAAGTTGAAAACCGGTTCAACATCGTAACCTCCTTCTCCATAGATTTGAATTGCGGCTGTAGCACGGGCCTGATCATTATTGCGGATTGCATCTTCAGTTTCGGAAAGCAATCTAGTCGAATCCCTAGTCTTAATTAACTCGCGATGTTCATCGGTTGGATAGGGAGGCGACTGGAATGGAGCATGTTGAATTCCGGCGTGATATGCCGCAACAATCAAACCCGAAACGGCGTGGCGGGTCTCAGATACGCGAGCCATGTTTCGCCACGCATTGGTTGCATCGGATGAATGGACACCAGCAGAGTCACCATGTGTGCGCCAATTATCGGCACCTTGCCGCAGTACATAGAGGTTCGATGCCAGTGAAATCGCTTCACCGACAACCTCGGGATCCATGCCTTCAGCTAGTGCCGCAGCAACAGCTTCGGCGGCGCGATCGCGAGGACCTTGGTAGATCGTTTGAGCGAGTTGCTCGACCGCCGAATCGCCTGGATCCCGCTTTCCAAGGGACTTGCCTTCCAGTTTGTATTGATCGAGTAGCTTTGGCATCAACTGGCGAATCGGGGACTCAGGCTGGTTGTGTTCAATGCGCATTCGTTCGTGGTCCGCGCAGAATCGTACGCATTGTCGCAAAAGCGAATATGAGAATTCTTTTCCCAAAAGACCGACTAACCCATAGGTGCGATGCGCAAAAACAAAGCGGTGAACGTTTAGATCGTCTTGCACAGCGGACTGCAAGGCGTTGAAAGCATCTAGCGGCTCGTTGGCAACGGTGGCCAGCAAGTTTTCGCCAAGTGCGACATCCGGCGTACGGCAAGCGTTGCGAATCTGTATTCCCAAATCACCTTCCGAGCGTTCTTCCGCATGCTCCTGGGCATGGAGAGCTAACAGCGCCTTTTTTGAAGCTCCTCCCACGCTCTGGATCTGTTGTGCATTACGATACAATACTTTAAGCACCGGAAGCGGTTGACTAGCGTTGGACAGCTGTCGACTCATTTCCAAGGCTGGAAGCATCGCCATGGCCGTGTGAAAGCCGACATAGTCGCAACCACCAAAGGTAACCGCATTCGCCAAAGCGCTCGCCGCTGTCACCGTTTTCAGGTCGGTCTCGCCCTTTACCAACATTTGGGCGACAATAGGCTGTAATGTTTGAGCTGGCGTATTGCGAATAAGCTCGACTAGGGGCTCGTATTTCCCCAATAAAATCGAATCTGTACCCTGTTCTGCAAATGCGGTTGAGAATCCAAGATCCGATGCCAACGAGGTGCCAAGCCCCGCTGCAAACATGCCGCGGCCAATATCCGAAATAAACGTGCGACGACTTGAGTGACTCATGATTTTCTCCAATAGGGGGTATATGCAAGCGTACTTAGTCTTCAACTTGCCGGTGTATTACTAGATCGGAATAGCGTTACACTAGTTGTAGCGAACTTCAGACCGACCCGCTTTCCAACGCTATAAGACCCGGTATTCGCTTAGCTCACTCCCGGCTGTAACATTCGACCGATAATATAGTTAAGGCAGGTCATGCCACATTTTGTGCACCTCCATTCTACTCGGTACGAACGGTTGAAGACTAATGCGATTAACTTGTCCGAAGTCCGAAGAGCTACGAGAGTTCGCACTTGGCATAATGGATGCTGCGCAGTTCGATGCATTCGCGCGGCACATTGAGGGGTGCGTTGCCTGCCAGAAACAAATGGAACAATTCGATGGATTTACTGACCCACTGATCGGCAGGCTCAGTCGCCTTCCCACTGCATCGCAACGTGATAGCTCACAGCAGAAAGACTGGGCACAATCGATCTTGGAATCGCGTATTGCCACTGACGCTGGTCGTAGTTTGGCGCGTCGATTACTGGAAGGTGTTGTGCGGCTCGACCGATTTGAACTAAAGTCGGAATTAGGGGTAGGTTCGTTTGGGTATGTGTTTCAAGCTTGGGATCCGAGACTGGAGAGAATCGTTGCACTTAAGGTACAACGGGCAGGCAGTTTGGCGTCGCCTGAAGAAGTCGAACGGTTTCTGCGAGAAGCTCGTAATGTGGCGCAGCTCAAGCATCCTTCAATTGTATCGTTGTACGAAACCGGCCTATCGGAAGATAACATTTGGTTCCTTGTTTGTGAGCATATCGAAGGTGTAACTCTTGAGCAGCGTTTGAAGGCTGGAGCGCTTAGTGCCAATCAAGCGGCTGCGATCGCGCGCGAACTGGCCGATGCGGTGCATTATGCCCACGAACAAGGTGTCGTTCATCGCGACATCAAGCCATCGAATATCATTCTCGACCTAGAGGATCGTGCACATGTGATGGACTTTGGATTGGCAAAACGAAGTACTGGCGAAATCACAATGACATCGGAAGGGCAGGTACTTGGTACTCCTGCGTACATGTCTCCCGAACAAGCGGCAGGGGAATCACACAGAGTAGACGCCCGAAGTGATATCTACAGCCTCGGTGTTGTTCTTTATGAGATGTTGACAGGTGAACGCCCGTTTCATGGTAACCGAAGATTGCTTCAACTCCAAGTGCTGGAGGACGAACCAAGGCCGCTGCGGGCACTCAAACGAGATGTACCCCGCGATCTGGAGGTCATTTGCCTTAAGGCGATGAACAAGGCACCCTTGCGACGGTT
Organism: Pirellula sp.; assembly: GCA_043744075.1. GTDB lineage: Bacteria > Planctomycetota > Planctomycetia > Pirellulales > Pirellulaceae > JBKCUI01. The sequence goes on along the minus strand of JAYTVL010000471.1, from coordinate 10,310 downwards.
TCAATCTGCACGTGACATGGCCGCAGACTTGCAGCGATTTATCCAGGGCCAGCCCGTACTCGCGCGTCCAACAGGTTATTTAGAACGAACGTTGCGGTGGTGTAGGCGATATCCATTGGCCGTAAGTGTGCTATTTGCGGTTGTGATTGGATCGGGAGTTGGACTTTGGTATTTGTCGAGTCTATCAGAGTATTTCGTTCGGCAAACGGCGCTCGAAAGTGCGCGCCTGGAAACGAAAATGCTGGACGAAGTGTGGAGATTCTATAGCGAAGAGATTTCGGACATCGACCCCAAGACTACGAACATTATGATTACGGAGAATTACAAACTCGTCCACCCAGCCCTGCCGTTACCCGCAACCTTTGCGATTGACTTGGGCGAGCGAATTAGTCGACGCAATCCGGGCATGGAAGTCCGCGTTTACAGCCGCTACCCATGGCCAACGCGCAAAGACGGCGGACCACAAAGTGAAGTTGATGCGGCAGCCTTAACGTGGTTGGAAACTCATGACAATTCAACTGAGGAACCGCGAGCCGAGTTCACGCGTTTTGTCGAGCGCGATGGCCGACGAAAACTCTTCTACTATTCTGCCCGTCACATGGAGAAGAGCTGTATCGGTTGCCACAACCATCCCGATAGCCTTAGCCCAAAAAAAGACTGGCGAGAAGGTGAAGTTGTTGGCGTGCTAAAAATTGTGCGGCCACTCGACCGAGAGATTGACAACACTCAAGTTGGCCTGCGCGGTGCTTTTCTCCTCATGGGACTGACTTCAACATTGCTGGTAGGCATTAGTTTGGCAGTCACGTTTGTCACACAGCTCCGACGAAAAGCGGCCGTTCGATGACCAACGAGAAAGACGGATCGACGTCAAGGAGCTTGTTGGCCAACGCGAAACTTTCAGTTCCAGCGGCATGGGAACGGCTGGTGCGTCTATACGCGCCCTTGGTTGCATCATGGTGCCGACGGAGGGGCCTCGCAGAGCAGGATATAGGAGATGTTTTGCAGGATGTGTTTTCTGCTGTTGCGATCAATATTAATAGTTTTCGCAAGGAAAGACCCAGCGACACATTCCGCGGTTGGCTGAGAACGATTACCCGCAACAAAATCAGCGACCACTTTCGCCGCCGTGATTCAGAACCAATGGCTGCGGGTGGGTCCGAAGCCAATCGATATTTTCAGCAGTTGCTTGACCCGAGCACTCCCGACGGAAGCATCAATGACGACGAAAATGACGAACCTGAAAACGCTTTACTGGACAACCTGTTAACCATGGCCTTGGCATCGATCCGTAACGAGTTTCAGGAGCGGACATGGCGAGCATTCTGGAGCGTGGTGGTTGAAGGACGATTAGCTTCCGATGTTGCAGCGGATCTCAATATGAGTCCCGGTGCGATTCGAGTAGCCAAATCCAGAGTTCTGCTTCGCCTTCGAAGGGAATTGGGGGACATACCTGAGATTTAGGTATGCTTTTGGAATCCTTCGATCGAGAGTTTGGTTGCCCCGAGAAGTTTCAAGTTTAGTCCGCCGACGAGCATTTCGTCCAATGCGTTGGTGACATCTTCTTTGCTGACTTCACCGTCTCCATCGCGTTCGATATGATACTGTACCGTTCTTCGCATGAGTTCCTTGATGAAAGCTGGACTGACACCCTCGGTTCGCCGAACAACCTCAGCGACAGTTTCCTCTAGTATTCGAACACCATCCGAATATAGGTAAACTAGCTTCTTTCGACCGCAATCGTCTGGAAGCGGGTACTCAATGGCTTGGTCGATTCGTCCAGGCCGAGAAGCCAGTGCAGCTTCGAGCGTCTCTGGCCGATTCGTTGTCAGTATGAAAAGGATGTCAGCATCCTGCTTCAAACCGTCCATTTCATTGAGCAGTTTGTTCAGCAATACTTCTTCGCAGGGACTGTTCATGGTAGCTCGATCTCTGGCAATCAAATCAACGTCTTCAATGACGACGATGCTTGGTTGAAGCAATCGTGCCAACGTCATGTATTCGCCCAACAAACCAACTTGTTCCGCCGAAATCAGAAGCGTTGTGTGCTCTTTCAGAGAATTTGCCAGAAAATGAAGAGTATGGGTTTTGCCAGTTCCCGGTGGCCCATAAAGTAGGATTCCTTTTTTTGTAGACTGCTTAAAGCTCTTCAGCTTTTCGCGTTGTTGAACGAATTGAATGACATTCCGTTCCAGCAGTTTTAATGTCGATTCTGGTAAGACAAGCTGAGCTCGATTGACGGTTCGAAGTTTGTGAACCGTAATTCCGGTCGATTCCCCTGTGAACGAGTGTTCAGCTTTTTCCAGCGAAAGAACTTTTCCGCGGTATGATTCTGATTTGAGTACAGCGATCTCCAAGTGCTTGAAAAACTCTTGAGCAATTTGAGTTCCCTCAGGAGAGTTTGGCGTCGCAACTTGAAACTTAATCCCAGTCATTTGTCCATAGCGCCCCGAGGGTGTTAAAAGAACTGCGAAGCGAGTACCTCTCTTTTCAAGTAGCCAAAGGCCGATTTTCAAGACTCGAATAGGCGAGGCATCCCCGATATCCAGCTCTTCGTACTCGGGTGGAACGGAAACGGTCGGATAATGAGCACTTGGAACGAGGCAATCTGTCAACGACATTTCTTCATGCGAAAACTCTTTGCGAACACCGCAAAAATGCAAGACTTTTGTGTCGTCGACAAATAGAATGTCAATCGCACGCTGCAAATCAGCTCGTACTCGAAACGGAAACTTCCGTTCAGATATTGTGACGTTTTCGGCAGAGATTGGTTTGAAATGCAAAGCCAGCAGATTTACAATCGATTCGTTAGCACGGTTACTGCAGAGGCTCGATTTGAATCGAAAGAGCATGTAAGCAACTGCCCCGCCAATTAAAAGCCCGACGAGAAGCCAGCCAAGATATTCCATTTATCATCCTCGCGCAGTTAGTTCGCTTTAATCGTGATTCGGTCTAGTTCCTATTATGGAAATTCCTGTTGAGCAGGGTTCTGCTCCGCCGCATGCTAGTTACTTGCCAGAATTGTACTTGGAATTGGTCCATCGTGCGGAGTGCGAATTGCAAGGCACCGTGCAGCGGGCGCTTGTCCACTTCTGCGTCCGAAAAAAACGAACATATTTACACATATTTACGCAGAGGAGTGGATAGTAGGACTGCATATGCAGTAAACTAGGGGTGGAGTATGAGATGATAGAATTGATAGACAAACAACGCAAATCGGCACAAGCTGGAATTGGTGTGGCAGTGATAGGATGTAGCCTTCTAAAAAGTGGCATTGCTTTCTCCCGTTTACGTTTCTTTGTCCTGCCAAAAAATGATGAATCGTAAGGCGGCAACCCTAATTGAACTGATTGTCGTGCTGTCGATTATTGGTGTTCTGCTAGCATTATTGTTCCCTGCTTTACAGTCTGCCCGCGAAAAAGCACGTGAAACGATTTGTAAGAACAACGTGTATCAGCTCAACATGGCGATAGGCAATTTTTGGCATGTCTACAAACGCTTGCCAGGTCCGCCAACACCGGGCAAGCTGGGTGGATGGACAATAGAAATACTTCCGTTTATTGAGCAAAAGAACTTAGCCAATCGTATCCCAATTGGGACCAGAATTGAAGACGCGGAGAGTTTTGTGTTGGAACCACCCCGTCTGTTTCGTTGCCCAACTCGCAGTGGGCTGGATAATATGCCCGATGGTACCATGCGGCCAGCTCACTATGTGTTGGTTCCCTTTGGTAGACGCGATTCCTACTCGCTTTTCGAATCCCCCGTCAAATTTGTCGAGCCATGGGGCAGCGGACCTGAGTTGAGCATTCAGACTGCCAGAAGCAGTCAGGGCCCCCACCACGGTGGATTGTTTCATTCGAACGGTTTCCAGCAGGGAATCGAGTAAAAAAAAGGGCGATCAGAACTGACTGCTTTTGCCCTTTGGCAACGAAAAAACAGTAGGCAACGGATGAGATTGACATTCACTTTCCGTTCTCACCACAAATGATGTGACACTGCGTTTTACTCGTTTGGCAGAATATCGCTTGACAAAAAGACAGAGCGTCTACAATCGAAACAGTCGTGAGCGAAGTTTCTGATTTGAGTTTGGGCTGTGACTTATGCGCTCCAAGGCAAGGAATCGATGGTAAAGTCAGTCTGGTTAATGTTAAGCCTTGTGATGACAGCCTCAATTTTCGATGCAGTTGGCGACGAACCCAAGCCGGAACCACTCAACGGTTGGTCGAAATACTATAAGGAAGTTGCCAAAGAATACGACATTCGGCTAAAGTCCAGACTGGATGATCCGCTTGTGTTAATTCCCGAGCCAGTTCAAGTCTTCTCAAACCCGTCCAGTGGCAGAGACACGCACGGTGCATTTTTTATTTGGACCAACAACGGGCGGGCTGAAGTTATCGGTTCGATCTGGTCAAGACTGGCATCGGAAAGTCCCGACTCGCAACGCCTCATCAATCATGAATTCCACTCTCTGGCCATTGAACCGCTTACCGCCACTCGTAAGAACCGCAAGGACTGGACGCCAGAAACCGCCGGGATTGAACTCAAGCCGATTCCTGATGCACCAGTACCGGGAAATTCGCCAAGGCAACGATTAAGCCAAATGAAGACAATGGCGCAACAGTTTTCTGGATATACTCTGTACCCCCGCGGAGCGGCCACGCCTTCCGAAACGAAAATGAGAATCTTGCCAACTCCACTGTACCGTTACTCTATGGGGCAAAGCGAATCGGAGGTAGTTGATGGAGCAGTCTTTAGCATGTTCGTCGATTGGGACCCCCAGATCATTCTAGTCATTGAAGACCGCGCTACAGCTAACGGAAATGGTTGGCAATACGGCGTGGCGCATTTAGACAATAAATCTCTTCGTCTTCAGCATAATGGGATTGATGTATGGACGAAGAACGACACGAGCCTAGGGAGCCCAGCATTGAGTTACTACGCCAGAATTGGCGTTGAGGTATTGCCGAACGTCGCAAAATGAATCAGACTTTTGCGATCTCTGCTTTCCGAATGCAAAGAGCGAATTGCAAGAAAGCAAACCCATACTTCCGTAATTATCGAAAGGGAAACAGAATGTTTCGAAATAAATTGCTTACGAAAATCCCGCTATTATTTCTGTTTTTGTCCAATCCTTCGATGGCAACGGAAATCAATGAGTTGAAAGAGCTGGCCGGCGAATGGGAGTGTGTCTCAGCGGTAAACGACGGCAAAGAAATTGACGAAGCCACGGTAAAGAAACTTCGACTAACGTTGACCAAAGAAGGTACGTACAAGACAACTCTGGGTGAACGAACACTCTTTGATAGTACCTGTAAAATCGATAATTCGAAAGCGATTAAATGCATCGACATGATCGGCACCGAGGGCGAAAACAAAGGCAAAGCCGCTCAAGGGATTTACAAACTGGTAGAGGGCAAACTTACAATTTGCTTCACAATGCCCGGAAAACAACGCCCATCCGAATTTAAAAGCGAGTCGGGCTCCTCGACTACACTTGTCCGTTGGCAGCGAAAAAAGCAGTAACGGTCCGGCAATTCCAAGGAAACCAGTCCAGCTGAGAACATTCGGACTTACATGAACAAGACGAACTAGGCTTCACGAGCAGAAAAGCGTATACTGTGACGGAATGTTCGACCACTGGGGCGTGGTGTAATGGTAGCACAACAGACTCTGACTCTGTTTGTCAAGGTTCGAGTCCTTGCGCCCCAGCTTCTTTTACCTGCCCTTTTCGCACCCTGCCTATCTGTTGGAAAGACTCACAATGTTAGTACTCTCACGTTTTCTCGCAACGATTTTTAATCGATCGAATGCAGAGATCAAAGTCCTGCATGGCAGGCAGGACCTACTTGGCAGAATTTTTTTGGGTTTAGCGATTGTTCTTGCGTCGTCTCATATTTGCCGCGCTCAAGACTCAACGAAAAAAGCGCCGACAAAATCTGCTGACGATGCAAAGGTGATTACGGGCAAGGAGTCTAAATGGAAGCCCCTTCTCGAAAAGGATTCGCTGAAGGGGTGGGAAATAACCAATTTTGGCGGTGAGGGGGACGTCCATTTGAGCGATGGAGTCTTGCGACTTGAGCGCGGCGAACCGCTCACCGGTATCAACATGATCACCAAGGGTTTTCCAAAAGAAAATTTTGAGATGCGATGGAAGGCATCGCGTATGGAAGGTTCAGATTTTCTGGCGGGGGTCACGTTTCCTGTCGGTGATGAATTTTGCTCGTTGATTTGCGGTGGGTGGGGCGGGGGACTGGTAGGTCTTAGCAGCATCGACGGCAACGACGCGTCCGAGAATGAGACCACTAATTTTATTCAATTCAAGAACAAGCAGTGGTATTCGTTTCGGGTCCGTGTGGACAAAAAACATATCACCGTTTGGGTTGATGACAAAGAAACAGTCAAAGTCGAGCGCGAAGACAAGAAGTTCTCACTTAGAGGTGAGGTCTTTAAGTCCAAGCCAGTTGGCTACTGCGTGTTTCAGTCGATCGTGGATGTCAAGGAATGGGAATATCAATCAGTTGAGTGAGAGCGTTTTGCGAGCGAGTCCAAGATGGCTGCTGCTTTTCCCGAGTCAATAGCATGATCCGCGCGGGCCACTCCATCGATGAGCGAATGGGTCATGCCACTTACCCATAGTGCGGCAGAAACATTGGCAAGTACAATATCGCGGCGCGGGCCACGTTCGCCTGCTAGGATCGCGAGGATTGCCGCGGCGCTTTCTTTTGGGTTGTCTACCCTCAGATCATCCACGCGAATCGTCGCAAGTCCGAATGACTGCGGCGTCCAAGTGGTCTGGGTCAGCTTGCCTCGCTGGACATGGAGAACCTTCGTATCCGCGGACAGCGAGACTTCGTCCATGCCATCTTCTCCTCGAACGACAATTGCGGCATCGATAGGCAACTGCAACAGGGCGGCAGCCATTTTGGTTTGTAAATCTTCCTTGCCGACACCGATGATTTGATAAGCTGCACCGGCTGGGTTGCATAGAGGACCTAGGAAGTTAAAAAGGGTAGGTACGGCCAATGAGCGTCTCACGGTCGCTACGTGCTTCATAGCCGGGTGCAACATTGGGGCAAAACAAAAGCAAATCCCTAACTCGTTCAAATTGGATTCGACGACTTCGCGGGTTGCGTCAATTTTGACACCGAGTTCGCTCAATACGTCTGCCGAACCGGTCGCGCTTGTAATCTTTCGATTTCCATGTTTTGCTACAGAAGCTCCTGCCGCCGCCGCCACTATGGCCGCGGCTGTTGAAATGTTGAAGGTCTTGGCTCCGTCGCCACCTGTACCGCAGGTATCTAGTAGTCCCGTCTGGCTGGACCGAATAGGAGTCATCACCATTCTCATGGCGCGGACGGCACCAACCAATTCTGAGACAGATTCCCCTTTGTGACGTAACGCGAGTAAGAGTTGGCCGATTTCCTCGTCAGGCACCATTCCGGCAAGCATCCAGGTGATCGCTTGCTGCATTTGATCTTGCGAAAGATCTTGTTTAGTCTGGGCGAGGCGGAGAAATTCATCGAGCATGTTGGCAGTGTAAGCCGGACTCGCGGCTAGCTAAGGGACGGTAAGTGACATAAAACTTAGGATAGCTTCTTCTCACGAGTTGACTCATTTTAGAGATATTTGTCCAGCATGGCACGTAAAGTCATAATTGATTGCGATCCGGGAATTGACGACGCCGTTGCTTTGATCATGGCTTTGTTTGATCCGAGGTTGGAGGTTGTAGCGGTAACGGCTTGTTCTGGAACGGTCGAATCGGAGCGAAGCATTCAGAATATCCTGGGGCTCTTGGAAAAACTTGATCCACCGCGATTCCCGCGAATTGGTTCCGGGACGGATCCAGAGGATGCTCCAGTATCCGACAATCGTCAAATGCATGGCCAGGACGGACTTGGCAATTTGGGCTTAACGCCTGTCAATCGACAGCACATCATGGCCAGTGAGAAACTCATTGCAGATCGACTGCGTGCTGAACCAGGTGATATCACGATCTTATGTTTGGGACCGTTGACTGGAATCGCGAGAGCATTTCAACGCGATCCAAGTATAATAGAAGTGGTCGACAAGATCATCATGCTTGGTGGATCGACGCGATGCATCGGAGATGTCACGGCTGCAGCGGAATTCAACATGCACTTTGATCCGTCGAGCGCTTCGACCGTTTTTCGCTCCCTTACAACCAAGGCGCTCATACCGCTCGAAGTCACCGATCAAATCGTCTTTGATATCAATATGTTGGGAAAGTTGCCTGGGAAAAACACACGAGCCGGTGGATTATTACATTCGATGCTACCTCATCTCTTTAGGTCTTATCGGCAATTTCGAGCCCAAGAAGCGATTACGTTGCAAGCAGCAATAGGTATCGTTTATTTGGTTGAGCCTATCTTATTCAAATCAGACCAGTTTTCGGTGGACATCGAGGAATTGGGAGAACTAACACGTGGCGCTACGATAGTAGATCGACGTCCTTTCGCTTCGAGCCGTCGCGACTTGGAGATTGTTACGACGGTAGATGTGGATGCGATAAGAGAGTGCGTTTACAACGGTCTCAAGTTCGCTGGCCAGTGTACAGGAGGACTCTAGCTCCGTGACGCGTTCTCGAATCGGTCCTTTGGCTCTAGAGTCTCCGCTTGGCGAGCGCGGATCAACCGTCTTTCGTGCGGTGCACATTCAACAGCGTGCCCAAGTCGTTGTTCGAGTTTTCTCTGTTCCCCTAGGAATGACCCCTGAATCGAAACAAGAATTCGCGGATCAGTTGGAGAGTTTAAAGGCTCTGCGTCATTCCGGAATCGTCCGATGCTACGGTGGTGGGTTTGACGCCAAGGATGCCTATTTGGTCTATGAGTTGATGCAGGGAGAGTCGCTCGCTGCAACGTTAAAGCGGAGGCAACGGTTGCCCTGGGAATCGGTTCTTGACTATGGGCTACAACTTTGCGAGGCTTTGCAAAAAGCTCACGAATCAGGTTGGATTCATGGACGTATTCGCCCTGATAAAGTCCTCGTTTCGGAGGATGCTAACACTGTGAAGATCAGTGACTTTCGACGAGGTCCCGGTGCTGCTGGACCGCTTACCGCAGCACAGTTGGCCTATTCGGCTCCGGAAACATTAGTAGACCCACCTAAATTCAATGCAGCTACTGATTTGTATAGCATAGGTGCAGTGCTTTACCATGCGATCACAGGCCAGCCAGCCTTTGTGGGCGAGATTCCCGCACTGGTAAAGCAGGCGATCATCGGCGCATATATTGCGCCAGTGGCTTCGATTGTATTTGATTGCCCGGTGTGGCTTAGCGCGATCGTCGAGCAGTTGCTAAACAAAGATCCATTGAAACGACCTTTTAGCGCGGCTGCTACGGCTATGGCACTTCGCGAAGCACAGCGGCGAGCAACCGAAGGAATGGGTGTTGCGGAACACGTTGTTTCTGGTTTTAGTCCGTTGCAGCTCAACACGAATCGGGCGGAAGCGGAAAAAGCCCTAGGACAGAAGAAAAAAAAGAAGCGTCGTTTGGATTACGACAATGCATACGATAGTCCTGGCCTTTTTGAGCAGCCACTAGTGTTGGCTGGTTTGCTAGTTGCCACTATTTGCCTAATCGCTTTTCTGGTCTGGCCGGCGAATGAAAAAACGCTTCGCTTACGAGCCGAAAAACTGTTAGCCAACGAGGATTTGAGCTCGCACAACGAAGCTCGCGACAAATATTTGTTCGAGTTAATGGAGAGGTTTCCGGACGGAGACAACGCCTTTTGGGCCAAGGAACAGCTAGATTTAATCGACATGGAGAATGCTGAAGCAAGGATTCAAAGCAATCGCCGTTTCGGTCGCGAACCCACTACAGAAGGCGAGCGCAAGTACACCGAGGCCAATCGATTCGAACAGTTCGGAGACCGAGTCACTGCACTAGAAAAATACAAAGGGATCGTTAATTTGCTCAAGAGTGAGGAAAAAGAACGCCCTTATGTCAACTTGGCTAGACGACAGATTGCGAAAATTGAGTCGAATCCACCGAGTGCCGAAGAGCTGAGGCGGTTTTTGAGAGAGAAAATGGCACAAGCGGAAAGAATGCATGCTGGCGGTGATACAATCAATTCCAAAAAAATTTGGGAAGGGATCGTCAGCCTTTACAACGGTAACAAAGAAGTGTTGCCTATCGTTGAAAGAGCACAATTAATACTTGGCAAATTGAAGAATTAGGAAACGCCCAGACTGCAATGATTCGAATCTTTATGGACATCGACAAAAAACGCTCGTTCCCAGGCTCTGCCTGGGCTGTGCGACAAATAGCAGTTTACGAAAAATGCGTTGATGCGAG
>JAYTVL010000470.1:0-4016 GCA_043744075.1 Pirellula sp. | reverse complement strand
GCCGATTTAAATAAACCGTCTGCCAAAAGTTGTTCGACTTTCATAACGGTGAGACGGTGCCAAGGACTCTGGGTTCGCTGAGCAATAGCCCTACGTGCTTCGTCCGCACACGTGCGAACCATTCTTGCCGAATCTCGGAGTAATTCCCCTAATGGGCAGGCATGGGACTCATCTCCCAAGTGACTCAATGCCCAAGCTGCCGCTTGCCGAATGCCGACCTGCTGCGACGTTAGCATCCGCATGAGCGTGTGCGGGGCATACGTTTTGCGGACGAGTGTTATCCATTTCGACGTATCGCTACTCGACACACTTACCTCGATTTCGCAATCTGCGACGTAGTTTTCGAAGTATTGGAGCAGCTTGGCCATACGCGCTTAGCAATTATTTGGGCAGCGAGGACTTAGGTGGTACACTATAATGATAGGCTCAAATGAAGTGAACTTGTAACAATGGAACCTATTCAATGAACCCATCTGCAACCACTTTAGTTACTCCAGACTCACTTCGCAATCAATTCATTCAACAAGAATCCAAACTTGAAAAAGCCAGTTGTTCGTACTTGACAGCGCGACACTCGGCAACTCTTAGTCTAGTCTCAGCGCTGATGTTCTTCGCTTTGTCTGTGCATGCATTTAGTCAAAGCACAACCCATCCATTCTTAAGCGTACCAGCAATTGCGATCCAACAATGCCTGCAGGCTCCATGCGAACAGGTTGTTGAAAACTCCTCACTTGAGTCCTTGTTAGATAGCATTTCATCAGCTTATGAGATCTCTATTTGGTGCGATCGACGTATCGCCAGAGACACGCTTGTAACGGTTGAACGAAGGGACGAATCGTTGGAGGATTTCTTAAACCGAGCGATTGAGAAAGTGGACGCCGTATTGATACCGCTTGCTGGCGTCCTCTTGGTTGCGCCAAAATCGGAGCGAGATGCGATCGAGGCGGCTTATTGGCGACTAACTGTTTCTCTCGCAGCCAAACCATTTCGACCGGTGGGTACAAAACCATTTGGATGGCCCGATGGTTCCGTTGCTTCGACGGTCATTCAGGAATTTGCTTCTCGAAGCCTTCCCGATTCGAACATCAAATTTGAAATGGAACACGACATTTGGCGGGCCTTTGAGTTTCGCAAAACAACAACGGCGGCGACAATCAGCACCTGTTTGTTGTCCGGATTTAATCTATGCTTTGTGGAACAAGATGGCATGCTAACGGTGGCTCCAGTCTCGAAGGCGGACCTAAAGGTCGATTGGGTCTATTCAACCGAGGAAATCGAAAAGAAGATTGGCGTATTAGCATGGAAGGCTTGGCGTATGCGATGGACAGATGCAAAGGTCTCGAAGTCAACAAAACCCGCGGGATGGCGGGTCACCGCAACAGTCGCATCGCATCGCGACCTGATTCGCCCATTGATTCCGAAGAAGAGATGGGACAAACGTAAGGCAAGCGAGACTGAGGTAGACAAAAAAGGCTATTCTGGCGCGCTTGAGGGTGAGCTTGAACGCGTGATTCGGTCGCTCGCGGCCCAGACCAAGCTCGATTTTTTCCCTATTCCGTTACCCGCCAGTCTCGAAACGAAAACGGTGAAGCTGAAACTCAACAAGACAAGTCTTGACGATATTCTGAAAGAGATTACTGCTCAATGCGGCGTGCAATTCAAAAGAGACGGACAAAAAGTGGAGATTATTCCGTAGGCAAATGCTCTGCCCGCTGGGATGCCTTTTTTGCGACTTGTGGTCTGTCACACTTTAATTTGAGGGTAGTGGACGAGGCAACGAGTCCTCAAAGCGGTCGATTTGCAAGGACTCGTTGCCTCGTCCACTACGGCGAATCCTAATTCTTAGCTGTGACAGACCACTAGTGCTTTGTCCCAGTTACGAATTAGGGTTGTATTGCAATCCTATTTTGATTTATTTTCTCATCGTCCTGCCTCAATCGTCCTGCCAAATCCTCCCAGCATACGGTAGCAGAACGATGTGGGCAGAATAATGCGCTAAGAATAATCAAATCAGAATCCATTTGCGTGGTGAGTACGTACTCATCACGCTCCGCGTGATTTAGGGAACCCTAATTTCGACGTGGGAATAACGGGCTCGTATCGAGAGTGAGTTTGACACCACCGAGCTTTTCGAATTCGGCTTTTTGTTCGCTCGAGATGCACGCAAAAAGTTTTTCCGAGGCCGACTTTTGTAATTCTTCCATTTTGCTTTGACGCTCTTCTGCACTTGCGCCCTGCAAAGATCCGAAGGCGCTCATCATCGCTTCGCGACTGGCGTTACTTGCATCCTTCAATTTCTTGCCTTGTTCCTCAGTCACCTTAAGAGAAGCTTGGACCGCTGAGTCGAGCAGCGAATTGCTTCCATTTACTTGAACAAAAATCTGAGTCAATCGTGTCTTCTGTGATTCATCTAGAGATCGCAAGACTCAATTCCATGCAATGTCCGGCTGAGGACAGCCGGACCTACGTGAAGGCCCTTATTATCGGCGCCGAAACAATGGGCCAGCATAACGAGCGCCGTCGCCAAGTTCTTCTTCGATGCGAAGAAGTTGATTGTATTTGGCCATTCGATCGGATCGCGAAGCAGAACCGGTCTTGATCTGTCCGCAGGACATTGCCACAGCTAAGTCTGCGATTGTGGAGTCCTCGGTTTCTCCGCTGCGGTGGCTAGAGATGCTCGTGTAGCCATTGCGGTGAGCCAATTGGATGGCTTCGATCGTTTCGGTCAAAGTACCGATTTGATTGACCTTGATGAGAATGCTGTTTGCAATCCCTTGGTCGATGCCGCGCTGCAATCGATCTGTGTTGGTTACGAACAAGTCGTCTCCCACGAGCTGAACTTTGTTGCCAACTTTTTCAGTCAGTTTCTTCCACGACTCCCAATCGTCTTCAGAACAACCATCCTCTATCGAGCAGATTGGATAATTGTCCACCCAGTCGGCCAGGAAGTCGACGATTTGATCGCCAGACAGTTGCTTTCCATCAATGGTGTACTTCTTTGTCTTTTCGTCGTAGAATTCGGTGGCAGCCACATCCAGGGCGATGAAAATTTGCTTGCCCGCTTCGTAGCCAGCACGCTTGATCGCGTCCATGATCAAGTCGAGAGCTTCCCGATTGCTTCCTAGATCAGGTGCAAAACCACCTTCGTCGCCAACTGCGGTATTGAGCTTCTTTTCGCTTAGGACTTTCTTGAGGTTATGGAAAATCTCAGTGCCAGCTCGCAATCCTTCAGAGAATGTGTCGAATCCAAGTGGCATGACCATGAACTCTTGAACGTCGACAGAATTGTCAGCGTGCTGACCACCGTTGACGATGTTCATCATTGGGGCGGGCAACAGATGAGCCCCCGCGCCACCGAGATAGCGATAAAGCGGCTGGTTGGTGAACACGGCAGCTGCTTTGGCGGTTGCGAGTGAAACTCCCAAGATGGCGTTGGCGCCCAAGTTCTTTTTGTTGGGTGTTCCATCGATGTCACGGAGCAATTGATCGATGCCGCGTTGGTCTTGTGCGTCGGCGCCAATCATGGCGTCAGCGACTTTAGAGTTAATGTTATCTACTGCTTGAAGCACTCCCTTGCCCATGTACTTGGTTTTGTCGCCATCGCGAAGTTCCCAGGCTTCATGTGCTCCGGTACTCGCCCCACTTGGAACGGCGGCTCGTCCCATGGAACCGTCGACAAGGGTAACGTCCACTTCAACAGTGGGGTTTCCACGGGAGTCAAAAATCTGTCTGCCGCGGATATTTTCGATCAAACTCATGAAGTACCTATGAAAAACTTGAGAGGTTGGAAACAGGGGAATTGGCCATCATTTTACCGATCGCAGTTGCGTTCGCCATCGCAAAAATGGACACTTCTCGCTGATCACCACCGACTGGTTCCAGGGCTCTGCCTTGGAACCCACTGCCTTGCAGGCTCTGCCTGGGCTGTGCGACAAACAGCAGTTTCGATATTTCTTTCTGATTTCTTTCGAGTCTTTTTTGTTCCGAACAACAATAGAGTTAGAAAATATCGCTAG
>JAYTVL010000469.1:0-14383 GCA_043744075.1 Pirellula sp. | reverse complement strand
TTCGCTCAAAATTCCACCACAATTCCGAAAAGACCAAATTCCGTGACTAGCTATGAATAATCCGCGCTAGCGCGTTGCGGCTCAAAGTGAGTGCCATTGGGCGTTAGCCGAGAAGTGACGAAATTACATTGCACTCGGGTGACGTTATTAAAAGTTGATCGTAGCAACGTGTCAGCTCAATGGTTTTGCTAAGGTTTAGACATTCCATGTCCGAGGAAAAAACTAGGGTGGGGTGGTTGATTGTAAGCTACATTTTGCCATGTGATCGACAATCGGTACTGCGAATCATGCATCAACGTAGGCATTCGAAACTGAGTAGGTATTGTAGTCGAATAAATTCGTAATTCGCTATTGTTCGACGTGCGGGCGACCAATTCCTCTCGCCAATCGCCAAGAATATCTGCCGAAAGGCATGGATTCGATTTGCTACCATTGTTGGAGGCAAGTCCGAGAGCGCGACCGTCGAGCAATTCTCTTAACAAGTCTCCATCCCACCAAATAGCCATATTCTGCGAGCTAGCTAGGTCGCATGAGGGCCGGATTTGCAAGCGATTCCTGGCCTGCCAGCCCGCACACTATCGCGTTGCGGCTCAAAGTGAGTGCCGTTGGGCAGACGCGAACGCTTGACCGCGCCCGTCAATTGCCAAGCGGGACTGTGCTCACTCGACTAGGCCCAGTCGACATCATGAAGCTATCAACGTTGTCGGGACTAGATGGGTCAAAGTCCACGTAGTCATCGACAATCGACTTGGCCAAATCTAGATCGTTGGCCTTAATGCCATTGACGATGCACTTGGCCAGTTCGTACGCTCCATAGTTGTTATGATGCGTGGCATCCCGCTTGTCCCCGTTACCGGCGAATGCCAAATACGCTTTATCAGGCCCCAGCGATTCATAGAATTGCACGCTCATGGCATGCAGGTCGATCATTGCAACCTTGTCTTCTTTCGCCAATTGTCGAACGGCTTCGGGATAGTCTCCGTGGGAAAGTTTTGCCTTTGGTCCGGTGAATCCTCGCCTCTCCATCGGAGTGACGAGAATTGGCGTGGCTCCTTTGCTGCGAGTGTCTGCAACAAACCGTTTTAAATCCGTCTTATACGTTGTAAACGCGCCAACGCCTTCACCTCGCTCTTTTGAATCATTGTGCCCCATCTGAACAATCACATAATCGTTTGGCTTCAGGAGGCTCATGACTTTTGCCCAACGCTTTTCGCCTAGGAAACCACGGAGCGATTCTCCAGACTCGCCGTGATTAGCAATCACGACGCTCGGCTTAAAGAATCGCGTCAGCATTTGGCCCCAGCTTGCGTACGCTTCCCCAGGTTGATCGCAAACCGTCGAGTCGCCACAGAGATACACAACCGGTAAGTTCTCCAATTTCTTTATCTCAATGGCAGCTATGCACGGGCGTTCATCTCCAAATTCAAGCGTCAGATGTTCATCCCAAGCTCGAGCTTCGTTCCCTTTTTCACGGTCCTTCAGCCGTACCTCGCCACCGCCAAGTATTTGAGGAGTTCGAATATTAACACTGAAAACGCGAGATTCGAACTTGCCCATCGCGAGGTGGATTTTTTCGACCATCAATCGCCGAATCTCCGCCTTGACCGTCGTCTTGGATTCACTCGAAGGATCACCAAAGGTTGCAATCACTTGATAATTGCCTTCGGGCAGCGCAATCGTAAATAGAAAAGGCCGGTTGCTGGCAATGCAACTTCGCGCTTGTGATCCATCGCTTTTACTAACGGACTTTAAAGAGGCCCCGGGTTCGAAGCCAAAGCCACGCTCCTTGCTATAAACCATCTCTGGAAGTACTTGAACGTGGCCCGGCTTGACGACTCCAGGTCCAAAGTCGAAGTGGAACGATGTTGGCTGCGAATCCTGTGCTTCACCTGACACGCTCGTCACTATACTAAAAATACCGCCAGCAAATGCTAATGATATCCAAAAGGTTGGGAGGTTCAATCGTGTTTGCATGATGCACTCTGGGGCTTGCCTTACTGAGAAACTTGCTGGTAGCTTACAAACGCAAAACTGCGACTGTCGGGCGACCATGAGGGGACGTTTAGAGTACCTTGGCCCCCGAACAATTTGGCAATTGTTTTGATTTTGCCATCCGCCAACGACATTAATCGTAGTGACACATCCTTGTTCGCCGGATGCCCCTGGACATCACCAGAGAAGGAAAGGAAAACAATCCAGCGCCCGTCTGGGGAGGCGTGTGGAAACCAATTGTTAAACTCGTCTGTTGTGATTTGAGTCTGCTCGGTTCCATCGATGTTCATTTTCCAGATGTGCATTTTTCCAGTTCGATCGGAATTGAAGTAGATCGACTTTCCGTCCGGCGAGTAATCGGGACCATCGTCCAAACCGGTGCTTGTTGTCAATCGCGTTTCTTCTCCACCGCTAACCGGAATGGTGTAAATGTCAAACTCGCCAGAACGCGATGCGCAGTACGCTAATGTCTTGCCATCTGGTGACCAACCATGCCAATACGAAGGAGCCAGCTTGGTGATCAATTGAGGCGGACCACCTTCGATCGGGAGCGTGTAAATGCGCGACCCGCCACTTTGCGTTTGATCGCTGATCACAAGTGTCTTGCCGTCAGGCGAAACGCCATGATCATTGTTCGAGCGGTTCAGCGTGCCGGTAGCGATCTGAGTTGGGCTGCCTCCTTTGATGGGAATGGAAAAGATCCGACCGGCGCTGTTGTATAGAATTGTTTGGCCGTTCGGTAGCCAATTGGGAGCCTCGATATGCTCTTTGGAATGATAGACAACTCTCCGGTCAGTCGATGCGATCGAAATTGTTTCTAGCGTGCATTCCACTTTCGAGTTTGCTGATTTCTCAAGCCCCTTTTTCAGTGCAACATTTGAAAAAACAGCGGTTTCTATCCGTTCGTTGTTGTGCGCACAAACACCCAAACCAACGTGGAACGGTTCCTTGAACTGAATGCGAAAGGAACCGCCTGATGGTTGCATGTTGTCGTCGCTCTCGCCAATGAACATCGCAACATAGTCCCCTCGTTTTTCGAGTCGAACCCGCCGAGGAGAAGGGACGTTTGACTGCACTTCATGCGTGGCATCGCCATCGAACTCTCGATATTGGATGGAGCACAACCCATCACCATGCAGTGCTACGTCAGCATAGGCGGAATCGGGCGATAAAGACTGACGGAAGATAAGGCAAGCTTTGCGATGGGGATCTCCGACTTTGGTCGGCCAATGAATATCTGCAGCGATCGAAACATCGCCAATCGTCCGAGTCGATACGAAGTGCAATGCGTCCGTCGCGAACCACATGTTTGCACCGCCACCGGACACCGAATAGGTTGATTTGTCAGAGTCGAACAAAACCTTGCCAGTCTTGCCAACGTCGCCAATATCAGCCGCTTGATCAAAGATTCCAACGGTACTGATTCCGACGGCACTACCCGTCTGCTCTTTCGCAAAAACAAAGCAGACCTGAAACCATGATAAGCCCAAAAGCAGAGCAGAAGACACGAGTTTTTGCACGGAAGGATTCCAATATTGGGGGTTGAACAAATCGCTTCATCGCGATGTTGTGCGAGATCAAACGGACTGTAGATTGGGACCAAAGTCCCGATCCTTTGGACGGGAAAAATGGTCCCATCCCCTCACTTTCGTCAGGCAACTTTCACGGCCTCGACCATCAGTCGGGCTGAACCGGACGCTAGCGCGTTTCGGCTGATTAGCCGAAGGGCTCTAGCCCACGGTTTGCGGCCCATGTTGTGATCGACGCCACTTTCACCCGCAACTCGCCCAAGACAGCTTAACATATAGTCCGTCCGTAAATGCAGCTTGAGCGAGAAAAGCATACTTTGATGATTGATGGTTGACGATTGTCAGTTTGGCGGTACAATCTGTTCAAATAGGTACTTTTCGCGACGAGTCCCGATTAAGGCGACCAATGTCCATTTTTCCCACTACAACGCAATTCTCGAGGATGGCTCTTTATGTGTCTGTCTTCTTTGTTTTTGCAGTCGGAAGTGGAGTACAGAACGTTCAAGCGAGCTGCGGAGACTATTTGGCACATTCTCGATTGAGTTCAAATAAAGCTTTGACTGATTTGACTCATGAGTCCCTACCTGTGCCTGGTTGTAAGGGTGGTAATTGTCGATCTGCTCCTTCGCTACCTCCAGTTGAGCCCTCGCGTATTGTCTTCCCGCAATGGCAACCGCTGGATTTTCAGTCAACCGACACATCTTTCAATTCGTTGAAATCGCGATTGTTGGAATTCTTCGACGATGCACTTCCTTCGTCAGCGATGCTTGAGGTAACTACGCCTCCGCCCATTCTCAATGCCTAATGGCATTGCTCCTGTTCCCTGCCAGCCATTCTGGGCATCGATCACAACATGGGCCGCAAACCGTGGGCTAGCGCCCTTCGGCTAATCAGCCGCGACGCGCTAGCGTCCGGTTCAGCCCGACTTATGATCGACGCCCCATTCTTGAGTTTCTCGATTGGCTGTATTGAAGTTCCCGAGTTGGGAGCGTCCATCCGTTTGTGATTGCTAATCATTTATTCTTTGTCTTGCTTTTCATTAACATTAATACGAAGGAACCTTTTCAATGTCTCGATTCATTTCTTCACGCTCACGTCGTAGTGGATTTACCTTAGTCGAACTGTTGGTCGTTATTGCGATCATCGGAATTTTAGTTGGGCTGCTCCTGCCAGCTGTCCAAGCTGCTCGTGAAGCGGCGAGGCGAATGCAATGTAGCAACAACCTCAAGCAACTTGGTTTGGCGCTGCACAACTACGAGTCGTCCAACAAACGGATGCCATCGGGTCGGGCTCCCACATCGGGCATATCTACTTTTGGAGCGTTGCTACCTTACATGGAGCAAACAAACGCTTACCAACTCATTGACTTCAATGTTTCATCAACGCACGTGAACAACACCGCCGCGTTGGCTGTCAACATCCCAACATTGTTGTGTCCCTCGGACCCAATCAGTTTAATTCCAGTTGCTGGTTGGGCAGGCACTAACTACCGAACGAATCAAGGGTCTGGAATTCTAAATAGTCTGCCACCGACTTTGAGTAGCGACCCCAACTATGGCTATCCCGAGCCTAACGGCCCGATGATCCCAACTAAGTTTCTGAAATTTGGCGATGTCGTCGATGGACTCTCCAATACTGCCGCGTTCAGTGAGCATGGCAAGGGTGACTTCAGCAACGCGATTTCGAGTGTAACCGATACCTTTCGTCCTGGTACAAATCCGACTACTGCCGACGAAGCGATTCGCGATTGCGCGGCGGTTAATGTGCTTGATCTATCTATGCAAGGAAATAGCAACGTGGGAGCTCCTTGGCTTAGTGGTGGGCATACTTCCAGTAACTATTTCCATGTTGCACCACCGATGAGCCGATCATGCATGTTCCCACCTGGCAGAATCTCGACTACGGCCAAGAGTTATCATACCGGTGGCGTTCAAGTTGCACGTTGCGACGGTTCGGTCGTGTTGATTACACGAAGTATCGACCTCTCCGTCTGGCGAGCTTTCGGCTCACGTAGCGAAGGTGAAGTACTAGGCGGAGCGATCGAATAATGCGACGTTCCATTTTGTTCAGTAGCCCAGTTCTCATCCTTGTGTTCTTTGGTCTCATGACGGCAGTCGGTTGTGGACCGGCAAAAGTGCCTCTATCCGACAGCCAGCAAGCTAGGTCGCTTGCGGAGAAGTTGTTGAACCAATGGAAATCGGGAGTAAAAACTGGCGAGCTACCTAAGCAATCGCCACCTGTTTACGTCTCGGAAGATCTATGGACGAAAGAGGCAAAGTTGACTGAGTTTAAGTTCCTTAACGACGGCGATATGATCGGACCAAACGTTCGATTCAAAGTCTCGCTGCAATACACAGGTAAGGATGGCAAGGTTACAAAACGCTCGTTCAACTACCTTGTCACAACAACCCCAGCGCTGACGTTTTTCCGCGAAGAGGGCTGATTCGAAATTGGTTCAATATTCAAATTGCAAAGCGATAACTAATATGCGTATGACATTGACTTCAAGTTTTTTTCTAGCGACATTCGGCCTCGCTGGATTCGTACTAGCGCAGGATTCACTCGAAGGAATCCGACCGACTCCGCTCACGCGGCCAGAACTGAAGCGACTGCTCGAAGACGTTAAAGTTCGAGTGCCAAGAATCCCATTACCTAAACTATCCGATGGTGACCGAGAAAAACTAGGCGCACAAGCGGATAGTTATGAAAGCCGAGTCAAGTACCATTACTTAAACGGCATCGAGCCCAACAGAAATAGCAACTCCAATTCAACCAATTCAAAAGCATCTGGTGCTCTCGGGAATGCTGTCGTAGCTAACACAGTTAACACAGCCAACACCGGTAGCGCTTCGATGCGCGATCGGTCGACCGGGTTCTCGCGACAACAGGATCCTTTGTTCACTTTGGACAATGCGTTGAAAGTCGAGTTGTTCTGGATCGTTTCTCGCGTTAACAATTGCCAGTATTGTATTGGCCACCAAGAGAGCAAACTGCTGGGCTTGGGGCGTTCCGAAGACCAAATTGCTTTGTTGGACGGCGATTGGAAGCAGTCCGATCTCGCCTCGCAAACTGCTTTTGCATTTGCAAAAAAGTTTACACTGGAACCATACATGTTTTCAGATGAAGACATCGCGGGTCTCAAAGCGCATTTCACTGGCGACCAGATCTTGGAGATGGTTTTGTCGATGGCGGGCAACAACTCTATCAATAGGTGGAAAGAAGCTATTGCTGTTCCGCAAAACAAGGATGGAGGAGGATTCTCGCGAGTTGGGTCTGGGGGAGCGAGCAATCAAGTTGAGCAGGCCGCTGACGCACAACGATCACGCGGCTCGTATCTGACACCAACTTCACCTGCATTTGAAAAAACCGTCAGTAACATTGTAGTGCTTTCGGAAAAAAGCGACGTGTCAAACACTTGCGCTACTGTGAGTCGCCGTCCCGCTCTCGAGTCTCGAGACTTCGTCGAAAAAATGCTGCTTGAGTGCAAGACACGCAAGCCTAGAATTCCGTTGATGGACGAGTCGAAAACGCGAGAAAGCATTCCTGGAACCGCAACTATGGCAGGCCGGTTGCCAAATTGGGTTCGACTCTTAGCGAGGTTTCCAACGGCTGGTTCCAGTCGATTCGACAGCATCTTGGCGTCCGAAGACAAAGGAGACATTTCACCGCTGCTCAAAGCTCAGTTGTCTTGGATCCTGGCGAGACAAGATCGCGCTTGGTACGCACTTGGAAGGACACGCGACCACCTAAACAGCCTCAATCAATCCACTGAGGAGATCTTTGCACTGGACGGAGACTGGAGTTCATTTCCCGCTCGCGAACAAGCTTTGTTTCGTATCGCTAAGAACTTGGGCAATGCACCTGTCGTTTTGTCGGGTAGTGAAGTTAAGGAGGGAATTGAGGCGGCCGGGGCGCGTGACGTAGTTCAAGTGATCAGCTACACAACTTCACGTGCTTGGTTCAATCGAATCACCGAAGCGTTTGGACTCCCCCTAGATGTAGCCCTGGAGTAGCGCTAAGTCGGTGCTCCCAATCCTAGGTATCTCAATCCTCCTTTTTCCAGGATCCTAAAATGTTTGTTTTTTCACTTCGAATCTCAACGATTTTTTTCTGCTTGGCAGCATTTGCGTTGCCATTGGATTCATATTGTTCTCTACGTGCCGAATGGCCCGCCGCTGTTTCCAACGAGCAAGCTTGGAAGCTATTGCCACCCTCTGATGGGACGCGAACCGAAGAGCTGCCCATTTGGGCGCGAATGATGGTTAGCGAATTGCCGGGAACAACAGCTGCCTATCTTGAACTGGATCGAGCGCAGCGAACACTCGGTGCTGTCTCTCCCGACTTGAGAGCAGCTTGTCGGTTCGTGACAGCCAAAACAAATCGTTGCGAGTACTCGATGGTAACCGCGCGAGCCGATGCGAAATCAGCTCTTGTCCCCGCCGATAAGTGGTCCTCGATCGAAGACGAAAGCTGGAAAACCTGGAGCGACGAAGAACGGTTGGCTCTCGAGTTTGCTAAGCAGATGTCGCTCGATTCAGATAGTATCGCCGACGAATTCTTTAGCAATCTCGTCTCCAAGTATGGCGATCAAGCGACTGCATGTATGGTTCTGCACTCCGCCTACGCAAACTTCCAAGATCGCTTTCTGTTGTGTTTGCAGATATCGAAGCACGACTCAATTGGATTGCCCCCCGTGATCGCTCGCTTTGACCCAGCTGGGCTCGTCAGCACGACGACTCCACCACCGATTCCTGCGCCTAGCACTAGCGATACTAGATCCACTACAGTCGATCCACCTGCGATCGCCACAACTTTATCCCGCAAGAAGAAGACGGCGTACACTTGGCTGCCCTTCGAAGGACTTCAGACGCGACTTGAGCAGCAACGCATACGCAAGACTCGATTACCGATTCCGGAATGGGATACGATTGCTCCCAAGTTGCCTGAAGGGTTAATGGACAAACCCAGCGACATTGTTTGGTATCGCATTTCGTTTGGATACGCTTCAGAGTTGGCAGTCCCGTTCGAGATCTATATGCGAACAGCCGGATCCGAAATCAGGAAAAACTGGGACCGCATTTTTGGCAATAGTATTTTCTGGATTGTTACGGACGCGATGAAGTGCCCTTACTGCATGGGGCACTGCGAGATGAATTGGGAGGTTGCAGGACTCAGCACGGAAGCCATTGTAACTCGGAGCCGGATTCTAGCCGGGGACGATTGGTCGGACTTCACCCCTGCCGAGCAAGCGGCGCTTTTTTTCGCTCGCAAACTCACGAAGACCCCAGAGCAGATCAATCAAGACGACAGCCAGA
Source organism: Pirellula sp. (assembly GCA_043744075.1). GTDB lineage: Bacteria > Planctomycetota > Planctomycetia > Pirellulales > Pirellulaceae > JBKCUI01. Next base: position 5,547 of record JAYTVL010000469.1, on the reverse strand, counting down.
TATTGCGAGAAGGCTTCGGCGATCAGCGGGCACTATTCATCATGCTCAACTCGAGCCGCTACAACTACATGACCCGTATCAGTAACGGATTCCAACTAACCCTGGAATCCGAAAATGTGTTTTGGGATTACTACAACTTGGCACCCAAAAAGTAGGTCATGGGTATCAGAGCGGACTGTTCGAGTCGTTCGTTTTTGCAAGCTCGCTGTTCTTGCGTGCAACGGTATACGTAGAGGGCTGTTTCTTTTCGAGATAGCCCATCGTCGCTTCCGAGTCGACAGGAAACTCGTAAGTAGCGTCCGAGTTGCTAGAGTCCTTCGCCTCCTCCCTCCAGCATTCTCGTCATCGATTGCCGGTGGATTCTTCTTCCCCTTGCGTTAACTTCGCCAACAATTTTTGGTACGTTTCTAACCCTTGAAGAGCGAGCTGCATTCTGAAAAACGACGTTTGACCAAATCCTTGTTTTTCCACAGGGCGTTCCTATTCCGGCGTACCCTTGGACACATCAAACTCAGCTGCCAAAAGGTCTTGATATTCCTTACGCTTTTGTAAAGCATCTAAATCAGCGTCTTGACGGAGGTAGGCCACATCGCGGAAACCTGCTCCGATCGCCTTCTTGGCCGCGTTAAGTGCTTTGGCGATTGCCGCCGGTTGCTTATCGACGGGCATGAACTGAGCAACAATGCCCAACGCCGCAGCCGATTGGAGATACAGTTGCTTGGCAAAGAAGGGACCCACTTGAGTCTCGGGGCCGCTTTCGGCCATGAGTCTTTCGGCTCGATCGAAGAGCCATTTTGCATGCTCCAGGGCGATCGTGCTTTGACCGCACCGCGCTTTGGTCAGCATCAGCTCAATCCGCTTGTTAATGAGGCGATCGAGATCGATCTCTTGCTTGTTCCGTCCGAGTTCTTCAAGCGATTCATTCCAAGCCATCTCTCGCAATAGGCCACTTTGCTCAAAGTATCTATTGGATTCGGCTTTCTTGTCGCTCTGAAGACATACTGTTCCCAGTCGATAGAATTGCATGGCTAAGCCGTTGACGCCATGCTGTAGCGATCGCAACTCGGGCGCATCGAAAGTACGTCGTAGGTTTTGCATGGCGATCGTATACTGCTCCTCGATGAGAACTGGATCTGCATGCTGGCCCAACAAGTAGTCGCCATAGGCATTGGCTGAGTTCACCATGGCGATGCGATAGGAAAACCGATTTGGAAACTCAGCGGAAAGTAGTCGATGGACGCTCGCAGCCTCTGAATGCGCGCTATCAGCTTGTTCATTCATCCCACGACGTTCGGCAACTAGCCCCACCATTCGCAACGCCGATCCCAAATCTTGTCGAGCGCTCGGGCGTCCAACGGCATCCGCCGGCAGTTCGTCAATGGCTTGGCGAAGCAAGTCTCTGGCTTCCTGGGCATTTTCCATCGCCCGGGTAGCGAACCGAACGGGATCGTTCGATTGATAGTCCAGCAGAAAACCTGCGTATCGAGAGAGCTCAAATCCCAATTCGATCTTGCGCTTTGCCGATTCACTCTCTCCGTTTTGTTGCGAGGAAAGCGCCTCGCGTCGCAGTTCAATCGCTCGCTTATGGAGAGCGGCTATCTCAGCAAGCGGCGCCTTGGAATACGACGCTGTTGACGCGCGTCGAGAAATGGCGATAGCCAAGTTTCCTGCCGCCTTGGACATTTCATTAGGCTTCTGATCGTAAACCTCTTGTGCAATTTTCTCAGCTTCGGCGAACTTTTCTCCGGCCTCCTTTAGTTTGGCCGCTGTCGATTCTGCCTTATCGCTTTGTGAAAAATCGGATGCCGCTTGCGAGAGCAAGCTTTCTCCTTGACGAAGTAGCACGGCTTCCTGGCCCCACTGGCGCGAAGGACCGACTGCACCTGTGTCCTCGGACTTGTCGAGAATCTCGCCGATCAGCGACAAGAATTCTTCACGGGTGCCAGCTCCAAGCGGCGCATCGGCAATTAAAATCGGCGCACTATTCACCAGCTGCGAAACCGTCGTTCGGTACGTAGTCAGCCGTTGATCCGCGACGCTTTTTTCCTCCGAGATCTCGTCACGTTGTTTGGTGATCTGGTCTCGTTGTTGACTGATGTTTTTTCGGTCTTGATTGATTCGATAGGCTGTAGCAAGGGCACCGACTGTAAGCAATAGCATTAGCGAAGCGACTAAACCCACCAGTCTCGCCTCCCGCGGATAACGACGACAGAGTCGTATCAATCTCTCTGCCGTGCCAATTGGTCTGGCGAGGATAGGCTCGTTGTTCACGAAGCGTGCCAAATCATCGGCCATCTCTGCACAAGATGCATATCGCTTGGTTTGTTCCTTTTGAAGCGCCTTGAGGCAGATCGTCTCTAAGTCGACTGGCAAGTTCTTCTGAAGCTGCCGCGGTGGTACTGGCTCCTCATGCAGGACTTGAAGAATCGTATCGACGACCTTGGCTGCTAGGAAAGGCGGTCGACCTATCAAGAACTCATAAAGCATTGCTCCCAGCGAGTATTGATCCGTGGCGGGGCCAATGTCATGAACGCTACCGCTGGCCTGTTCCGGCGACATGTAGCTCGGTGTACCCATGATGGTACCGGTACGCGTACTCGCCGAATCGTCGGAATCCTCGAGGCGTTTCGCCAATCCAAAGTCGGTGATTTTCGGAACACCATCGCGTCCCATTAGCACATTGGCCGGTTTGAGATCGCGGTGCAAAATGCCGTGCTCATGCGCATACTGCATTGCGCGGCACAGCTTTTCGAGCAGCTTGGCTGCATCCCTGGGTGCCTGCGGCTTGCCCGCGAGTTGCTTGTCTAAACTATCGCCATCTACAAATTCTAACGAGAAGAAGGGCAGATTCTCATGTTCACCAATGTCGAAGATCTGCACGATGTTCGGATGCTGCAAATGGCCCACCGCTTTGGCTTCTGAAATGAAACGCAGCAATTGGTCCGGCGACGCATGCGAACCGGCCAACACCATCTTCAATGCAACGATGCGATCAAGCTTCTTCTGCTTGGCCTTGTAGACAATCCCCATGCCCCCACGGCCCAGGACCTTTTTGATCTCATAGCCTCCGATCATCTTTGGCATCGCAGGCTGTTCGTGCTTTTGATTTGGAGTGGACTCTGCTGTAAAGTCGGCTGTCGCTCCCGAATCAACCACGAAGTCTTGCGTGGCGGCAGGGCCGATTGCCTTTTTGCCTACCAACGTCTCCTCCAACGCATGATCGGTTAGGGATTCGTCTAGCTTATGGAGGATTGCCGCAGAGGGTTCGACGGTATCGGCAAGCGGACTCTCGCCCGACGGAGGGATCGTATCCGCAAGCTCGTTGCCATCGGGCATCGGTTGCCTGAATTCATTCAATGGTCCTACGTCTAACGGTTCTTTACTGCTCATTGTTGTTCACCACTCATTCGAGAATATCGCCTTCGTCCGCTTGCAAGCGGTTACTCTCTCGACGATCTCGCACCCTTCTTAACCATCAATGCCAGATCGATTTCCGAATTGCCGAGCAATTCAAAAAATAAATCGTCACTTGGGTTAGATGGAGGCTGTGTTTCCTTTTTCGCAATTGGGAGCCGAACCTGATACGAATCCATTCCCTCGCTTTGGAAAGAACCGAGGCGATACGGAGAATTGTCCTCCGTTATGATCGCGCGGTCCCTATACCACTCGTTCATGATAACATCGACGGCACGTTTCTGCTCCATTCCAGCAAATGGAACGATTGGCTGAGCCACCATTTGTGATGGCAATGCAACCTCTGCCTTGGCTAAGACTCCCGCCCGGAGGGCTTCGTAAAGCTCATCATTAGTCGGGTCTCCTGCCTGCGTCAGCAATGCCAAATCGTGAACAGTAAATTCGCGTCGGGCGATTCCCGTGTCAACCGCTGCGTACATCGTTGACTGGTTGTCGCTGCTGTGTTCCAGTCCAATCGCGTGTCCAAGTTCATGGGTCACGACGGTTTGATAGTCAATTCGATCGTTCGGAATTGCTAGTGGGTTTTGATCGGTATACCACGACCAACCCTCCACGATCGTGATCTCGCCCCATTTGGTCGAGCATCCCAAGATCCCGTTTTCGGCACTGCCGCATGCACTGGTATTGCTTACTCTTAAGCGAATGTCGGCTTCTTCTCCTGTTGGATCGGTTTCGACCAATCGAACGCCAAAAGGGCTGAAGTCTGTATTGATGGTTTGAATGGCGTCGTGGATTCGATCGAGTTGCTCGCGACTTGCTAGGCGAAGGCTATTGTCGATCGACACTCGAAGAGTGCCTGTATTCAATTGCCCAAGCAAAGGAGTCATAGTCGCATAATCGCGGTTGAAAGTGCTCCCGGCTGTCATAGCACTGATCGCATTGCCACTCATGCTCAGGCGGTCCACGATCAACGTCATTTGAAGCTGCCCATTACCGCTTAAAACGGCTTGAGCCTTGGGTGCATAGAAGCTTCCTTTCATGCCCGTCGCGTTTCCGCTCAGCGATAGTTGCAGGAGGTTGTCGCGTGCCTGGAAGAATGTGATTCCAGAGTAAACACCCGTAGTTGGCGGAGTCAGATTGAAGGTCCCATTGCCACTAAACGAGATGCTTCCAAAACTCCCACCTAAACTTGGGAAATTGCCTCCGGCGTTGTAGAACAAGACACCGTTACCAGTGACATTTGCGTTGAGGCTAACGTTCATTCCGCCACCGTCAATAATGTAGATCCCCGGCTGGAAGGTCAAACGACAATTGCCTGAAGCATTGATGCTCGTGTAGCTACCAGGGCTGACCGTCATGATCGAATTCCCGCTGCAACTGATTGCAGTGGTCGCAGGACTTCCTGAAGGTGCTGCGAGCGCTGCCAAGGGATCCGGAGTTGCAACTGCACCCGTAATTGGCGACGGCGAAATATGACCGTTTCCTGTGACCTGAGCGCCACCAAAGATGCGGACTTGCGTGGCTGTGATCAGTGCATTTTCACTTATAGAAAGGGCGCTCGAGGTGCAACTTGAGTTGACGATGACAGGCCCGTTGACGTTGATCTGAGCATTGCTGCTGAGGGTCAGTGATCCACAAGTCGTCGCATTGAGCGTCTGAACGAATCGATTCGTTGTTCCGCCAACTCCAGCCCCCGCAATCGTAATGATGATTGCACGGCTCGCTGATAAATCGACCGATTTTACAGTAAGGGTCTCAGTCACTATTTGACCCGCGATGAGGTTGTCGGTGGCTGGTCGGCTATTGTCCAGCGTGTAGTTCCAAACCCAAGTGGATGATCCCCCAGTGATTGCCGCGAAGGTAAAGTTGCCATAAGTGCCAACCAAGCTTGCAGCCGTCGGCGACTGGAAGGTGTTTTCGCCCGTATCGGGATCGGTAACCGTCAACGTTCCCGTTGCTGTCGTAACGGCTGCGTCTTCGGTCAATGAACCAGTCGCGGTCCCGCCGATCGATGCTGCATCGTTAACACTCGTAACAACCATTTGAGCAGTGTCAGTGTTGGTTGAGAACGCAGTCGTTCCACCTGAGCTCGCAGTCGTTGCATAGTTGGCAGTGCCGTTAGTCGATGCGGTA
>JAYTVL010000468.1:0-1263 GCA_043744075.1 Pirellula sp. | reverse complement strand
GAAGAGATCGTCGCTAGATATTCGTGTCATTCGAGCTATTCGTGGTCAAAGTACCGGTCGCAACAAATCGGCCTTGCTAGAAAACGTGACGATGTTGCCACGCAATAAAGTGCAAAGATGCTCCAGCCGACCAGGGCTGTTCACACCCGCATCGCGACGACTTCGAGCGAACGCTTGGGATCAGCTAGCCCGAGCAAGAAACAAAATTCCAAATTAGGCCGGTCGATCGAGGGCTTAGCTGCATCCCCTTGATCCATCTTGGTCCTTCGTCTCCATCAAGAAGCTGTTGGCGCTTCCGACAGATTCATCCACTACGAGTTCGGATCGAGTACGGTAGTTCAGATGATAGCAGACCCGACAAACAAATGCACGAATCCGAGTTGCCTATAGCGGTTCGTGTTTTGAAGCTGTACACGGACTCCATCTCAAGAATCTCGTTGAAGGCCTTTTTTGGAATCCCATCCTTTACACGGTGCTGAATATTTTTGCCACACTTTTTTTTGCCACCCGGTCTTATTGCAATGGCGCAACGAAGAGTGGCAGAAATATGACGGCAGAAAAATCTTGAAAACAGTAAGTCCCAGATTCTTCGATTAAAACGGTCTGAAGCGCCGAACGGACGATTTTGTCGAATTCGATTGCGTGCCTCCGCGATCTTCGATCGATGCGCGTGCACTGAAAGATGGAACTTGTTTAAATACCCGGTTGGGGTCAAATATCCCTTGATCGATCGAAGATATTACCTGTTTGTCAATTAAATATCTCTTGTTGGAAAAGTATTAGCCCTTGTTTGTCTTCCCCCCGCCAACAAGGAATATTTCTTTTATCCCCTGTTAACGCGTCATGTGCCGAGCGAACAGTGCTTGTGGCCGCGCGGCTTCAAAGTAGGTTAGGCAGGTAGGAGGTTGCATGATGAATTCTCAACGCAGTTCCTTTGTCGAAGACAAGGACGAAACGTATGCTCCTATCTGGTTCGCCAGCTTCTGCAAATTTCACAAAATCCCTCATAACGAGTCGCAGCGGTGGGATTTTGACAATGAGCATGTCAAAACTTTCCTACGTGATAAACGCGCGAAAAAAATGCCAAACCGCTAGCGTAAGATTCCCGCTGAAATCCGTCCGGCACGGCTTCGCCGTGCCGGACGGATTTCAGCGGGGGCGTCATTGTGGCGATAGATGTAGCTGTCAGTTGCCGTCCCGCTGGCATAAAGCCAACGGAAACGATTGCATTCGTAAGAGTTGCATGGTGGCGTTCAGCGGACC
>JAYTVL010000467.1:0-14400 GCA_043744075.1 Pirellula sp. | reverse complement strand
AAGAAACTGGACAGACCCATCTGCTAACGAAACATGAGCACCTCCCGGATGCTGACTAAATATCTCTTCAAATGGTCCACAGTTATTTACATTCCAAGAGCAAATTGCGGGACCACCTAGCGGAGTAAAGTTGTTATTAATTTTCTTTGAAATACCAAATGCACTGTCTGCTTCAGCCCATCGCCAAATCCGCCGCTTTTGCCCATCCAACGGATCAATGCTTACATGATTCAATTGCATACGTTCGTCGCGACCGATATCTTCGCCAAAAAAAGGTGTTCGAAGTGCCATCGGTAATGTCTGTAAAGCGACTGCCGCCTCTTTCTGCTTGAGGCAGCCGCCAAGATGACTCATTGGTTGCGTTTAACTGGCCGAAGTGAACTTCAATCCTGCGATCGACCGATCCTCTTGCCCAGCTTCGTCAAGCTTCAAAACGAAGCCTCCATTCTCATCGAGTCAACAACGGACTTCGTCAAGGAACTACAGCAACCATGAGCATCGAACCTCTCGCAAAGAACGAAGTCATCGCTCGGCTTGGAACTAAAGTTGATATCTGGGTTGCAGAGTTTTTCGATCAACAGGCCGAGTGCGTCCGCCTTGGACAGCGTCGGGATCTGGTTGCGGAACTTGATTGGGCATCAATCGATACGATAGCAATTCAATTTGGTAACGCCCCAGTGCCTCTCCAAGAATTCTTTCGAAGGCGACATAGTCCGCTTCCTTGTGGAAGATGGTTGCACGCAGGTTTCCTCGATTGAGGGCATGGTAGATTCCAAAGGCTTCATCGGCGCGTGGTGGTCGTGTCATCCGGGCACCTATCCCTATTCTGATTGTTATCCGCCAACTTCATGTTTCAAGTATTGCTTCCAAGTAATGCGGGTAAGTTTTTCATCGTCACCGCGTGTGATGATTAGGATCGTCGAAGTGTTGGAGGCATTGACCACAATGGTATAAAACGCAAAGGGTCGTCCATCGGATTCATCGCTGAAAGCAACAGATCTACCAACCTGCCCTCCGATTCCTAGTTTGTCGTCGTTCGTTGGGTTGCGAGTCAGCAGTGCTCGATAAAACGCGATAACTTTTCCAATGGAGTCACCAGTCACCATTGTGGTTTTTAACAGGGTTGAAGGGACAGTGCGTTTTCCTTCGGCGTCAGTGGTGGCTGCATCAGACATTTCCGATTTGCCAATTTCGGCATCTGGGTATCGCCATTTAACGATTGTCCCAATCAACGTAACAGGTTCGTCGGCAGTCGCATTGATCGACGAGACGGCGAAACAAAGCAAAACTAATGACATTTTTGAAAGATATTGCATGACTGGAGCCTCCTTATATTATGGAACTGCGCGAATTGCAGATTATTTCAACATTTTATTTCACCGCCAAATCGCAATACGCCCTGCATTCGGGCGGATAACGATTAAAAATCTATCCCCTCAGTAGCGTAGCGGAACGGCAGGACACATGTCTTTGGACATAGCCGCTTCGTCCCCGTCCATCCTACTGTGAAGACTGGTCCGCTCGCTACTAGGGATTCGACCGATTCAGAAACTGGGCAACTCAAACAGTACGCCCACATTGGTCCCTAGAACAACGACGCAGTATCCAATCCTTTATTTGTTCGTCTATTATTTTCAAAGTGACGGACCAATCGTTCGACCGAGCATGTCCTTTAGGAGTTCATCATCTCCGTTCGCAAAAGATCGCCGGGGAATCACTGAGACATCACGATTTCCATGATAGAGTATGTAGAATTCATTGTCACGCAACCATGAATGATAGAGCGTCCATTTGAGGTTAGAGTCGATGTCTTTGGTTTTGAATCCAATCCCATCGTCGCGAAACTCAAGGTGATATTCGTCATCCAAAGGTTTGAGTTGAAGCATGTCGAGCAAGAATTCCTATCTGCAGGTTTGCTGTCTGGGAAATGGAGACGGCTTTTAGGACGACCGAATAACAATCTATCCCAACAGCAGAGAATCGGATCGAACGGATAGACCGAGCCACTTCGAATCCGCCGTTGTCCATAATACTGTGAACACAGGTCCGCAATTATTCTGAGCCGACTGCAATCGTCTCTGGCGATTCAAGATCGTTTCGTCAAATGAGTAACAAACGTGTTCTTCGACTCAAGGCTTTTTGGCATTGGTCGGATCGTCTTTAAAGTTGTCCTTGCCGAGCAATAAGATAGTCGGCGAGTCGACACGCTCTTCTAGCGGTGGCTCCGCCAACTCTGCTTTGCGTCGGGTAGAATGGTCCGCAACGGGAGTTTTGGGCTTTGCCGACAAAATCGGAATCTGTTTCAGCTCGATCGCTTTGTCAGGCGGCGATTGGCTTACGGTACTTGCTGTGGACATGTTGCCGCTTCGTTCAGCGACAGATGTTGCCGTTGCTATAAACTGCTCCCGAATGTTCGGTTCAATGTTGGTCAGCCGCTTAGCAAGTTGTTGGATACCGTAGGGATTTCGTTCCGCTGTTTGCGAAATCTGGGAGAAAAACGATGAACACTCCGCAAAGTTGTAGTCCGCTGTCTTGCCCATTAACGGACCGAGTGTCTTGACGATCAAATCGGCACCCATATTGTCAAGCTTCATAAAGACATCCATCGATGCAACGATTCCTTTCTTGCCATTGGTCAGATGCCCAGGACGATTATGCAAGATAACGACGCATTTGCCATTCAATTCCCTAGCCCATAGACTGCCTTGGTATGAACCATTGGCAAAATAGACATGCATCTTTTCGTTACCGAACACGAGATCCATCTTGCTGGCCGTACCTGCCCCGTCGTTTCCCTGTAACTGATAGGCGCCAGTTCTCATAAGTGTGACTTTTGTGACACCCATGACCTCCCAGATGTTTACGATCACTTCGGGATGCCGTACCAAGAATGTGAACATTTCTGGATCGCAGTCGACTGTTTCCGTCGGCATGCTGCGAAAGTAGCTTGCGCTTGAAACAACGGATCGGAGCCGGACTCCCGCTTCTGGAGTGAGCTGATGGAATGGAATGCGTTGTATCGCAGCATCGCGAGCTTCGCGTGTCGACGTTCCTTCATTTTGAGTCTGATTTCGTCGACTTTGATTCTCTTCGCTTACAACGGATTGTTGGGCGGAAGCAGTTGCGCCTAGATATGGTACACATCCAATCACGCTGCTAGCCATGAGTACGAGGCACCTGCGGTTTTTGCGAAGCCTGGTAAATTTGGTTGCGTGATTTCGCATTGGCAGATTGAACCGAGGAAAAACGATTAGGCTGATCTGTTGTGTCGGCAATCTTCGATCGAAAAGAACAGCAGAATAGCCCGAAATTATTCTGCTAGCATTCTGTTCTTGTCGGATATCACGTGCTTGCCATCTCCTTTAGCTTTTTTCTTAGTTGATGACAGGAAAAATCGCGTTTTCTGTATACGGGCAACAAGTGGTGGTTTTTGCCGTGAACTATTTTAGAATGGCTGGTTTCCGTTTCCGCGATAGGGGATGAAGACAAATCGATTTACACGCAATAAACTCCGACGGACCCGATGAACTCGAGCAGGGCAATGACTTTGCCGAACTAGAATACGAAACGGGAACGATTGAAGATTTGATCGTCACTATAGACCGGAAACGGGCGGTACATGGCTCTTTCGTTGCAGTCTGCGTACTGAGCCTCGTTGTATTAGCTGGTTCGATTACTTTGTTTGGACGCGGAGCTTTCCGGAGCCTCGATGGCTTCATGATTTTGTTTTTTGGAGTCGCGATTGCATGCGTTTGTGCCATTATTGCGATTTGGATTCGAGCGAGGTGGATTTGCGTCGCTGTATTGGATGAGTCAGGGGTAATCGCAAGCACAATGGATCGCAAATATGAACTGTTCTGGAAGGATCTTATAGGGGCCAGAACCAACACGAAGGTTCTCAAAGATGCAAAGAAGGTCCAAGTTCGCGTACTGCTGTTGCTCGAAGATAGTCGCTGCCTGGAGTCCCCTGTCGATCAGACCCAAATGAACCGATTGTTTCGAATTCTGTTTTCCGCAGAATTTAAGAATGGAAGCGAAGGTCAGCAAATGGGCAGTCTAAAAGGCTTCACCTTGGTCTTTATTGGAGCCGCCGCAGTGGTTCTCGGTATGTGGTGGTCAGGGCACGTTGTAGATCAATTCAACAAAGGCGTCTTTTTTCAAGGCAATGCTAGAGTCATTATTTTCAAACTAGCGCTTGCAATTGCTGGCCCAGTTGGCGGATTGGGATGCATCGGCTGGGGCCTTTACCATGCAATCGTCCACCCAATTCTATATAAGCCCGGATACCTATCGGGACACGGAAAGTAGCTCGCCGCCGGCCTTTTTCCTTGTGGTAGGCGTACCGCCGGTTCATGTGGGCCAATCGAACTAAGGCTATCATAAAGAATTCAGATCGCCATTTTACTACTCGCTGGAAAATACCATTGAACGAAAGTCTTCATAGAGCCGCTATCCAACGTTGCGACCGACACGCGATTGAACGATACCAACTAGAGAAACTGAATACTCTTTTGCACAAGGTTTTGCCACTCAATCGATATTACCAAGATCGTTTCGGATGCGCGGAATTTAAGGTCAATTCGCTGGACGAGTGGTCTCGAATGCCGACCTCTCAAAAGTCCGACTGGCTGGGCGACGATCCGAGCGGACTTGCAGTGCATCACACATATTCCCAAGAAATGTACCGCCGCTACCATCGAACGAGCGGTACGAGGGGAAAACCGATGGTGATCCTGGATACAGCCGAAGACTGGCAGTGGTGGATTTCGACTTGGCAGTACGTCCTCGATGCTTGTGGGATTCAGTCGACTGATAGAATCATGATGGCTTTTTCGTTTGGTCCATTCATCGGATTTTGGAGTGCACATGATGCTTGCCTGAACCGCGGGTGTATGGTCATTCCGTGTGGCGGAATGTCGACTGCTGCTCGTATCGATTTGATCCAGTCTGCTCAGCCAACCGTTCTCTTTAGTACTCCAAGCTACGCGATGCACATGGCGGACGATGCAGCACACCGATGCATTAACCTGATTGACTCATCCATTCGGCAAGTTTTTGTGGCGGGTGAGCCTGGTGGTAGTGTTCCGCACATTCGGTCCAAAATTGAATCGGCCTTCGGCGCTAGAGTAATGGACCATGCCGGTGCAACCGAAGTCGGGCCGTGGGGATTCGGTTCTAGCGATGGCCAGGCAATTCATATTATTGAAAGTGAGTTTATTGCAGAATTCTTGCCATGGGAACCAGACAGTCATCGGGCCAATAATCAACTTGACTTGGGGAAAGGGTTGGGACTTTTGGAATTGGTTCTAACATCGTTGGGGCGAGTCGGAGCGCCAGTCCTTCGATACCGAACGGGCGATCTCGTCTGTCCTCGCTATGTTGCTCATAGCGAATGCGCTTTCGTGCGACTCGAAAATGGCGTGTTGGGTAGAACGGATGATATGATCGTTGTACGTGGTGTGAATATCTTCCCATCAAGCATAGACGCGATCGTTCGTTCGTTTGTTGAAATTACAGAGTACCGGCTAACCGTCTCAAAGAAAGGAGCCATGGATGAATTGCATCTCGAATTTGAATTAAGCAAAGGTACAGACGCGAAGATTTCCGAATTGTTAGCAGAGAAGCTTTCGGTTCAACTTAATTTGCGATTTGAAGTGGTTCAGGTATCGAAAGGGACTTTGCCGCATTCTGAGGGCAAGGCAAGACGACTGTTTGATCGCAGAGCGAGCGTCTAGGGCATCGTTGTGGCGATAAATGTAGCTGTCAATTGCCGTCCCGCTGGCGTAAAGCCAACGGAAACGATTGCATTCGCAATAGTTGCATGGTGGCGTCCTTTGCCGTTTCATCTTGTTGCCGGTGATTTAAATCGCTACAGAATGTTCAGTTAGAAATAGTAAGTTGAATTCGTAGTTTTGGCAGGAGGCCTAAAATGATCGAAAAAGCGATTCGTTTTGCGATCATTGGTAGCTTAGCTTTGTTGCTGTTGCTTTCGGAGCTTTTTGCCTCTGATCCCACGAAAGTAAGTGAGTGGATCGAGCAGCTTCGCCATCCCTCGACAGGTGTCCGTGTTCAAGCCGCTGCAAAGTTAGCGGAAATAGGTAAGCTGGGATCGCTAGCAGATAATTCTCTGGAGCCCTTATCTAAGTGCCTTCAAGATCCAAACAACAACGTGCGGCTTTACGCTTCGTTTGCTCTAGGGAGGATTGAGGCCGATAAGGAGCGATCGGTTAGCTTGCTTATACCCTTGCTGGTCGACCCCGACGAACATGTCCGTTATTCTGCCGAATGGTCGATCTCAGAAATTGCCAAATCCGTATCGGTTCAAAAACTTTCCGAAGAGAAGTCTCGGGGGTTGCTGGGAGTTTTTACATCAGCAGAGAACCAAATATCTCGCAATGCATTTCAAGAACGTCACGTACTAACCATAAAGCTTGCCCGCGAAATACTGGAAAACCACTGTAAGAAGCTCGTCGAAATACCGTCTAAAATGGAAGAGCCTCCAGCCTTGAATATAGCCACGGCCGCACCTGCTGTTTCACCGAGCAATCTTCTGGTGTCGATATCACTTTATGAAGCCAACGATGTTGCTGGTCGCTTGCAAATCGTCGACCGTATGGCTAGTGATCCCAAGTTCGATGATCCGTTTCGGCTTGCTGTACTTAAGCTTGAACTGCAAGGCGAACGACCACACGTTGCAAACTACGCAATGAGACGTTGGAAGAGCGCTGGCCAGCGTCTCGTATCACAGTTGTTTTCTGAAATCGAAGAAAGCGACTTGGATAGTCAGTACGCAATAAAAGTTATTCAGGCACTGATACCGGAAGAACTTGCTCAATGTGAAAAACTCTGCAAACTAGCTCATTCAGCGAATAGTTCGACGGATTTGCGATTTGCAACTTTGGATGCAATTAAGGCTGCAGCATCGAATCCCCTTGTGGACGGAACAAGGAAATCGATTTTAGTTGCTTCACTGCAGAAACTCGCATGCGACTCATCTGTAATCGATCTGCTACGAGCAAAATCGATCGAAGCCATTTCCGCCTTCGGAGCAGAAGCAACGAATTGTGTCCCAATGCTTCTCGGATTTATTGCGGAACCGCAACTGTCTCCCTTCGTTCGCTCGGCTGCTGTGAAGGCGCTCGCTAAACTTGCGCCCGGCTCGCCCGAGGCAGCAAACGCTATTGTTGAAGCCATGAAGAGTTTCTCCATTAACGATGCGATGTTCGTTGAATTTTCGGAGACTATTGGCGATTTAGGTTCCGTAGGAGCCGTTGCGATCCAACGTCTAGTTGATGGTCTTCTTGCCGAAGATCAATGGACTCGCACGGTTTGCGCTGCTTCACTTGCGAAGATCGGGCCGTTTGCAATTGACGCAGCTCCGTCACTTGTCGCGAGAATCATCGATTCAAACGAAGAAGTCCCTGTAAAAAGTCAGGCCGCATGCGCTCTTCGGCAGATGGGAAACAAAACTGTCTCTTTGCTGATGCAGCAGATTCAGAATCCTAATGCAATCGTGCGAGAGCATGTCCTCCGCGCGTTAACCTTGGTTGCGAATTCAGATCCAATCCTGGTTGAGCCTTGCCTCTCAATACTTAAGGACACTCGCGAAATCGGCAATGTTCGTGCGGCAGCAGCAACTGCTTTAGGGAGTGTTGGACTGAAGGCGCAGGCCGCAATTCCAACACTAAAGAAGGCGTGTGATGAGTCAGAGCCTTCGGTTTTGCGAGCAGCCGCCATTATTGCTTTTGCGCGTATCGAGCCCAAGCAAGCAACCATGATTGTTCAGTCGAATATCGATGACGCTAATTTCTTAGCACGAGCTAGTGCAGCTTATGGACTTCATTTGTGCGGTGATACATCTTCGAGCCTTGAATCGCTTCTGCGAATGCTTGACGAACCAGAAAATAATCAGCTCATTCCCGGTGTACTGATCGACTTAGGTTTGTCTGCAACTCCATTCTTGTTGCAGATAGCAGCTGAAAAAGAGAGATCCGCTGCGGAGCGACTAAGTTGTGTGCAAGCGATAATCGAGATGCCGAAGGTTGCATGGTCTGCGTTAGTTGCTTTGTTGGACGACGAAGAAATCGGCGACCAAGTTGCCGGTATGATCGAACCTTCAGCGGACTTTGAATCGGAAGTAATGCCACTTTTGATCGAATTGTTGCGTGACGGGCGCATTCGAAATACAACACGAATGCGCATCGTAGAAATGATTGAAGCCGATGGCTTTGGTGATGGGGGTGACGAAGTCAAATGGGACAATACACTTGCAATCAATCAACCAGGGGCGGGCCCAGCCCCGGTTCGAATGCCCAAGAAAAAAAAGGCAACAGCGAAGCCGTCTGCCGCAATGTCGTCTGCCGCAATGTCGTCTGCCGCAATGCCTTCTTCTGCAATGCAATCCGAGGAAACAGCTAGGGAATCTTTCTCGCGCAATGAAGATGAACGATCTTTCCGTCCCATTCTTGGCCAAGGGAACGATCGCAAGGTCGCAGTTTTTTACGGAACGAACCGTTCGCCCATTCCAACTCGAACGTTGAATTTCCCGATAGCTGCAATCCACGTTGTTTTGGCGGGGCTAGCTCTGGCTGCAATGGTAGGATGTTTTTTCTTATTTCCCCGGCAAAGTAATATTCGCTATGCGATCGCTTCGCTGGTTGGAATGGGAGCGGCCTCAACAGTCGCATTGCAATTGATGCTGCTCACAAATGGGTCAGGAGCCTCGCAAGAATTACTAAGTTACGGTGGGGATTACAGTGATCAGATCCAATACGGGATATGCGAAGTTTCCATTCCAGAGGGGCACCAACCCGGCGAGCTTGAATCAGCCCAATTGCTCAAGTTGGAAATAAAAAAGGACCCTGCGAAGCACGTTGTGTTGACAAAAGTCGAACGACTATCAACCGATACGTTCCACGCGGCCATGAGAACGGAGCTGGACCGAAAGGGCAATAACATTTTCGTTTTTATTCATGGTTACAATGTTACGTTCGAAGATGCGGCAAGACGCACCGGGCAAATGGCATTCGACTTAGAGTTTCCTGGCGCACCCGTTTTCTACAGTTGGCCATCGCAGGCAAATTGGTACAGCTACGTAACGGACAAAGAGAACATTGATATGAGCACTTCGCAGATCCGTTCGTTTCTACTCGACGTTGCGGAAAAATCGAAAGCCGACACGATCAACTTGATCGCTCACAGCATGGGAAATGTTGGCCTTACCGCCGCTTTGAGCGAAATCGAGCAGAGTTCCAAGCCTCACTTCAATCAAGTCGTATTGGCGGCGCCCGATATCGACGCAAATGTATTCAAAGCGGACATCGCATCCAAGATCGTTAGCAAGGCCCGCCACACGACACTTTATACCTCGAGGACAGATTTGGCTCTGATTGCATCCCGATATTTCAATCAGAGGAACCGAGCAGGTGACTCAGGTCCAGAAATATTGATTTTGGATGGAATCGATACGATCGACGCGACTTCGGTAGATAGCAGTCTGTTGGGTCATACATACTATGGGGACAACGTATCTGTCCTTGACGACCTGGGACGATTGCTACAGAACCAGCCGATTGAAACTCGCCAATATCTAAAAACGATTGTTAAGGGCTCGAAGCCCTATTGGGCGTTTGAACCCATGCGAATCTCGCGAGTTCAATGGCCGCCCGACGGACTGAATCGCTAGGTGCCAAGTAGGTCCTGCCTGCCGGGCAGGACGATTATGTAGTTCCTGCCTGCCGGGCAGGAATTATTAGTATGTCGTTTTACAGGTCGAAGAATACGAAATCGTTTTCAAATTCTGCAACTGCGTGCTCTGATGTTGGATAGGTGGCGCCAAGCACCATGACTCCGATGCTTGCCATGTGGATAAGCCAGAGCAATAGGAGCAATAGGCCTGGCACCTATCTGGACGTTGGTGCCATGAAAACATTACCAAAACCCCTTGAACAGTTTTTGCATTCGTTCTTTGCTCTGGCTAGGGAGAGCCCCGCACAAAACCTCGAAAGCTTCGTGATCAAGCTCTTTCATCTTAGACCTAAAGTCCTCGGTTTCCGCAACTGCAAGAACGTTTAGAGCCTTGACTTCCTCATTTGAAAGCTGTAGGTACTTGACAAATTCAGCACGTCTAAATGGTACTGCGAAATCAAATTCGAACTCCGATTTCGCTTGGACGCGACAAATCCCCAGGACCTGTTTCGTCGTCAGAATTTGCATCATTTCTCTTTCTGCCATCCTGAGATTTTCGGAAAAGGTACCCTCCCCCCCTTTTAACATCACATCGAGTCGATTGCTTAGGGCTACTCTCACGTTCGACAACTTCTCAATTTGTGACGTCGACAAACCAACTTGAGTTTGAGCATCCGGAATTTCCAGTGCATCAAGTGCATTTGTCGTGCGAAAACGAGGTGGGAATGGAATGTCTTCAAGTCTCAAATCTGGCTTCACTTCGTACCGGTCCAAATAGCATTTGCCAATGTACTGAACAAAAAGTGGCTTGGTTCGTTCGGGAAGATATTCGTAAAAAGTAGTGGTAAATTCAGTGAGTGCAACTGTACCTTCTTTCTCATACTTCGCTTGAACGTCTTTTAGAATGGGGCCTAGTCGTTTAAGGTCCACCTGGTAGATTTTACACACTTCGATGACTTCATGATTATGAAAGAGTTCAAACGGAGATCGAAACCTCGCTTTGAACGGATGTTCGCGAAGCATCATAATCTGTGATTCGTTGAGTATCACCTCCAATTCTCGCTTCACGACCGGATCCAATTCCAACAGCGCCCTTTCTCGGAGATCAACGTTGCTTTTGCCCTTAGTTTCCATTTCCTTGGATTTCTTGTCCAAAAGCACATCCATACCGGCGGTTTCTCGCATTATCTTAAGCTGTGCAACCTGTTGAAGGGAAACGCCCAGAGCCGATTGAAGGTTCTTAGACCGTATAAGATCTTGACTTAGATCCCAATAGTTAAAGCTCGGTAAAACGACTTTCGACTCGTCTTCTTGTGTTGTCCAAAAAGAAGTTGCGATTACTATGGATAGTTGAATTAGCGTCGGAAGAAACATGATTTATCCGCTTCTATGAGTCGTCAGTCGGGTTCGGCGGGTTTAAGAAGTCGCTGTTGAGTCCATGGTGTGACCGTAACCGGCGGTATCGGCGAAGGATGATCTCTGGCAGCAAGATTAAAATCAGACGCATAACTGGAACCGACGTCGAAGGCCCAGGCGAGCCGGTTTGTTAGCGCACCGGCAGCTTCACTTTTTTGATAGATATGGGTTCCCAAGAATCCTGGCATCATAATCCAATCGCCGGACTGGAACCCGCAAAAATCATCAACTGGACCAACGCACTCCCATCCCAGTGACCAAGAGCCTCCCACGCCCGCATTTCGATCCCAGACGAAATCGTATGATGCAAAGTCTTTTTTACCTCCATCGAAAGTTGTTCCGTCGTCAACGAACGCATCTGCAGCAAGGTGTCCGGCGATCTCCGATGGATTTATGTCCACTGCAGACTCAACGTAATTGTGAACCCATTTGTAGCGGTCGTTGCGCCGCACGTTTCCAGGTTGAATATGGACAGGGAAGCTCGCAACGGTCGAGCAATCACATTTCAAATAATCTCGTATACGATCCTGATTCCCATTGGCATTGGTCTTTGTCCGAGATGAAGATGTGTATTCATTCCATTCCCCACCAAAATTCACAAAAATCGGTACGCCATTAGGTTCTTTAACGATATAAGAAAAGTCTCTTTGCCTGATATTGTAAGAAATATAGGTCGTATCGCCAACCACCACAGGTGGATCGTTTGTAACCGATTGCCATCTGTTAACTACAAGCACAACGCCAGTCATTGGGTCAGTATACTCCGACGTAAATGGATCATTAAAAGTTCCTGTTCCATCTCCAACTGCGTCCCGGCTTCCCAAAGCAACAACGAGACAACAACAGAAAAAAAGGAAAGTCTTCGACATTTTCTTTCAGCCTCAAGAAAAGGTGGTTTTTTTCGGAATCGAAACGTTTTATGTTCGCCCTCTATTACTAATAAGCACCGTTTGCGGGCACAACTTGCCGATAAAATCGAAATTTTTTCAAAATAGTCAGAACTAACTGATTAACTCTTGCGTTTCTTTTTGATGGCTGATGGCTGATGGCTGATGGACGATGGCTGATGGCTGATGGCTGATGACTGATGACTGATGACTGATGACTGACTGATGATGACTGACTGATGACTGATCTGACTCGTCGATAACGCGAGCTTTGACGGCGATCGTATTGCGAATACCAGCCAATACTTTTACGGTGACTCCAAGCTCTTCCGCAATTCTGAAATACTGCGTTCTCAATTTCATGAGTTCGAAGACAACTCGCTCCCGTGGGGTTAAGCAAAATGAAATCGCACACAACAAATCCTTCGACTCCGCGATTTTGTCAGGTCGATTCGATTCCCTTTTATCCGGAATGTCGTTCACTGAATCAAGCTCGACGAATTCACGCCGGCCACCTCGCTTCAAACGGCGAGCGTCCCGAACTGCGTTCTTGATTCGACGATTCGCTATCGTCTGGCACAGCGGAATGGTATCGCTTCGATCGACGTGAACCTCCTCTACGTGATCCCGAAGCGCCTCTACAAGCTTCTCCAGAATCCTGCCCTTCAAGTCGTCGACGTCGATCGCTTTTCGAAGACGATCCGGAACAAGTTGTCCGATCCACCTTCGAACCAATTCGTCGTGAGCACTGCATAGTTCATTCGCGAACGCATGAAGCCGTGGAGTTACTTCCGTCACACGATCGGATTCGATCGAATCCGTTTGATTTCCATTACTTGAATTACCAGTCATCGATGATTTCGTCGAAATACAACACGGGCCGTTGCAGTAATCAATTGCGAATTTGAACAGAAGCAGTTCAGAATACAAGAAGAATCTGGAATGAATCCAAAAAAAATGCGTCGTCGTCGAAAACGGATGACTATCTGCGTCCCGTCGATAACCCGATGGGTTCATTTGTTAGATGCCATTCGTGCCAGGCAAGTGCCTGGTAGTTCTTGCCTGCCGGGCAGGAATTATAAGTACTTCGTTTTACAAATCGAAGAATACGAAATCGTTTTCGAATTCTGCGACTGCGTGCTCTGATGTTGGATAGGTGGCGCCGAGCACCATGACTCCGATGCTTCCCATGTGGATAAGCCAACAACCGTCGTTCGCAAGGACGGTTCGCAGTGCGACCCAGGAAACTAGCAGCATCGCCGCGAAATAAAATCGTTCTGCCGTTCGACGCACATGCAGGTTTTCGGAGCACTTTGCAATCCACAGTCCGACCAATGAAATGCATGGTGTAACCCATGGCAGGAATGGACCGAAGGATTCAAACCAATACGGAATATATGGCATCGCTAGGGTGCTTCCTTGCTCCCGAGATATATTTGCTACATGGGAATCGTTCCCTTCGCAGTGTTGACGGATAATGATCATTTTCCGAAAAAGATTCAAGATCGGATCGTGTCTGTGTCGGGGTGCTTCGAGCTTTGCGATTCGTTTAACCCGCGCAGCGGCTGGCGGGCCGAGTCACGTCGGTCCCGAATATGACCCCATCGAACTTTATTGGACAAATGTGCCCTGGAAGTCCGCGATCTACACTAATCGCTTCGATCGGTTAAACACAATACCGTTCAACGAAGCCCAATTTCGCAAAACTTTCGCTTAACCGTTAGCCGTAGGCGCACGTTAATGTTATCGAGTACGCCTTCGGCTGACTGTTAAACAAATAGATGAACGGTATTGCGGTTAAACATGCTTCAAGCATTGCGATTGTTTAACCCGCGTATCCCGCAGAAACCACTCTTTCAAGTCGTTTCCGTCGGGATTTTCGGAAAATTGGTTGGTAAAATGCTATAAACGCTGCAAATCTCATTCCCAATACCGACTCAGAAGGGTAACTGAATCGCAATTTGGATAGTCAAAGGCCCAGAATCTCTATCTCTTTGCAGCTCAATTTCCGTTGCATTTGACATAAAAACCCCACTCGCGGTAACGATTCTAGGGCGTCGATCACAAGTCGGGCAGCATGAACTGCTAGTGAACTCGATTTAGAGAAAGAGGTATTTGTAAAAGTCCGGCTGGAAACACTTCGTTCTGAGCGACAAAGCGTTAATTTTTAAACCACGCCAGGATTCGGGGCGAACGAATCGGCCTGGGCACGGTCTGCTTGCAAAGGAGTGAAAAGTCGTCTTGCAGTCAAATGGCCCATCTGTACACTAGTGCGACTCTTGATTGTCGAAAATTTCGCTGGTTGAGGGGATGTTCCTATTAATTGCCGGTGTAGCTCAGTGGTAGAGCAGCTGATTTGTAATCAGCTGGTCGGGGGTTCAAGTCCCTTCGCCGGCTCTTGGTTTTGAAC
>JAYTVL010000466.1:0-1269 GCA_043744075.1 Pirellula sp. | reverse complement strand
GAAATCGACGTGGCCGAAGATGACCCAAAGCGTAACGAGTTGATCTGTGCGATCCGAACGCACGTCAGCGATATGTGGCGACTTCACCGACGGATTCTACGAAGTCGTCGGAACGAACAAACGTCAGTGTACTTGCCCGGTCGTGGTGGCGCGAAACGAATACTTTACGACTGCGAAAATGAAAGTAGTTTAGCTCAAGCGGTCGAAGCGTGGCGACTGTCTGTTTCGGCAGCGTGTTTCTCGTCGCCAGAAAGCGAGAAACGATCGGCAAACACATTGGCTCGCAAGGTCGAAGAATACGCCGCGACCGAACCACGTCAGTTGGTTGACTGGGCTAATAATCGCCTTCGTGGCAGAGTCGAGATTGACATGCATTCTTTTCCGATGCGCGATGGCGAAAGCGAACTCCTAACTCAAATTGCCCGTGCCGCCAGGGAGTGCGATCATGGACCGAAATTGCAAAAACTACTTGCTCTGGTAGGCAACTCGGAGGATGCCAATTCCTACGTTGTTTTCACCGATGCAAAGTCGACCGCCGATCACATTTTCGAATTTCTTGATCTGCGACTTCCAAAAGGAAGAACACTCAGACACTCGACTTCTAACCAGCAGTGGAGACAATTCCGCAGCAGTCACAATGGATACGTGTTTGTTTGCGACCGCAGCGCCGAAGAAGGACTGAATCTACAAAAGCGAGGCACGGTCGCAATTCATTTCGACCTCCCCTTCTCGCCGAATCGCATCGAGCAACGCATGGGCCGCCTCGACCGTTTTGGACAAGGGATGCCGGTGCAGACTGCCGTCCTGGTGAGTGAATATTCGCCGATGCAAAAGCGATGGTTCGAATTGCTCGATAGTGCGCTGGGCGTTTTCCATCGCTCGATTGCCACTCTGCAATATGTGATCGAGGATTCTTTACAGCAAGTCTGGAACGAATTCCTTGACTCAAGTGCTGATGCGTTCGCCGAAGCGATTGAGAGACTCGGCGTAGAGGACGGAACGGATGCGAACGAGTTAAAACGAATTCGAGCCCAAGACAACATTGACTCGTATGACTCTGAGCGACTCACTCAGACGATGGCCGATGAATTGGAAAATAGTGACCGTCAATTAGCTCGTTCCTCCCTGCAGATTTTTTCTAACTGGGCGGTTACTAATCTTGGATTTCGCAGGTCCGGCGAAGAGTCCCGAGTTGACGAAGTCTTCGCCTATCAGTTTTGTAGGCGTGTTGATTCAGGCTATCGTCCGCGCGGCCAAGACACACTAATT
>JAYTVL010000465.1:0-14470 GCA_043744075.1 Pirellula sp. | reverse complement strand
CGAAGAAAGTACCCGTCACACGGAGTGTGACGTTGCCTCAAAAACCAAAGGTTTTTGAACTGCGGACGTCACACGGAGTGTGACGGGTACTATAAAATCACAGCCTCTGGGCGTGCCACCCGTTCCCCTGGTATATTCCTATCTGCCGCTCGCCTAATACGGCGAACGGCAGATAGCAGCCTGTTGCTACGATCAACAAAGGAACTCATCCCATGCGACGACGGAAGTTTATCGGCAACGTGACGAAAGGAACCTTTGCCGTGTCCGCGTGGATGAGCACCGGATTATCTTCGTTTGGCCAAACGATTTACGGTCTCCCAACGGCCCAAGAAAATGAAGACATCTTTTCCTACATTGATCGCCAACGTGGGACTTTCGAACGCGACCTCTATCTGAAAATCCTCGGTAGTGCGAACGAATTTAAAGAAGGGGACCAAATCGTTGGTGTCGTAGCTGCCGATGCCAATTCACGCTTAATCGCAAGAAACCTTTTGGCAAATACGCTACTCACCGATATCGATTCCAATCCACCCCATGTGGATGAGTTGTTCGCGCTGATCAAACGGTCGACATTGTCTGCGACTTTAATTCCAAAGGATATGACCTTAGGCCAGCTTAAGACGTCCATACTTTCATGGCGAGAAGAAAAGATTCACGCCATGAAAGGTGCCTTGTCCAGCGACTGTATTGCGTGTGTCGTAAAATTGATGAGCAACGACGAGCTGATTGCACTCGGCTCCAAGGTGTTCAATCCGCTCCCGAATAGTCGCATCGGCGCCAAAGGCTATTTAGGTGCAAGGCTCCAGCCAAATTCGCCCACGGACCATCTCGACGATATTCGATGGCAAGTCTTCGACGGTTTTGCCTACGCGGTTGGCGACGTCTTGCTCGGGACCAACCCGGTATCAAGCGATCTAGAATCAGTTGCAGCTATCGAGCGTGCGTTGCAAGAGATCCTCATAACATTCGGCATCGCCGACGTCATGCCGCACTGCGTGTTATCCCATATCGATATTCAAGCAGCCGTCGAACAAAAGTATCCTAAATTGACCGAACTATGGTTTCAAAGCATTGCCGGAAACGACGCTGCCAACAAGACCTTTGACATCGACATTGAAAAAATGGTGCGGCATACTAAGGCGCGATCGACTGGAGATTACGGCCTTTATTTTGAGACCGGACAAGGAGCCGACTTTACCAATGGTCACGGACATGGTTTTGATATGCTCATCCACGAGTCCCGCAAGTACGGACTCGCTCGAGCCTTGGCGAATGTGGTGCGCGAGACTCGCGCAGAAAAAGGGCTGTCGCCAAATGCTTGGGTTCACCTCAACGATGTCGCCGGTTTCATAGGCCCCGAGGTCTTTCGTACCAAAGAACAGCTCGTGCGCTGCTGTTTGGAAGACATCGTCATGGGCAAACTGCATGGTCTGACGATCGGCCTCGATGTTTGTTCCACTCTGCATATGGATGTCACGTTGGATGATCTCGATTGGTGTTTGGATCAAGTTGCGGCGGCCAACCCAGCTTACTTGATGGCGTTACCAACCAAGATTGACCCGATGCTCGGCTATTTGACAACCGGATTTCAAGACCACGTTCGACTTCGAGAAAAGTTCGGTTTTCGCGTGAATGATCGCATATGGAGCTTCTTCCAATCACTTGGCGTCATCGATCAAAACGGCATGCCAACAAAGCATTTCGGTGATCCCAATTGGGTTTATCTACAATACCTGCGCAAGAAAGGAGATGTTCGCACTGAGGAGGTGATTCTTAAAGAGGGGAGGAATCGGCTTACAGAAATTCGTGGACGAGGGGTGTTTGTCGCTGAGGGATTTGGCGAGCGACCTTGGCAACTGACCGAAAAGCTGAATGCGGATATCCAAACCATCTACACAGATTCAAAGAAATGCATTTGGCGAGAATGGGACGAAGCATTTGTCAAAAAACTACCAAATGTGGTACGGATCCGAACGAAATCCATTGATCGCAACGACTACATACTTCATCCCGCGACTGGTGAGCAACTTTCGGACGAGTCCCGCGAGATATTGCTCGGCCTCCGGCAAGAGGTCGGCGAATCGTATGACTGCTTGTTGGTTGTATCGGATGGGCTAAACGCACTTGGCGCGATGGACGACGGACAATTGATGCCCCTCGTTAACGGCATTCGCCGTGGCTTGCACCAAGCCGGGCAGCGGGTTGCACCACAACTGATGATCGTCCATTCAGGACGAGTTCGAGCCGGATACCGAATGGGCGAGTTGCTTTACAAAGGGATCACCGGCATGAGGACGATTATCCACATCATCGGCGAAAGGCCAGGGAGTGGGCATCACACGCTGTCGGTATACATCACGACCGCTGAGGGTTCCGGATGGAGCATAGCGGATCAAGTGGACCACAACATTACTAAAGTCGTGTCAGGTATCGCAACCACTGCGCTAAAACCTGAACAGGCAGCGGCAGAGTGTATCAGGTTACTGGTCTAGCTCGGATTATTGATTTACGGAGCGGCCTTGGAATTGCCACTGGAAGGGGGTTTCTTGGACGGCGGCGTTGGGGATCGGCAGGATAATTCTTGGTCAGGAAAATAACGAATTGCGATTATTGATATTGCTATCGTCAAATCTTCCTGTCGTATCGAGTTAGTTGTTACAATAATGTTTTAGAAACGTTACCCTGGCTCCGGAGTCATAACATGTCCAGCGAAGCGCCTGCTCAGCCGCCAATGTCGGTTTCAGAGCATCTTCCATTGCCAGTCGAACTGCATCCGAATATCGATCATCTTGTTACGGAGGACGGTGCACCTGTGGATAACCAATTCTCGGAGAAGCAACAGCGTCTACTGGTAGAGGCTCTCTATGGTTCATGGCAACCCGGCGAGACATTTGTTGCGATGAGTAACGTAGGTCTCTTCTTCGCAATACGTACGCCTCCGTTTGTTCCCGATGTCTTGGTCAGCTTGGGGGTCTCGTCGCCAGTGGACCCGTTTCCGAAAAGGAACCGATCTTATTTTGTATGGGAGTACGGGAAGGCCCCAGATTTGGTGCTGGAAGTCGTTTCGAACGACAAAGGTGGCGAGGATACTCTCAAGCTTAAAGGATATGCCAAGCTAGGTATTACTTATTACATCATCTACGACCCAGAAGAGCACTTGAGTTCGAAACCCCTCCGAGCCTATCGGCTCGTAAGCGGTCAATATGAACTCGACGCATCCGGGGCGCCCGTTTTTGCATCACTAGGACTAGGTGTACGGATCTGGCCTGGGGTGTATGAAGATATGTCCCAGTCTTGGCTGCGATGGACCACTGCGGAGGGGCAACTCTTGCTGACGGGGAAAGAGCGCGCATCTTCAGAAGAACAACGCGCAGATAAAGAGAAGCAACGAGCTGTTCAGGAGGAGCAACGGGCTGATAAAGAGAAGCAACGAGCTGATCAGGAGAAGCAACGAGCTGATCAGGAGAAGCAACGGGCTGATCAGGAGAAGCAACGAGCTGAACAGGCAGAGCAAGAAGCTGAGAAGTTGAGAGCAAAATTAAAGCAAATGGGCATTGATCCTTAGGTCAATCACAATTGCGATCCCCTGGCTTTTTCAAAACTTGGGTCGATCTGAATCGAATTCTTGGTTTGGCCCGCCTTGAGCAAAAGCACAACTCGCATTATTTAGATTCAGCCACACGCGACATGACAAACAGCATTTCGCGCGCGATTTCCTTGCACTTCTCGTTATAGACGGCAGTTTCTCTTGGAGTGTCGTCGGAAACTTTTGGGTCTTCATACGGCAACACTAATTTAAGTTCGCTCCCCCGCACGATTGGACACGATTCGTCCGCACTCGAACACGTCATAATGGCTGCGAATTTTTCGGTGGGATTGGGTGATTCTGTTAGTTTTTTTGAAAAGCAGATTTGAGGTGATGTTGTTTTGCTATAAACCACTGAATACTTTGGATTGGTCGAATCGGCATCAGCTTTTGTGATCTCCATGCCAACGCTCTCAAGGGCAGCGACCGTCCGATGGTTCATGGCGGTTGCTTCTGTACCTCCGGAAAATGATTCCAGTCCTTTGAGACCAAAGCGAGTCGCTCCAATCTTCGCCCAAAGCTGTGCAAGTTGGCTTCGTCTAGAATTGTGTGTGCATACAAACAAAAGCTTTGACGGTTTACCTACGGACTGACAAGTGGCAATGTATCGCGACAGTTTGACAAGTTCTTTTTGTCGCTCCTCAGGTATCTCCGCTGTTTCCGCGAGTCGCTCTTTTACAAAACTCTCGACCTGCGGCAATAGGGGATTTTCAGCTGACGCTGTAGTCATGAATACCAAACTAGTAAGAGTAATCAGATACGTTTTAAGGCTCATCGCGTCGGCAATTCTCAAATGGGAAACTAGCTGCCACAATTTCAAAGCGTATTCTAACTCGGGATGAAGAGTCTTACATCACCGCAAGTGTTAATTGTTGGTTAATTAGGTTCTTGTCGGTGAACGTCGCCATACTCAATGTAGCTGTCAGTTGCAGTCCCGCTGGCGTAAAGCCGGCGTAGTGGAATACCGTCTGTTGATCCTTGCCTTGCTTCCAATAGTCATACTAAGCCAGCCATTGCTTGATGATTTTGCCGCCGACATCCGTCAGACGGAAATCGCGTCCTTGATTGCGATGCGTCAATTTCAAATGGTCCATTCCAAACAGATGCAGCATGGTCGCGTGGAGATCGTTGATGTGAACTGGATCCTTAGTAACACCCCACCCTAATTCGTCAGTTTCGCCATACACCTGGCCTCCGCGAATACCTCCTCCCGCCATCCACAATGTGAATGCAAACGGATGGTGATCTCTTCCCGTATTCGCATTTCTGCCGTTTCGGTTCTCGCCAAGCGGTGTACGCCCAAATTCCGCACCCCATACTACAAGTGTGCTATCCAATAGGCCCCGTTGCTTAAGATCCTTCAATAGTGCAGCGACAGGTTGATCCACGACCCAAGAGTTGTATCTCAAGTCCTGCTCCAAGTCGCTGTGCTGGTCCCAGGCTTCATAGATGATATTGACGAAACGAACACCACGCTCAACCATTCGACGCGAAAGCAAACAATTGCGAGCGAAACTCAAATGAGCATTGGCAACGTTCCCACGGCCAGTGGCTTGGGGATGCTGCGGTCGTTCAACACCATAGTCGGACAACGTACCGGCGGACTCGCCTCGAAGATCGATTAGTTCCGGTGCCGATGACTGCATTCGAAATGCCAGCTCGTAACTCGCGATGCGGCTTGCGATCTCTGGATCAAGAACTTGGCTGTATCGGCTCTCATTTAATGATCTCATCGCATCTAAACCGCGACGTTGCAACTCCGGTGGAAGCCCATCGGGATTCGTCAGATTGAGAATAGGCTCCCCCTCATTGCGAAATAACACACCGGCATAATGCGATGGCAAAAACCCACTGGACCAGAGAGACGATCCGCCACTCGAACCGCGTCCACTCGTGAGCACTACATAGCCCGGCAGATTCTGTGACTCGGTGCCTAAGCCATAGGTAAGCCAGCTTCCAACTGTTGGTAAACCGAACGTGCTTCGCCCGCAACTCAGGAGCAATTGACCGGGATGATGATTGAACTGCTCGGAAAACATCGAACGAATCATCAGTATGTCGTCAGAGCAAGTTGCGATGTTTGGCAGGAAGTCCGAAAAATCCATTCCGCATTGACCGTGCTTAGACCACTTACGCGGCGAGCCCATCAAAACCGCAGACTCTTTCTTAATGAACGCAAATCGAACTTTTTCCAATAATTCGGTGGGCAGAGGCTTGCCGTGTAGTTCGTTCAGTTTCGGTTTCGGATCGAAAAGATCCAATTGCGATGGAGCTCCCGCCTGCAAAAGGAAGATACAGTTCTTTGCCTTTGGCGCAAAATGCAGCGGCTTGATCGCAAGGGGATTCGTCCCTTCTTCGGCACTAAGCATCGACCCCAACGCAGCCATGCCCAATCCGCATGCCGAGGTTGTCAAAAAATTTCTGCGATCCAGCTCGATGTTTCGTTCAAAGGGTGACATTTTTATGTTCATTCGCGAGTGATAAACTCGTCCAGATTGATCAAGACTCGAGCGGTCGCGATCCAAGCCGCGTTCTCTTGAATGGAAATATTTGGAACAGCAAATTTACCCGTTAAAGCTGTGGCCTCTTTCAAATGATCTGCATACCACTTTCTTGACGTTTCTAGCAAGTTAAACAATTCACTAACGTCTCGCTCGCTTGGAGTGCGGGCAATGCAAATTCGAAAAGCGGTTTCGAGCCGGCTCTTTGTGTCGACATTTTCTCCTGACTCAAGAATTCGTTTGGCCAACGCTTGCGCCGCCTCTGCAAACGACTCGTTGTTTAAACTTACCAAAGCCTGCAACGGTGTATTCGATTTATTGCGGTCTACACATGTTAAATTCGCATCGGGGCAATCGAATGTTATCAAATTTGGATGAGGCGCCGTTCGCTTGAAAAACGTGTACATCCCGCGACGATAGCGATCGGTATCGTTCGAGACAGTCCACTTAAAGTTCCCTGCGTAGCTCAACTCTGCGATGCCAGGTGGCAGCGCTGGAAAGACACTTGGACCACCGATCTTGCTTGCTAACAGTCCTGCAGCATCTAAACTGATGTCTCGTACAATCTCGCCTTCTACACGCAATCGATTCTGGCTTGCTAACAATTGATTCTGCGGATCGATTTCGAGTAGATCAATCCGCCGCTTGGAAGACTGTCGATAAGTCGCTGACATGACAATCTGCTTGATCAATGCCTTGCGAGACCAAGGCTGCGTCTTGGAATCTGTTGTCTTATTTCCACTGTTTAATCCGATGAAATCACGAGCGAGCCAATCCAGTAGTTCTGGATGTGTTGGCTTTTCCCCTCGAACACCGAAGTCATTGGCCGTCTTTACAATTCCCATTCCAAACAGCGTTCGCCAGATATGGTTTACAGCAACGCGCGATGTAATGGGATTTTCCTTCGAAACTAGCCAACGCGCCAGATCCAATCGATCGCCTTGTTTTTCGGGTTTTCGTTGACTAAGTGTAGGCAAAGTGCCAAGACCCAATGGTTGAACATCAACTTCTATTACCGGTTCCAAAAACTCACCACGGCGAAGGACAAAGGTCTTTCGCGGCTCTTTCGCTCTTTGTGCGATTACACGTACGGTTAATTCCGGTTTGGAAGGCTCCATCTTAATCAAAGCCGTTTGTTTTTCGGCAAGCGATTTTGTGGACGGCTCAATATTGCTGAAATGGTCGAGCAATTCCTGTCGCTGCGAATCGTTTCGGCTCTCTACAGCGAGTTCCAAAATCGCGAGGATGTTCTTTGGCACTTCAACCGGAGCATAAAGACCTGATTGTAAGGAAATTTTCACGCGGCCTATCGTATGTTGCTTTCCGTATTGATGGCTTAGTTTTATCCTGAAATAAAGCGGTGACGTGGCAGGTACTGGTTCTTTCAAATGGAATTCGGCCCAGTGGTCACTGCCATACTTATTTCCAATTGCCCAACCGGTCTTGTCGTCGCCGTCGATTGCATTCTTTGCCAACCAAGGACGATCTGCCTGTTCATGATCCGCTTTGGCAGTGTCGAACTCCAACCGACGCGGACTGGCAAAATCGGTTGTCTCCGATGTCTCGACGGTGATTTCCGATAGGACGAAATTCCCATGGGTGGCACGCCCGGGCCCTTTGGCTGGCAACGACTTGTCCGCAAGCACGTCGAGACGAATGGTATGGATTAAGTTACCCGCAGTTTTTCCTTGAACCGTGTATGTTGCAAATTCGGGATTAGCTCCGTCGGCCAACCAGGAACCATCAGTCTGCTGTTTGAAGGTGACATCGCCATCGCTCGAGACACTTGGTTCAATCAGAAGCTCTCGCTTGATTGGGTTTTCGTTGGCCGTAACCATCTGCTGCTTGATATGTTCCTCCCAAATTGGCAATGCTTGGACAATTCCTAGTTGTGCAGCTCGCAGCGCGCCGGTCGCCTCTGCAACTGCAGTATCATGCGATGCTTTCGCCTGTTCATATTGCTTAACCTCTTCTTCCGATTTCGGAACGACGAGCGTTTGTTCGTCGCCGTTGTTGTAGAACGCGAATAGCTGGTAGTACTCTCGCTGACTGATTGCGTCATACTTATGTGAATGGCATCGAGCACAACCGACCGTCAATCCTAGCCACACTGCGCCCGTAGTCTCCGTGCGATCAAAACAAGCCTCGACACGGAATTGCTCTTGATCCGTTCCTCCCTCCGTGTTGGTCAAAGTTTGTCGGTGAAAAGCAGTTGCTAAACGTTGCATCGGAGTAGCATCAGGAAGCAAGTCGCCAGCCAACTGCTCGATTGTGAATTGGTCAAACGGCATATCTGCGTTGATCGCGTCGATGACCCAGTCACGCCATCGATAAGCGTCGGGACGTGGGTTGTCTTTCTCGTAGCCATCGGAATCTGCGTACCGGGCCATATCGAGCCAATGCCGTCCCCAACGCTCGCCGAAATGTGGCGAATTAAGCAAACGGTCTACAAGTTTCTCGTAGGCCTTTGGGCTAGTATCGCTAACAAAGGCATCGACTTCCTCAAGCGATGGCAACAAGCCAACTAAATCCAAATTGAGTCGCCGAATGAGCGTAAAGCGGTCGGCTTCGGGTGAGGGAGAAAGACCTCGACTCTCGAGCTTGGAAAGTATGAATCGATCAATCGGATTGACGACCCAAGTTATGTCTTTTACATCGGGAGGCAGAGTCGCATTTAGCGGCTGATATGCCCAATGGCTATTAATTGCAGAATTCTCGGACTTGGGATCCGCCCAAATTGCGCCCCTATCGACCCATGCGCGGAGTACGCCGATTTCTTCTTGCGACAATCGTGCTCCCTCTGGCGGCATGACTTTTTCGGAATCTGTTGCCGCGACATAATGGATCAATCGACTCTCCTCGCTCTTTCCAGTCACGATGGCTTTTCCTGAATCGCCACCAACCATCGCTAAGTCAGAGCGGTCGAGCCGCAATCCGGCTTCTTGCTTTTCGCCGCCATGGCACGAAAAACAGCGTTTTTCAAAAATCGGTAGGACGTCTCGAGCGAAATTCACTTCGCGATTTACTGCTGGCGGCAATTCGTCGGCGTAGAGGTATGTTGTCGCCGAAATAGCAATGATAAATAGAACTGTCTTCATGAATTGCTTTTCGAGGAAAGGTCAATCCAGTCTAATGCGAGGGGATAGCTGGACAATTGTAGGTGGGATTGCTTTGCGGCATGCGTTTTTCATAATAACCGCGTTGCATTATACCATCGCACAACCGCGAATTGCAATTCGTAGGAATCCTGAAGCGAACGTAGCTTAGGCTTCCAGCCTGAGATTCCAGCATTATCCCTCACAGGCAAGATGCCTATGCTACGTTTAGAAACAGAGCATAGCCTAATAAGGCTGTTGCAGCGCGTCGCAGAGAAACTTCATTAGCGGCTTAGCATTATCAAACGTCGACATGATTTTGTCGAGAATATCCGCTTGTAGGAACGCTTTGTCACTCAAGGGCGTGATGCCGGCAAAGCTTTTGCGCCTGAGATCTTCTATCGCAGGATGATTCGGATCGATGCCGCGAGGCGCCGTCTTAAGCGAGGCACCGTCGAATTTAAATTGCGAGACAAACTTCTTGTTGTTGCGAACTCTACTCCAGTCCTCGAGATTGTCCATAATCGATTGCCTTATTGCGGCAAGCGGTTCAGATGGGGGAAGCCAAATGCCGGCTGCCAAGAAACAAACGCCTGGCTCCAGATGCACGTACAAGCCCGGTGCGTGGACGTCGCCGCCAATGGAGTGCCTGAAGTGGATTCCTACGTTGGTTTTGCAAGGAGTCTTGTCATTTCCAAACCGAGTGTCGCGATAGATCCGCATAATCGATCCACCCACCCTTTTTGGCTCTGCCAATAAATAACGTGAATGTTTGGCAAGACGCGGTCGCATCTGCGTTACGAAGTCCATCGCTGCTTGCAATACATCGCGTTCGTATCTCGCTTTGTTATCTGCAAACCAGTCGCGATCATTGTTAGACTTAAGTTCTTTCAAAAACGAAAAAAGCTTGGGTGAAAATGGGGAACCAACTGCCGTTTTGTGCGTTACCATTCCGTTTCCCATGGCTTGGTTACAAAGAAAATGCCTCCCAGCACGAGAAAACAAACACACATTGCCAAGAAGACTCGAAACCAAGGGTTCGCTGTTCGGCCGTATATGAAATCCATGACGCCAACCAGCGTAGGAAGAAAGAGCACAGAACCGATCAACCAAAACGGAAGCGGTCGAGACTCAAAGAAACTGCTTACTGCCAAACAGGCTGCAGCCATGATTCCAAGCGGAAGGACAACAGTCGAAAGCTGCCAGCCATAATGCAGTTTCGAAGTAGAACTAGCAAATAGCCCTACCAATGATGCGCCTGTTGCGACACCAATGCCGACGAGCGACCATTCACCCAAGCTGGCATAGGATTGAAGTGTGATGGCCGCTATGCATCCCAACTGGCCCAGGATCGTAAACGAAACCCATCTCGATCCATCCGATTTCGCAATGGAGTTCAACGAAGCGATGTTCCAGATGACGGCCAAAAAACTCGTCGCCATCCAAGGTAGCCATTTTGCTTTTTGATCGTCCCAAACAGTCCGTTCACTAAGACACACAAATAATACGCCGATGGCAATTGATGAGGTCACAGTACTGGCAAGCGAAGCAATGTGAATCGGAACTGAAATAACGGAACGAGCCAGGGCCATAACGAACATACTGGCTGGAATCATCCAGACCATCCACTGCCATTGATACGAAGCTTGCCAAGTCATCCAAGCCTCAGGCTTTGAAATAATACCTCGCTGCCATAAATCGGAGCAAATCATCCCCAATCCACAAATGATAGCGCCCAAAAAAGTTGGAAACGCAATGCCGCTAACGGGTTCGTCGTCGTACCAATCCTCACCTTGGTCGGTTCTAGACAAAAGAATACACCCAATCAACGAACAAACCGCAGGAAGCAGAAACCGCTGCAATCCAAGTTGTAATTCAAAACCCATATGTCTTCCTTTTAAGCGATCGGCGGCTCTACAAACACTTGCGTTAGTCTTCGATAGGCTGCCTCATCGAACGAAATGTCCGTTTCACCCAAAAAGAGTGAGCCAGCTTGGGGAGCTTCATTTCTTCGTTCCATCGGCATGTTTTCAACGGCAGTTGTTATGATTAGCCAAACTCGACCTTCCCATGCGATCAATTGCGGACAAGTCGCTTGTGGACTGCCCTTCGTTTGCCATTCCTGCTCAATTTCCCCAGTCGCTATCGAGTACTGAACGGTTCGCCCAAATGGAGCGGCGTTTGGATTGTATAAAGAAACGATGATGCTCTTGCCGTCCAAAGTCAGGGTCATGCCATCGGGAACCGCAGGATCATTTGACAGGTCTACAACAACGCGTTCGGACTCGATCTTGCCAAGTTCCGTGTTGATACGATACGCAACCACCTTCCTGGTCGGAGAATCGATATCAAGCAATTCAATATGCGATGTTGCAACTGAAAGAATGCATTTTCCATTGCTGCAAATCTGGTCGGATCGCAAACGAAAGAGCGTTGAGTCGCTTCCTCTCCAGAAATACAAGCCCGCTTTCTTTGACCGAAATTCGAGGTCCTTCGTTCCGAATATCAGATTGCCATCCCAAGTGACGCCATCGTTGACAATGGTTCCGCTGCAATCGCTATCGATATCGAGAATAAAGGGCCTGAAGCGATTCGAATCGGGAGAATAGATTCCTACGGATCGCTCGCAACCGACTACGAAGTTGCCACGGTCCGTCGGAAAGGCAAATCCGGGCCTGCCCGGCAACTCATAGGACACATTGGTTTTATCCGAGAGGTCAAAGATGTTAACGGAGCCGAAACCCGCATCTGGACCGTGCTGGATAGCAACCCAAGAGAATTTTCCAACTCCCAGCGGGTACGGCCCTTCGGGTAAAAACCGAAGGGCGCTCGATGGCGGTGAATACAACACCTTTGTTGGTTTCAATTCCGTTACGCTTTCTCAAACGCAGAATCGAACGCACGACCGCTGGGTGCAAAGTCAATGTTCTTGACAAAGCTGGCAGCTTCCCTGGCTCCAAACTCTCGATCCATTCCGCTATCCTCCCACTCAACGCTTAGTGGGCCTGTATAGCCAATATCGTTCAGCGCTCGAATGATCTCTTCAAAATTGACGCTGCCTCTACCCGGGCTGCGGAAATCCCAACCGCGTCGCGGATCTCCAAAGTTAAGATGGCTTGCCAAGATACCAGAACGACCGTTCAGCTTAGTCGCCGCATCCTTGACGTGAACGTGATAGATGCGGTCTGGAAATGCCCGGATGAACTCCACAGGATCGATTCCTTGCCAAATCAAATGGCTGGGATCAAAGTTGAAACCGAACTCAGGGCGATTGTCCAGTGCCTTGAGGGCCATTTGAGCCGTGTAGATATCGAATGCAATTTCAGTTGGATGCACTTCTAATGCGAAGCGGACACCATTCTTCGCGAATTCATCCAGGATAGGATTCCAACGTTTGGCTAACAAAGCAAATCCGTCGTCGATCATCGACTGTGGTACGGGCGGGAATGAGTAGTTGAGGTGCCAAATACTGGAACCGGTGAAACCATTGACCACACCTACACCAAATTTCTTCGCAGCTCGAACCGTGGCCTTCATCTCTTCGATGGCACGCTCGTTCACTCCAGCTGGATTGCCATCCCCCCAAACGTATGCCGGCAAAATGGACTTGTGACGTTGGTCGATGGTATCCAATACCGCTTGGCCCACTAAGTGTGCACTGATAGCGTGGCATTGCAGCCCCTGGTTGTTGAGGGCAGCACGTTTCGTTTCGCAGTAATTTGGCTCCGAATTCGCTTTTTGAACTTCAAAATGGTCCCCCCAACAAGCCAGTTCGATGCCATCGTAGCCGAATTCTTTGGTAAGCTGAGTTATCTTGGAAAAGGGCAAATCGGCCCACTGGCCGGTAAACAACGTGACAGGTCTGGCCATGCTGAAATTGTCTCCTAAGTGTGAGAGTCGACGAAAGGAATTTAGGGCACTAAGAATAACATGATCTGCGATCAAGTTACAGGCAGGAGGCCAGAATGAGCCTCGATATCGTAATCCAACAGTCGTCTGGTGGGCGCGACATTGTTCGATTAAGAGAATTACGTTACGAAATCCTACGCAAACCGCACGGAATGCCACTTTCAAGTGCCGTTTTCCCAGGGGACGAGAACGAATCAACGATACATGTTCTCGCTCTTTCCGAATCAAAACCTGTAGGCTGTGCAAGCTTGTTTGTGGACGAATCGGATGCAATGCAACTACGCGGGATGGCCGTCCGCACCGATTGGCAGCGCCGAGGAATCGGCCATCGAATTGGTGAAACGATAAAGGATATTGCGATTTCCAAGGGAAAATCCATGTGGTGCAACGCGAGGTTTTCAGCAATTGGGTTTTACGAAACGCAAGGCTGGGTCAAGTCCGGTTCCTTTTTCGATGTTCCGGTGATTGGCCAACACATTGTCATGAATTGGACGGGAAACGTCAAAAACATCAGCTGATCGGTTAATAAAATGTTAAGATTGAGGGTACTTCTCGCTGACACCCATGCATAAGTTTCTTCGTTTAACCGCGTGGGCATCGCCCCGCGCTTTCGCGAGGAAACGCGGCCCGATGGGCACGCGGTTAAACAAAGTACCCATCACGCTCCGCGTGATGTCGGCAGTTCAAAAACCTTTGGTTTTTGAGGCAACGTCACACGGAGTGTGACGGGTACTTTCCCATGCCTTGCTTTCGGAAGACAAACACAATGAACGAACAAAACAGAAAAGACGTCGTTCTCTACGACGGCCAATGCAATTTTTGTCGGTCTCAAATCAACATCCTGCGTCGGTTGGATGGACGTTACCGCCTCGAATTCGTATCCCTTCACGATCCACAAGTTGCGACAAGTTATCCTAATCTGACCTTCGAACAATTGATGGAGCAGATGTGGATCGTCACACCCAAGGGAACACAACATGGCGGAGCTTATGCAGTGCGATACCTTTCGAAACGGCTTCCAATTTTGTGGCCACTTGCTCCGTTGATGCATATTCCTTTCACGATGCCGCTTTGGTGCTTCCTGTACCGTTTGATCGCCAAGTATCGGTACAAATTTGCTGGCCGAGATTGCGATGAAGGTGGCCCATGTACACTCCATCGATGAGACAAAAGGCCAACTGGCACTCACTTTGAGCCGCAACGCGCTAGCGTGCGGGCTGGCAGGCTAGGAATCGATTGCGAAACCCGCCCTCATGCTACCGCTAGCCCATCCGTTCGGGGCTTGCCCCCGACGGATGCGTTTTGGCGTACTACATGCAGTGGGGTTCAAACTCCCGTTCCCCTCGGCTTTGCCCGCCTCCGGCGGGCAAAGCCGAGGG
>JAYTVL010000464.1:0-4042 GCA_043744075.1 Pirellula sp. | reverse complement strand
TGCGACCAAGATTCGGTCGTCGACGCCGTCGAAGCTAAACGCCTGGCCAATCTGACCGGCTGCGTAAGAGGCACCATTCATCAAGGTTCCATGGTTTGAGCCTACGGAATCATTGCTCGTGCCATTAGCCGTCCAATAACTCACCACTGCCAGCAGCCTTCGCTCCTCCAATTGCTCGAAACGGATGCGGTTTCGGAGTCGGTTACGTGCGGTCTCGCTGTTTCGGCGGTTTTGATCGCCGTAATACAACTTTTTAAGCGTCTTTGTTAGAAATCCCATGGTTGATATGTTGATATGCTTTCAATGGCTTGCTAAAAACAGAAACGCCTTTCGTAGCGTGCAAACCTTGCGCTGCGATTGCGTGACGTCTGAATTCTTTTGCGAATGGACGCCAGTGCGACATCCGTCCTGAAAACGGCTCACGAATTCTGGATGTTTTTAAAATATTTTCGAAAAATCGCTTAAGAAACCTGTCGACTCCTCAGCTATACATGCGTGCTTCGCGACAGAAATGGCTCACGCGAAGACCAAAAATTGGAAAAATAAAAAAATAATCAGCCTGCGTGCTCCGGCCCGGGGCACGGGGGCTGCACAAACGCCTTAAAGGCGGTTAAACATGGAAGCGAAACCAACCTGGCTTCGTATGGCACGGGCCACATGAAGCCAGCTCGCCTGCTCCGCGGCGTGGATGCCGTTTTCGAGCATCGTAGACAAAGTAGTAGTTTTCATTCGATCTGCTTTCAATGGCTTGCTAGAATTAAAACGCCTTCCGCGGCGTGCAAACCCTGCGCTGCGATTGCGTTCCGGCCGGTGAGCAGTGTGGTTGGCGCCAAAACGCTCACCGGCCGGGTTTGTTTTTTAAAATCACTCTTCGGTGTCAGTCACTTCGATCCACCGCATCGCTCAAGTTTTCGCATACCAAAAGGTTAAGCTGGTTCTTTTGCGACTATCACCAATGCGAAATCTGGCTCAAAAATGGCTACCCATTCTGGAAATTTTTTCCTGAATTTTCGCGATAAGTCGAAAACGAAAGAAAACTTACTTTCCTTTCGGTAGAGCTGATTCGCTTTTTCCTGACTCGTATTCGGCCATTTCTTTCTGATGAAAGCTTCTGTGGTCATATTCATAACCATTCGATGCATCCCAAACCACGATCTCACCGCCAGTCGTTTTACCGGCGAGCTGCATCCCATTTGAACTCCATAGCAGTTGGCTTATCGGAGAATTACCCGCGTTGAGACTAAGGATCGCTTCCATCGTTTCCGCATCCGTGATTTGTACTGTACCATCATCCGCTGCCGTCGCGAACCGCCGTCCATTGGGCAAGAAAGCGATGCTCGTTACTTTTGATTGATGAATGTTGGTCTTTGCGATTAGTTTTTCCGTCTCGTGATCCCACAAGAAGACTACGCCTCGCTGATTGCCGGACACAATTTGCGATCCTGAAGGATTCCAAGTCACAGCGGTAATGGCTTCGAATACGTTAGGAAATTGCTTTAGGAGCTGTCCGCTACGAGTGCTGTAGGTATTGATGCCCCCACCTGCGTGGTAGACTCTGTATGCGATTGCGACGCTCTCGCTGTCTGGAGACCAGCTTAGATCGAATCCGTTTTCCGCAGTCAATAGTGGCGTTTTTTCGAGAGTCTTGGTGTTCCACAGTTGAAAAGTAGTCGACTGATTAATCGACTTTACAGCAACAAGTCTCGATAGATCTTTTGACCACACTAGGCCCACTTCAACGTTGCCCGAAACTTGGATACGGGAAAGGTTCTTTGGACACAATTCTGTGTCGGTGACAGCTGATTCGATATAACGCTTCATGGCTTCATCGTCTGGATCTGTTCGGTCTGCCTCAAGGCACCGAATGAAAATCTCGGATTGTCGTTCTACCGAATCAAATTGCTCAAACAGTTTCGCTTCAGATTCATTTAACTCTACGGGCTTATGAAGTGTTGAGAGAGGCGAAACTTCTACTACCCAGTCACTGGAGTGACGATGCCACTTTCGCATGGCACGTAGATCCGTGAACGGCCAAACTCTGGCTGTGTTGTCATAACTGCCGGAAACGAATTTGTCTCCCTCAGGGCTCCATGCCACCGAAAGTACCAGTTTGTCATGACCAAAATACGATCCAATGCGTTTGGCATCGGGTAAACTCCAGCAGTGAATTGCACCTCCCCATCCGGCGGTTGCGATGATAGGAGCCTTTGGATGCGACGCAATGCAGTCGACATTAGCGTCATCCGCTTTGAACTGATAAAGCAATTGCTTTGTGCTCATGTCAACAATGTCGCAAACTCCATTGGGGTGGGCGGCAATCATGTATGCACCTTCATGCGAAAATGCGACTTTGACGAAATCGATCCCCTCTGCATGTACAAATGTTGTTTCTCCTGAATCGGCATTCCAAACGCTGACCCCGCCGTCCCTGTGCTGACCTGCAGCGGCTACCAGTTGGCTATCAGGAGTCCATGCAATTCCCCATATATTATCACAGTCTTTCTCGATACTATGCGCTGGCCTACCGCTTTCCGCGTCCCAGATTCGAATCCCCCCAATCGAACCTGTAGCTAATCGTTTTCCGTCAGGACTCCAAGCAAGGCAAGTAACGTCTTTTCGAATCGTGTCATGGGGATCCGCTAACAATGTTCGTGTGTGATGGTCAATCGAATCCCAAATGAGAACTGAAGCATCGCTTTTATCCAAACCTGAGGCAAAAAGCCTGCTATCAGGACTCCAGTCCGCTCCCCAAGCTTGTCCTGAAAGTTTGTGCATGCTCAATTGCAAGGAATTTCGCAGTGAATAATCGGCTGCGTTCCAAATAAACGCTTGTTCCCCCTTGCCTATCGCCCCAATTTTCATTCCATCCTTACTCCACGCAACGTTAGCGCTTGCGGGAGCGGCAAAGATCGATAACTCATGATGGCATGATGAATGCAAGTAATACCATTCCCAGTCCCTAAAGTCCCGGTCACTATCTTTTGGGACATAACTATTCAGCGTCTTTTCGAGTCTGGAAACATTTTCATTTCGTAAATCCATTTCCGCTAGTCGCATGTCAGCCACGTAAAGACTGCGAATCGTTTTGTCGCGCTGCTCAATTGCTTCGACTTTGAGCTTCTCAGTTTCCTCCCTCCTTTGGTCTGCAACTCGCCGATTTTGGTCTGCTACTGCCAACGCGTTTTCTGCTCGAATTCTTTGCTCATCGGTCTTTTCTCTCGCCACATCCGAATCCAGGCGAGCCGCATTCGCAACGTAGGCGGAGCGGACGCTGATCGCTGTGGCAGCAAGCAAAGTGACCACCAACACGACGGCTGTAGCCAACGGCCTTCGATATTGACGAGCTAGTTTTCCAATTCGGTATGTATACGATGGTGGACATGCAAACACAGGTTCGTCATTAAGATATCGCTGCACATCGGCGGCGAAGTCACTGGCCGAGTTGTACCGACGATCTCGTTGCTTTTCGATCGCCTTCATCACGATCCAATCCAGTTCGCCAAGCAGTTGCTTGCTCAGTCGCTGTGGCTCCAACTGCCGCTTGTTGGAGATGGTAGACAGGGCTTCTGCATTCAGGGTGCTGATTCGGGCACTCGGGCGCGGTGGTTCGACCTCCCGAATGATGCGACGCATCTCGTCGTAACCGACTTTTTTAAACGTCTCAATCGCAAAGGGAGTACTCCCAGTGATCATCTCATAGAGCAAAACTCCCAATGAATAAATGTCGCTGCGAGTGTCGACGTCCATACTGCTTTGTCCAGCTTGTTCTGGACTCATGTACAGCGGCGTACCAATCATCTGATTGAAATTGGTGTATAAGCTGTGATCGCTCAAACTCTGCCCGATCGCCTTGGCCACACCAAAGTCGATTACTTTCACCACGGGGATCGTATCGTTCATCGCGACGATGACATTGGATGGCTTGAGGTCCCGGTGGATGATCCCTTTCTGGTGGGCGTGCTGGACCGCGTGACAGACTTGCAAGAACAGATTCAGCCGGTCGCGATTCCCTAGTTTGTGCAGGTCACAGTGGTCGGTGATG
>JAYTVL010000463.1:0-4043 GCA_043744075.1 Pirellula sp. | reverse complement strand
GTTTCGTAACCCGACGCGTAAGCGAGGGATTTTGTTGCTGGTCCCTCGCTTACGCATCGGGTTGTGAATAATGCGCACTAACCTACGTTTGCCCATTGGCGGTTCTTTGCACTAGCCAAAACGGCGTCGCAGACTTTTTGAGTCTCAAGTGCATCTCGGAACGAAGGATGGGCTTGCTCACCGGTTTCCAGGCTCTTCAAGAAATCGGCGACTTGGTGAATAAAGGAATGTTCATAGCCGATTTGCAATCCTGGCACCCACCAATTTCCCATATACGGTTGATCGCCATCGGAGACGTGGATGCTCCTCCAACCACGTACAATTGACTCGTCAGCGTGATCGAAATACTTGAGTCTGTGCAGATCGTGCAGATCCCACGCAATACTCGCATGTTCGCCGTTGATCTCGAGCGTATACAAAGCCTTGTGACCACGAGCGTATCGGGTCGACTCAAAAAGACCAAGCGATCCATTTCCGAAATGACAAAAGAAAGAGCACGCGTCGTCGATTCCAACGGGTTGCTTTGTGCCGGTTTCCGAGTGCATTCGTTCTTTGACAAACGTTTCTGTCACAGCTGAAACGTCACGGATAGAACCGTTGAGCCAAAGAGCAGTATCGATGCAATGTGCGAGCAAATCGCCGGTTACGCCGCTTCCGGCTGCCTCAACATCCAACCGCCAAGTACCCGCACCCCCTTGTGGGACATCCGCATTGATGGTCCAGTCCTGGAGAAAATTGGCACGATAATGAAAGATGCGACCGAGCTTGCCTGTATCGATAATCTGCTTTGCAAGCGTCACTGCCGGGACACGACGGTAATTGTACCAGACCATGTTTGCGACTCCCGCTTTTTCAACAGCTTGGCACATCTCTTCGCCCTCAGCTGCGTTCATAGCTAACGGCTTTTCGCAAAGGATCATCTTGCCTGCTTTCGCAGCCGCAATTGCAATGTCTTTATGAATATTGTTGGGTGTACAGATATCGACAGCATCAATGTCTTTGCGTTCTAGCAACTTTCGCCAATCGGTTTCGATCGATTCGTAGCCCCAAGTTGTCGCAAAAGACTTGGCCTTCTCTGCGTTACGTGCACACAGGGCCTTCATGACCGGCTTGGTCTCGCTCGGAAAAAAATGATTCGCTTGGGCGTAGGCATTCGAGTGAGCTTTGCCCATGAACCCGTAGCCAATCATGCCAATGCGTAGTTCTTTCATCTTCTTTTATCGCTCTAAATTGAGAGTTGAGAATTGTTGAGATTTCTAGCCCGCCAGCCGCTGCGCGGGTTAAACAAATGAGTAGTTACCATCCGTGAGCATCTCGGACGCGAATCATCGTATCTAGGATGCAGTTCCAAGTAGCAGGTTTCTCGAGCGTCGCATTTGGAAACATGCAACCATCCCAGCATATGTGCTGAATCCCGCGTGACGCAGCATCCTTGAGCCAGTAACCAGCGCATCGAACAATATCCAGTTTGCCGTTAGGATCATCCGCCGGGCAGTGCTTGCCCGTCTTGTCGTGTGCTCCAGCACCGTGCACTTGGCCATCGTTTTGGGCAACGTGGAAATCGATCGTCCAGGGCCTCAGCTTGTCAGTCATTTTCTCGTATGCGGCATAGAATTCAGCCTCAGAATAACCGGGCTGAAGCAACGCATATTCCGGTGCGTTGTACCCCATCAGATACAAATAAGTGTGCGCGAGATCGGCTTGGAAGCCCAGCGCCTCGGGCATGCCAACTCCCTCGAGTACATCTAGCATATCTTTCCAACTATGCATTCCAGCCCAGCAGATTTCTCCTTCTGCCGCAAGACGCTGACCATTGTCCTTAGCGATCTTTGCCGCTTCCTTAAAAGTATCAACGATTGTTTGCGTGTTCGCCTTTTTGTCTTGACGCCATTTCTCGATACCAAATTCAGCGCTATCGATACGGATGACTCCGTATTTGCGAATTCCGTGTTTTTCGAAAATGCTTGAAATACGGCAAGCCATCCGAACAGCGGACAAGAATTTTTCTTTTGCTGCTGCGTCGCCCATCGCGGAATCGCCCACTGTACCGGGCCAAACCGGAGCCACCAGCGATCCAACAGAGAACGAATGGCTTGCAATCAAATCAGCAATTCGATTGAGCTCCGCGTCGCTCGCGTTCGGGTCGGTATGCGGGGAAAACAAGAAATAGTCGATCCCGTCAAATTTCTGGCCGTTCACCGATGCGGCTGATGTTAACTCGAGCATATGCTCAAGGCTGATGGGGGGCTCTTGGCCAGGGCCGTCTCCTTTCCCAACAAGGCCAGGCCACATTGCATTGTGAAGTTTTGGAGAGGACTTGTTCGGCATACTAACTCCGGTGTAGTTGTTTGTTAAAGATTGTGATTGCTAAATTACGCTTCTTTACGATTGGTTTTTCCATGCACCGTTGAGTGGCATGTTGGCATGTGCGTCGGGACCGAAGTAACGAAGGCCGACCAGCGGCTCGCTACCCGTGTTTTCGATTTCAACACCACGCGATGAAGCGTCGTGGCTAATGAACACCTCATCTTCCGTGTTTTGGCCAAATCGAATCATAGCAGGTGTCTGGAGTGCAAGTTTGCCGATTCGTCCCTTGCCTTGAACGGTGATCCAACCGCTAGCGGCGTTGTCTTTCAATATGCAGCGAGCACCTGGTTCAATGGTCAATTCTTTCGCGCTAAAAAGTTGCTCACGATCGATGGTTCCGTATACGATCCATTTGTCCGTGTAGCCAACTCCGCTGGTCTGCCTGTCAGTCACAGGTTCGATGTAGTTGCTATCCTTGAAATGCGTGTCGACGTTCTTGTCCCAGTCCAACTGTCCGATGATGAAGTCAAGGTCTTGGTGTTTTTCTGGTGGCATGTCTTTGACCAACAACGACCAAGGAACGTATCTTCCCTCGACGATGGATTGGTACATTCCGAAGACATCGCTGCCCCATTGTGGTTCGTAAGTGCATAAAGATCCTGGAGCATGTAGCACGCCTGGCGGTATCAACCAACCAGTACCTCGCTTTAGCCGATAAGCTCGCGATAGATCCAGGATACCGTTGTCACCCTTGTTCCAATTTTCCAGACAGCGACGC
The DNA here is from genome assembly GCA_043744075.1 of Pirellula sp. Taxonomy (GTDB): domain Bacteria; phylum Planctomycetota; class Planctomycetia; order Pirellulales; family Pirellulaceae; genus JBKCUI01. The sequence continues at coordinate 958 of JAYTVL010000463.1, read as the reverse complement.
AAATCCTGTTTCGTGGTTCCTGGTTCCAGGCCCATGAAGGTGTATGAAAAATTATTGTCGACGTTGTTGTATTGAGGGGGGAAGTAATAGCTTTCAGGTTTGCCCTCCTGCCCTACTAACTTCGCATCTTTTTGCGATTGATGCATGTGGTGGGGGATAGGGCCCATGTTGTCAAAGAATTTGGAATAGACAGGCCACCGAGAATATTTTTTGTAAATCGAATCGCCAACCAACTTGGTTCCAAGCTCAGCGACGGCATCCTTCAGTAAAAACTTCTTGCCTTGGAACAGACAGAAACTCAAGCCCTCGTGCCATACTCGACCTTCATTGGCGGCTTGTGTTGTACTCGAGAACCAACGTTCATCGATCCCGCCGCGATTGGCTCCAAATGCATAGAGGTCACCTGGATACAATTTGATGCGGCGCCCTGGATGCAAAAAGCTTCGTGGCACCCAAGTCGGTGTCAATCGTAGCAAACCGTCGCCGGCCTCAAGCGCCTGGCCCAATATTTTGGCGACATTGTCAGAGGTTACCAACCCTTCGTCCAATCCTGTTCCAGCCATTCAGCAACTCTTTATTTCAGTATTCGGAGAAATGATTTAGCTCGGTTTCTGTCAAGTTGTGAAGCACGTTTTGGCGTGCCAACTCCTTTGTCCGAGAATTAAGGCTCTGTTGTATGCTGGAAAGAAGCCGTTTTCAAGGGTGTGATAGCATTTCAAAGTGACAGAAATGGCTCTAGATAATTGAACCCAAACCCGATAGTTTACCTTTGAGGTAGCCAATGTCGGAAAAATCGAAAGAGTCATTCTCCCATTCTCCCTTTATTTGAAAAAACTTCGGAAGAGTACTTTTTCGTATATGTGGAATGGCATCGATCACAACATGGGCCGCAAACCGTGGGCTAGCGCCCTTCGGCTAATCAGCCGCAACGCGCTAGCGTCCGGTTCAGCCCGACTTA
>JAYTVL010000462.1:0-14506 GCA_043744075.1 Pirellula sp. | reverse complement strand
GGTTCGCAAGTTGCAAATCGGCCGCGAAGAGTTCTCGCCTTTCTCTTTCTTTTGCTTTGCTCTCTGCGAGCAGCGCTTTGCTCTCTGCGAGCAATGCGTTTCTAGCGCTCACCAGTCCCCAAGTGGTACCAAGAACTCCGATAGCGAGTACGGTTATCAGAGCACATGAAAGCTTCATTGCCAGTTTACGACGAGATCGCTCCTCGATGGCTCGCGTTGTCGCTTGCGCTTCAGCGATTTCCGCCACGCGAGCTCGCATCTCGACCCCTTCACGATAACGATTCATTTCTTTTGCTACGACTCCTGCATCGGCAGGCCGATACTCCGGTTCCGGAGCCAAAGCACGCCGCGCGAGACGGATGAGTTCCTGATCTGCGCCGCAGTGATCCAGGTTGTTGAATGCTTCGGTCAGTTCCGCTCGGACTGCCTTCCTTCGCAATTCCTCGAAACTTGAAGCGACATAGGGAGGATTGCCTGTCAGGATCGCGCAAAGGATGGCTCCCAACCCGAAAACATCCGCTCGCCGGTCGAGCTGTTCTCCAAGCGCCTGCTCTGGGGGCATGTAGGCCAGCGTCCCTAACACGCTACCAAACTGGGTTTCAGAACCTGAGCCTGTTGCATCGTCGGGACCGGGGCTGCGCACGGTGCGTATTGAGCTTGCGTTGGAGGGCAATGATGGAGACGTTCCTGTATCAGAAAGGACTTTTGCCATCCCCCAGTCCATCACCTGCACCTCTCCAAACGCTCCAACCATTATGTTCGATGGCTTTAAATCGCGGTGAATCACACCACGAGAATGGGCATAAGCCAGTGTTTGGCAGACCTGCTCAAAGATATTGAGAAACCGCTGCCGATCTCGAAGGAGGTCGGAGCACTCAGTCAAAAGCCGAGAAAGCGTCTCTCCCTTGACAAGCTTCATTGTGAAATACGGGCGTCCGTCGGTTAGGTTCCCGAGCTCATAGACGGGAGTAATTCCCGGATGTTGTAACTGACCGGCGATCTGGGCTTCCTCAATAAACCGCTGCTTCAAATCTGCTTTATCCAAGTGATGCGTTAGCAACGCCTTAATGGCGATCTCTCTCTTCAAGTCCAAATCACGCGCTTTAAAGACAACACCCATACCGCCACGAGCAATTTCGTTTAACACCTTGTATTCACCGTACCGAGTTTCTTTAGCAGTTTCTTTATCGCACGCTTCAACCGACGATGCTCCAACGGAATTGTCCAGATTCATCGTTTGCATCTCCGTCGCACCTGAGTCTTCGGGGTCAGGCAAAGTTTGCGATGATATTGACCAAGCCCCTTGCGTAATGAGACGAAACTCGAACGCCGCCTGGAAGAAATGCATTAGTTCGGTCGCGAATTGCGGATACCGATCTAGATAAGCTTGCGGGTCCGTCATTTCACCACGCTCGGTTGCCTCTAGGTAATCGGCAATAATATGATCGACGGGTGTCTCGTTCGATTCATTTCCTGACGATTCTGAAGACATTCTCATCCCCTATTTAGTTCTTCGCACTATCTCTCAAATCCATAAAACACGATCGCAATATCCATTTGGCGAAAGGCTGCTAACATAAGCGTCAAAGGGCAATCCGTGAGGCGCAATACTTTTCGAAAACACTTCCCACCGACATTCATTCCTTGAAATCGTTTCGCAGCGACTGAATCGCTCGTTTGATCAAACCCGCAACTGCGGCACGTGTTCGTCCCATCTGTTCGGCTATCTGGGCTAATTGCAAATTATGCCAGTGTTGGAGTATGAGAGCCTCTCGCTGCGCTTCTGGTAGCCTGGCGAGCGCGGCAGTCAGATTTAGAATTTGCTCTTGCTTCATAAGATGATGACTTGGAGATTCTTGGTCTGCAATTGCGAACGCCTCCAGTTTGAGGGACGACCGTTCGAGAGCACATGCTAGCGAAAGTTCGCGTCCGCCCCCTCGCTTTACTCGCTGTGCTTTTCTAATTTCATCGGCAAGGTTGTTCAACAGAACGCGCCGGAGCCAAGGGAGCAGATCGTCACCAATGGCCTCGAACTTCGGTTGGGCCTGATGTGCCTCAAGCAACGTCTGCTGAACGATTCCAGACAGATCGATTTTACCTCGTAAATGTGGACTAAGTTGCAATTCAACCAACATGCGCAGATAGTTCCGATATTTTTCAAGAGCATCCGCACGTTGCAACTCCACGAGACTTGCTCCTTTCAAACAAACATGACCGTCCTATGTTGATGAAGAGGCATACGATCCGCTTTGTCTGCATGAAGTCGTTGGCGGTAGCTGTTTTCATCCTACTGTAAGACTCGAATTCTATCATTTCGGACATAGGATTGCAAAGTCGGGTCTATTCTTCATTCAATTTCTTCGCAATCACAATTGTGGCTTGGAGTTCTTTAAGGCCATTCCGAGCGATTCTGGACAATACTGGAACGAACGCAGTTGCGGTTTCTCATCTGTGAATTGTCGAGTAGCCGGAGAGAAAGGCAGGACTGAAATTAACGTGGAACATTCTTTGGATCTGCAGCAGACAATTTCAATTTCAAATCTCGGCCGCTACTAACGTCCGAACAGGCCATCAGCGGTGCTATGTGTCTCGCCTTGGAATCCGATCAAAGACTTCTGCCGTTCGGAACTCGTTTGGTGACTCTGGACGGTTAGTCCTGAGTGAGTTGCGACAGTTGAAGGAATTGCCTCAGGCGTAGTCGAGTGACAGGGGTAGGTGCCGTGTATATTCGAGGGACACTTGTTTAGTGATCCACGGCGTCGGCTTCCGCTATTCCTTTGGCCGGATCGTGGACGGGAATTGGCAGCGTGTGGAACGGGGCCAGTAAAAACAGTCTCTTCAACTGCTGGTGGGATTTGGGTTAGAATAGGGGAAGACTTAGCGTTCGTTGCAAAGAATGATGAAATGGGAGTAACACGATGAAATGGCAAGATCGCATATCGGTAGACCCGATGGTGTGTCACGGAAAGGCGTGCGTGGATGGAACTCGAATCATGGTTTCGGTTGTTTTGGACAATCTCGCATCGGGTCTTAGTCGGTCGGAAATTCTTCTCAGCTACCCATCATTGAAAAGTGAAGATATCGATGGCTGCATCGCTTACGCTGCTGAGCTTGTGCGTGAACGGTTCGTGTCGCTGACGCCTGGAGCGGCGTAAATGCGTTTTAAGGTTGACGAGAATTTACCAATCGACGTAGCCGAACTCCTCCGGGGCAACGGCCATGATGCGATGACCATTTTCGATCAGCAAATGGTCGGCGAACCGGACCCAAAAGTTGCAAGCGTCTGTAGAGCGGAAGAACGAGCGCTCGTTACATTGGACCTCGACTTTTCCGATATCCGAACATACCCGCCGGCAGCATATCCAGGAATCATTATTCATTATTCTTAGGCCTCGCACACAATCGAGGCCTGATGTACTTGCATTACTGGATAAGCTCCTTCCTTTACTTATTGGAGGTGAGCCGCTGGCTGGAAATGTGGATTGTGCAGGAAAATGGGATTCGAATCCGAGAGGGGAGCCATCCGCATGGTTCGACGTAATCGCGATGCACAAACTCAAGGAATGCGAATCCCTTGTTATCCGATTGCTCAAAAAAACGGGGACTGTGTTAATCAGGGCCGAGAATAGTTCGTTGTGGCGAAACAAAAACAGGTAACCACTTGCTCGATTGCTTAGTTGGTGCCGCGATAGCAGCATCTATTCAGGGATGCATTCTGTTTGGAACTGACGTCAAACGCAATGATCGCGTTAGTTCCAAGGAGCCTCAAGAAAGGCGGAAACCATGAAAACTGGATGAAAGTGCGTCGGCTCGATGGATTCCAGCGCACTCAGGTCAAAACCGGTGAGCTCTTTCGGGAACCACTCCTGCCAATGGGGTTTTGCTTGAAGGTTCAGATGGCCAAGTTCCGTGAGGGCAGCCGCCACGGCTCGCGCCGACTTCGGGCGCTGGCCCGGTTCCTGCTGCAAGCATCGCAGAATCGCCCGCTCCACAGCCGGGTCGATATCGGGCACCAATTCCGAGGGATGCGTCAATGACAACTCTTCGCGCTCGCGCCGGATTTCCTGGTTCGTTTTCCCTTTGTAAACCTGATGGCCGGTGTATACCTCATAGAGGATTAGCCGGATTAGCCCCAGGGAGTAGAGGTCGCTCTGGATGGTCGTCTCGCCGTGCCCTAGTTGCTCGGGGGCCATGTAGGCGGGCGTACCGGCGATCTCCCCGGCTCCAATCGCGCTGTCGGCCAGACGCGCCAGGCCGAAGTCGGTGATCCGTACCTGACCCCGGCCATCGATCATGACGTTGGCCGGCTTGAGGTCCCGGTGCAGCACGCCCTTCTCGTGCGCCGCCGCCGGGCCGGCGCACAGTTGCTGGGCCACGGGATGCCCTAGCTTCAAGTCGTCGGCCCGGTAGACCTCACCCATTCCGCCGCGGCCGGCGAGCGACACGATGCGAAACCGCCCGGCGATTTTAGTTTCCGGGAGGAAGCTGCCGTGGAAGGACGAATTCGAGTCAGGCGTGGATGGCGGCTCGTTCGATGGTTGGCTGACGTGATCAACCGTCATTGCCAGAATCGGGGCAAGAACACCGCCGCACACCGAGCAATACTGGTTCGCTGCTGGGTTTTCAGTAGCACACGCCGGGCAGGTTTTCATGGGTTGGTAGGCATTGACGCTCATTGGACCAACCCGATCTCTTTCAGCCACTCGGGGTAGTAGGGGTTGGCCCGGGTGACCTTGTTGGCGAAGACATTGAGATATACCAGAATGTCTTCTCGATCGGCGATGGCTTTGTTCATCCAGATGTTTGCCTGCTCGAAGTCCCCAAGGCCTTTATGGAAACGCGCAATGGGATACGCAGGAGCATATTGCTGCATGGCCGGGGCCAAGAACTGGTACCTTGAGCGCGACTGGCGATTCAGTTGCTCGGTGTGGGACAGATACACAAGGCCGAAGCTGCCTTTCCCCAAAACTTTCTCGATGCGGTAGCGACCGATCCTCTGCGAGTGTTCAGCAGCAGTACCTTCCTCGTGCGGGATGCGGTTCCGTTGGTAATCCTGTGTCAGATCCCTGTTCTCGCGTCCCAAATCTTTATGAGCCTGTCGACAGAGGCCGATGCGATGCGTTCACCGTCTGGGCTAAATTCTACTGAGCTCACTTTGCCTGAATGCCCGTAGAGGGTAGCGTAGCCTACCTCAAATCTACGTCTAGCGTATCCCCACTCCAATCCACGGTTTTTGGGCTGGATTGAGTTAAGTAACTTCTTTGCCTCCCTGACTCGACCTTCGTCCCATCGAGCACATGCTAAGAAAAAACTAGAACGATCTAGCGAGTATTCCGTTTCATCCTTCGATTTATTGGCTCGATCCGCTTCTTCCTCGGCAATCGATTCAGACTTGATGGCACGGTCAGCGGCTTGCTCGGCCGCAGAGCGGGATTCATCTGCTTTCACTTTCTCTGCGACGGCTTGCCGCTGCGATTCTGAGGCTCCAATGCGCGCCACGTTCGCCGCAATACCGAGTAAAGTGGATACTATGGTCGCGATAACCAGAAGCAACCCAATCGAAAAGACCGACGTTACTAATCCACGATTCTTGCTCACAAACTTCTTCATCCGATACGCAGTCGACGGTGGTCTCGCCTCAATCGCATCGCCCTCAACAAACCGTTTCACATCTTCCGCGAAACCATTGGCCGTTTCATATCTACGCATTCGATCCTTCTCGAGCGCCTTCATGACGATCCAGTCGAGGTCGCCTCGCAAGAGTTGCGTCAGCTTGCGAGGGTCGATTTGGCGTTGTTGACTGATGCCGGTTATGGCGTCGCCCGACGAACTGAGCCGGTCACTTGGTCGTGGTGGATCCTTTTCACGGATCGATTCGAGCACTTTTAATAATGCGTCATTCTCAAGCGTCTGGCGATCGATGGGCGTGCTACCGGTTAAGAGCTCGTAGAGCAACACTCCCAGCGCGTAAACATCCGTTCGGGTGTCGATGTCGAGCGCGTTCATTTCGGCTTGCTCGGGGCTCATGTATTGCAATGTGCCGACACTTGGCCGAACTCGGTAAAGAGCGTCTTGTCGGTCAGCTTCGATTGATGCTGCAATGCTTTGGCTAACCCGAAGTCGATCACGTTTGGGACCGGATGGCCGTCGTAGAGTGTTACCAAGATATTCGACGGCTTGAGATCGCGGTGGATGATCCCCTTTGATGTGCGTGCTGGACCGCTTTGCAAACAGGCATGAACAGTTTCAATCGGTCGTCGATGCTCAGGTTGTTCGAATCGCAATACTTGGTGATCGGGATACCGTTGACAAGCTCCATGACAAAGTAAGGGCGACCGTCGTCGGTGGTGCTGGCATCGAGTATCTTTGCAATAATAGGGGTAGTAAAAAAAGGGGATGCCTCGAAACTGGTAATTTCCTTTCGGAACCAGGACGTAGGAGGTCACCCCCATGGTATCTAGAAGAGCATACAAGAGAGTTAAGGTCAATTCTCTTAATCTTGAGAACTTGGCAGTAGCCGTAAAGCATAAAAATCCAGAGGTCAAGCCTGTGGTATTTCCCGAATCCCGCAGGAAGTTGCCGCAAAGCATAAATCCTTCGTTAGCGGCGGAGCCAGTTTGCCGAATCGCCATTTAGCATAGGCGATGCAATCAACGTTGTGTTCTGAGTGCCTGGGTTTGAGGCTGCATTTTGCAAAGAGTTTTGACCATCTGTCTCTTGGTTTGCCAGTAATTTCCCATCGCGTCCTAGCGGGGCAATCGGATCTGAAAGGTGAGCAAACGACAAGTCCAACATGGACTGCAAACGCGTGACTTCGGGATTATTGGAATTCGAAGCAAGTAGTCGTCCCAGGGTCATCCGAGCGGGGACCAGTTCGCCGATACGATGCTGCGCATGGACTAGTTGGATTTGTTTGTCGACTCGGTCGCTCGGCATTCGCTCGGATGCCTTTGCAAGGGCCTCAGCAGCGTCCACATTGCGATTCAAGTCGGCTAGCGCCATGCCTCGAATCAAGAGTACTTCGGGATCTGTACTTGCTGTTGCGTGCAAGTCGGTCATCCGATCCAAAGCCGCGAGCGTTCGTTGTGGTCGACCTGTATGACGATAGATTTCAGCTACCGAGAGCTGAACCCGCGAATAGTCACTACGTATCAACAAAGCTCGATGATAACATTCCAACGCGGCCTGCCAATCGCGTTCCGATTCATGGGTGTCGCCGAGTAGAGCCCATGCCTCCGCGTGTCCTCGATTGGCCGAAAGAACACTTAACGCATTCTCGCGGGCAGCTTTGCGGTCACCCATATCGAGATTCATTTCCCCGAGTCGCACCGTATAATCAGGGTTTCGGCCTGAAAGCCGAACCGCTTCTCGCATGTGTTCGATGGCCCGCTGCCGGTCTCCTCGTTTCCATAGCGTCGTCGAGTAGCCCCAGTGAGCGCGTTCGTCCAACGGTGAATTGCGCAGCGCTTCCGAGAAAAGCATCTCGGCATCCTGTTGTCGCGATCGCTGCATCGCATCTGCACCACGTAGCGACAATTGACGAGCTGCCACAAGTTGCGAGTTGGACTTTCGCTGAACAAAACTTCGGCAGCCGAGGCTTGTACTGCATATCAGACATAGCCATACCCAAAACAACACGATACCGAAGCAAGCATCGGAATTTTGTTTTCTTGGGTCAAAACGAAACATCGTCACTAGCTGTCCGCGATACCATTGAGCAGCCCATGCGCACCGCTTGCGCACTTTTCCAAATACTTGTTACCAAATAAGAACGCTTGCTCTCAAGATAAGCGGGGTAGTTTGCCCATTTGCTAGCTCTCGCATAACGGCCCATGGACGGTTGATTTAGCCATAAAAACGGAACGATCCGCAGCTCAAGGCCTGCGGGATTCCAAGCTTATCTATTTCCTGTCACTAAATCATTTAGCGCAGTCCAAGTAGAAGAAACAGCGCTGCACATCGCTTGTGATGTTCCCCACTGGCCACCCCAAGCTGGCAAAATCAGTACCACAACGATGAAAGCGCCTAGTATCGCCACTGGCAGGGTTGAATCCGTCTGGCCAATGGCCGCAACCTCACTTGCATTACCACTGAGCGGCGTCGTTTTCATTTTTGGTGGCGTCAGTTCTTCGAGCTGCTTTAATTCAAGATCGACTCGATCTGATTCCCCAATCCATTTTTGGGTACATTGAACGCTCCAGAGCATTTCTTGGTAGAAAAGCCTAGAATTGCTTCCGACTGCAACTTTTCTGGCTATGGCCGATGGTACGCGGACGCAAAAGCTGTCTCGACTCATCTCCATTACTTCGACTTTGAAACGACGTCGTCCAATACGAAGCGATCCTCGAGTATTTCCCTCGCTTACTTTGCAGCGATATGAAGGTGTTGGATCAATCATGTAATTTCACATGTTCTTTTTGGTTCGCAACGTTATCTAATTACAGTCAGCAAAATCAACTGCCATTTCTAAGTGTGTCGTGTAAATCTTGAACAGATCGCAAAACTATAGACATTTCCAGGAGAAAAACTGTACCGTCTTGGCAAACGCTGTGGTTTGGCGGGTTTGGATCGTTTAGGCAGTGACTGCCAATTCTTCTGCTCGTATGTGCTAGATGCTCTTTTCTGACGAACCTGCATTTTCCGGTCGATCCTAAGCAGTAGATGGGACCAATTGTGCCATCAATACCGAATTTGCATGCAACTAGCAGTAGATTGGGACCATTGTCCCGATCGTTCGTTTGGACGGGACAATGGTCCGGACAATGGTCCCATCCTACACAATGGTCCCATCCTACTGTAATGTTTTGTCTGACGCTCGCGGGAAGGACGCCCAGTGCAAAGAGATGCTCCTCAGAAGATAACTTCATATCAGAGTTTTCCGACTCGTTGCGGATCGCTGAACCGCGATTATGCAAGGCTTGGATGCGCGATTGTATGTCTACTTTTCTTAGACCCCTGCAACCTCCATGGCCAAGTTCCGGGAATCTGTACACAGCCTGACGGTCTCTCATGGTCAATGAGCACTGAGCCCAATGCAGGAATTGTTGGCGTCTCTACCTTGCATAACCGGTTGCATCGCAACGACCAAAACCAAAAACCAATGGACACCACGGCGCTAAAGTCCTTTCTGAGTCGAACAGATCACAACGAAGTCAAAACTATAAAGCCAATTGCCAATCGTTACGCTTCCCATTCTGTTCACAACTCAAATCCATCGCAATTCATCTCTCAACCTTTCCGGCGACAAGCATTTTCCACAGTTGGAAATCGAACTGCAGTCACGGACGACGACGATCTTCTCGCCCCAACTTCGACGAATGTCAACGATAATTTGCTCGCTCCGTCCAATACGCCGAGCACTAATAGCGATCCGCTATCGAACATGGGACCGGATGCTGCAAGGGAACAACAGAGGTCCGAAAAGAAAACTCCGTTACCAACAAACGGCCAAGCGGCCATCGATCCACATCTCGAAGCATTTGCAAACGAAGAGTATCCATCCGCGCTAACATGTGCGAAATGCCATCAAAAAATCTACGACGAATGGCGAGTGAGTGGCCATGCCTACGCTGCCGTTTCACCAATGTTCCAACGCTTTGAACAAGCAGTAGCTGAGTTGGTTCGAGGTACCTCAGGGACCTTTTGTGTTCGTTGCCATGCCCCCGTCGCGACACAAGTCGATCATCCTCGCGAAGCTCCAATTTTTTCTGGTCCCGCAGTATTTCGTGAGGGAATCACTTGCGTCGCTTGCCATCGCGTAGTCGAGCGCTACGGTCGAGTGAACGGGGAGCGCCGAATAGAAACCGGTAGCCCTTACGATCCCGTGGTCGGTAGCTGGGGTGGTGATGGCGTCGCTGCTGTTATCGCCGACGCTGAAAACTACAAAGTAAAGATAGACCCGAACGACAAACGGCCACTTCAAGGTATTCACAACGGAGCTATTCGATTTGAACAACTATCGGATAGTTCGTTCTGTGCGGGCTGCCATCAAGTAGTCGTTCAACCCGGCATTGCCCTCGAAGTTGTCTACCAACAGTATCGTTCTGGGCCGGCGTGCAAAAAGGGTGTCTCATGCCAGGACTGTCACATGGGAGCGGTGCCCGGCAAACCCAATGGATATAACTACGGGGCGGCAGCAGTCGTAAATGGAAAATCCGTCAATACGAACCGAAAACACGCCAACCATATTTTCCATGGCCCAAGCTACCCATTGGCGCATCCAGGCATCTTTCCACACAACGAAAAGTCATTGCGATGGACCCCGGAGCAATGGCTGGAATTCGACCATCGACAAGGCTGGGGAACCGATGCGTTTGAGACAGCGATAACTCGTGGTCAACTATCGACCGCATTCCCGCCAGCTTGGTCTTCTGCACAAGAACGCCGCGATGCACGAAAGGTTGTCGATGAAAATGAAAAACTGATCGCAATCAAACGTGATTCCGCCACGCAACTCTTAGAAAATGGCGGACGCGTCGACGGTCCATTCTTCGATACGGAACCTCGTACCCGCCGCGATCTGAAATTTCACTTCGTGATCAGCAACACAAGTGAGGGACACAACATGCCGAGCGGTTCATTAGGTGCACAACCGCAACTGTGGCTAAACGCGGTCTTAATCGGACCAGATGGCTCGCATTTGTGGGAGTCCGGGCATTTGGACACCAATGGCGACCTTTGTGATTATCATTCACTGGATGTACGTGCCAAGCGATATCAACGAGATACACAACTAGTAAATTTCCAAACCAAGTTTCTAATAACTAACGTTAAGGGAACTGAACGCGAAATGTACCTGCCCGTCCCAGTGGATATCGATCCGCTACCTTTCTTCCGGCCTGGTACCGTTCCTTATACGGTGCTCAACCACCCGCCATTCATTCGCATGGAAGCGCACAGCATTCCGCCGTTGGACTCGCGTACTGCCAACTATACGGTTCCAAGTAATCTGCTTTGCATACCTGGAAAATACCGGTTGAGCGTTCGGCTGCGAAGCCGAGTAGAGCCAGCCTATTTCTTGTTGTTTTGCAAGGGCACACCGGACATGCAGCAGACACTCAATGAGAACATCATTGATATCCATCCGTATTCCACCGAATTCATGGTGCGATAAAGTGCGAGTACGAAAAACAGACTCTATTCCGAAAGGGTACAATCCAATTCGGCCGATGCGCTCGCGTTGCCGCTCAGTGTCCCTGTTGTCAATGGTGATTTTTGGTCTGCCAGGATTTGCCCACGGGCAGCAAGAAAACCTGACGAACAATTCCATTCCTGCCAGTAGGTTCTCGATTCTTAGCCCAATACAGCGTGCAGATCGCGAGGCAAGTCACAATACTCAAGATCAAATCATCGCAATCACACCGCCCGCCGCTGCGCGGGTTAAACAAGTCGCAGATCATAACATTCCTGATCGAATCATTCCTATCGCACCGCCCGCCGCCGCGCGGGTTAAACAAGTCGCAGGTCGCACTACTCCTACGGACTCCTCAGTGCAGTCTCCCGATTCGAATAAAGAATCCGAGTCGAGCAAGAGCGCAGAAAAAGACGATGAACTTCTCCAAGCAAGACCGAAGCCAAGCGAAGTGAGCTTGCCGGAGGACAGCTTGCCGGAAGACAGCTTAATCGAGCAACGCGAAAAATCTGTCACGCCTTACCCGAAGCCGGACTTCTCTACGCCCGCCGAAAGCGTTGTGCCCTTGCCGACCATTAGAGCTGCAGAGGACTTCAAAGGTTTTGAAACTGAGTCGCCAGTCGACTGGAACTTGCCCGAACCTCGTCGGATTTTCTCGTTGCCAAAAGCAGACGTACCTATTCCTCCATCGTCGGAACCGAAACCACAACCCAAATCGGGGTACACTCCTGGTCAGGGGAACGACACAGGCTATCTTCCGTGGCATAGCGGGACCTATTCTAATTCTACGCCGTTTCATTCTTTGTTTGGAGGCGGTTCGTCCGTTATCGCAGGTAGCCAAATCTTTGACCGATCAATGTCCGATAGAAATACCGCCATACAAGATCGTCGTCCACCAGTACTTAGCAATTCATCGGCGAATAATGAATCATTGGGACTACGTGACAGACTCAATAGCAAACGCTGGCAGTTTCAACATGCTCGCCAACTGCCAACCTCCACAAGCAGTACGCCAATGATGGCGGAAGAGATATCTCGAGTCCCCTACCAACCTGACGACTTCGCGCCGGTACCGTATGTTGCGCAACCCCTCGATCCACAACGTGAAATCGAAACATACTATGGCAAGCTAGCGATCGACACTCAACGTCCCTGGGTAGAATGGTGGCGTCCGTTCTACACGGGTGGGATGTACAAGCCTGGCGTTCCAGTCTTCAGTGACGTCAACCTGCTAACTCCTTCGTTCATAGTTTATGGCGACTACCGAACAGGTGTCGGTGTTCATCACAATAACGGTAAACACGTCCGTAGTCTGGCTCAGCGTCTGAACTTGGATATGGATTTACGTTTGACCGGAACCGAACGATTCCATATGTTCACTGGCCCTCTTGACCATAACGGTCGCTTCACGCGTCTTGACTTCAGTGACAATAATAACATCAAGTTCGAAGAAGAACTCGATTTTCAACCCGATACTGCCTTTTTTGAAGGGGACCTTGGAGCAATCACCGGCAGCTGGCTCGGCGACGATGCACCGTTCGATTTGCCTTTCACCTGTGGTTTAGTTCCTCTCCTCTATCAAAACGGAATCTGGATGGAGGATGCCATTGCAGGTTTTGCAGTCGGCGCTCCATGGAAACACAATCGAGCCCTCAACTGGTCGAATTACGAAGCCACGTTTTTTGCGGGCTTCAATCAAGTCACGAGTCCAGCATTCAACAACGATAACAACGCAGCCGCTGTGTACGGTACCGCTTGGTTCATCGAGGCGTACAACGGTTACATCGAAGCGGATTATGCATTTCTGGACGACTTGGACAGACTGGATCGTTCCTACCACAATGCGGCGATCGCATACACACGTCGCTACTTTGGCCGCATTTCCAATTCGATTCGATTGATTGGCAACGCCGGGCAATCAGGCCCCGCGATCAATCGCTCTGCTGATGGCGCATTGCTATTGATTGAGAACAGTCTCATATCATCGCAGCCAAGCACATTCGTTCCATATTGGAATTGTTTCGTAGGGAGCGGACGTCCGCAAAGCGTTGCCCGGGCGGCAAATGCTGGCGGCATCCTTCGCAATACCGGTATCAATTTTGAGACTGACGGATTGACTGGGTATCCAACGCTTAACGCCACGGCTTCGAATTCCTACGGAGGGGCCGTTGGCCTTAACATCTTGAGCGCTGATTTCCGCAAGCAGTTGGTATTTGAGTTCGCGGCCCTGGACACGTATGGCGACCCTGCACTGAGCGCAGCTGCAGGTCCTGAGTATGCATTGGGGACTCGTTATCAGACGGCCCTCAACAATCGATTCATTTGGCGAGTCGACCTGATGAACGGCTGGTTCGATAACGCACCCGACATCTACGGCACCCGCTCAGAAATCCGTTGGAAGTTTTGAATCAATGGCGAATATTGACGCTATTCGCCATTGATGATATAGTCAAGTAGTTGCACAGACATTTAGCTTGGAGACGGGAAAATGAGTTCATCGATCAATCTTTCGCTGACGGATGAATTGCGGGCCTTTGTCGACGCGAATTCCGGAGACGGGACACTATACGCAACGCCCAGCGAATTCGTACGAGACCTGTTGCGGCAACAGAAGAGCAGACAGGAAGCATCTACTGCACGAGACGCGATCCTTGAGGGGTATCAGGATGCCATTGACGGCCGAACGCACATCTTCAACGGCGATCTCCGAAGCCTCCTTAAGAAAGTTCAGTAGTGGTCAGGCAAGCCATCGGGGAACAGACTGTACACCTAACCGATCGTGCGTTGCGCGATATCGCTGGTATAGAATCGCATTCGATCGAACGATTTGGGAGGCGAGTTGCGGCCAAGTACGTTTTGAAGCTCGAAGCGGGAATCGGTCGCGTCTTAGACAACCCAGATCTTCTTCGCGTTGAAACTCTTTTTCACGAGTCGCTCAAATTTTACCGAGTCGAGCAGCATATGCTTGCTTGCGAAACAGCAATCGAAGGCAAGATCATCATCCTCACGCTCCTGCACGCCTCCATGGACATTCCATCGCGGCTCGTTGAATTAGAGCCAAATTTGTCCATAGAAACTGAATTGCTCATGCGACAACTCTCAAGGTCGTCGAAAACTTGAGCCCGACATGCAACAGGAGAGACGTCAGATCCTAGTGCCGTTCCGATCACTCCAAAGTGGCATGTCCACATTCAATTTTCCGACATCTGTCAGATCCTGATAGTTGCAAAACTACGTGATCGTCCTTTCGCACTCTAGTAATGGACCTATATGCCATGCAATACACTTTTCCATCAGATCTCCGAAACCGCATTGATGCTCAGTTGGCACTAGGGATATTTTCCAACGAAGACGAAGTTATTCGAGAAGCAATAA